>NZ_VPAV01000007.1:0-143452 GCF_013418995.1 Acinetobacter sp. YH12106
CTCATGAAATACGGTATTCTGATGTGACAAAACCTGAATCCTGGTCGTTAAAGTGTTTGTTTGCACTCATATTTTAACTGTTAGGACTCAGGTTTTTTTATTTAAAGCAAACTATGGGACAGCAGTGACCGCACGGTGCTTTTTTTAGCTTTGGACTTTTATCAAAGCATCGAAGGGATTTTACTTTCTTTCAATACCGACCCGTTTGCTCAGACTGTAGCGGGCATAGCTATTATAGGCAATATGAAAGATCAAACCATGCACCGCAATCACAGCGGCCATCAGAAATGAATTCGGGCCCCTTCCGGTATAAGCCATGTTGTTGAAGATGGCTTCAGTCTGTGGATGCATCCAGATCACAACAAATATAAAAATAAACCCAAATGTAATCGCAATGATGGTAGAACCCCATACCAGTTTGCTTTTCTCTTCCTTGCTGGGTAAACGTTGTTCTCTCTTCACAAAGTATCGGGCACTGAGAAAGGCCGACGCGATCAGGGCCGGGATCAGGAGAATCGCGCCCAGATTGAATACATAAATGAGTACGCCCACGAATAGAACCAAGCTAAGATAAACGGTGGCAAAATATTTAAGATAGTGCGACATCGTTTTAGCCTCCTTCATGCTGAGGTCTATTCAGGATGGACGATTTTTACGCTGCTGTCTACGGTAGATAACCCAGGCAATAATGACTATAACAATCGCAATAATCACATAACTGACTTTACTGAAAATTTGCTGCATCAACTCTTGGTTTTCACCAAAGTAAAATCCGACACAGGCCAAAAACGTGGTCCAGATGATGGTTCCGAGTGTGCTATAGAACATGAATTTCCAGAAGGGCATACGGCTCATGCCGGCAGGAATGCTGATCAGTGAGCGGACGGCAGGAACCATGCGGCCAAAAAACACAATCCGATGTCCATAATGTTCAAACCAGCTCAGTGATTTTTTCACATCATTGGATTTGATAAACAGATATTTGCCATAACGGTCGACAAACTTGAAAATGGAATCGTGATTGAATTTATAACCCACCCAGTACAGCAAGGCTGCTGCTAGTAATGAGCCAATGCAACCGGCCATGATCACCCCGACCAGTATTAACTCGCCCTGAGAGGCCGAATAGCCCGCAGAAGGCATAATGATTTCGGAAGGGATGGGTGGGAAGACATTATCCAGAAACATGAGCAGGGCAATACCCCAGTAGCCCAGTTGTTCCATGACGGAAATAATCCATTCAGTTAAATTCATAAGATGGTCAAAATAAAAAATACTGCCTGTATCCTAAGCAGTATTTTTTATGCGGTAAAGTCTTGGAATATAAATGAGCAGGCAGAATCAGCTATGTGTCAGCGTATAAATATAGACTTTGCGTAAGCCATAGGCCAAACAGACAGGTAAAACACTCAGCAGCATAAAATGAATGACACTGGTATTAAGATGATAACCAATAAACAGCGCTAAAATCGCGCCAATCACAGTTCCCAAGATGACCACAAACACATGTGACTGGCTCTCAAGCTCGTCATTAACCTGATGAAGTCGTTGTTGTTTTATATTCTCTTTGGGTTGAAACTGAACCAGATTATCTGGATCTCGAGCAAGTGAACTGGTCATGTTATATTCCTTTTCATTTTAAAATTTAAGTTAATAATGAAAGACTTGGCTTAAGATAGACTTTTCAATAGACTAGCAATCTTGCTTGGAAAAAAATAAGGTTCTTGGTAATGAATTGGTGAGAGTTTTATTACTGTTGTAATTTTTATGTAAATAAAAAACCCTCCGAAGAGGGTTTTTATATATTTTCTTACAAAGCGGCTGGCTTAGAGACGTTTACGTTTTGCTGCCAGAATTTGGGACTGACGCATACGGAAACCGTCTTTTTGTTTCTCTGTGGTCTTGTCAATGCAGTACACGCAAGAGACACCATGTTCATAACTTGGCAGCGCCACTTCTTCAGGAAGCAAAGGCCAGCCACAGGCATGGCATTTGGTGTTTTGACCTTCTTCGACACCGTGTGTTACTGCTGTACGGCCATCAAATACGAAGCATTCGCCTTCCCACATACTTTCTTCAGCCGGAGTTTCTTCCAGGTATTTTAAAATACCGCCTTTCAGGTGATACACCTCTGTAAAACCTTCTTGCAGAAGCAGAGAGGTTGATTTTTCACAGCGAATACCACCGGTACAGAACATGGCAATTTTCTTGTCTTTGTGCTGTTCCAGATTATTTTTCACATATTCAGGGAATTCACGGAAGCTTTCAGTTTTCGGGTCAATCGCGCCTTTGAACGTTCCTGCTTTGTATTCGTAATCGTTACGGGTATCAACCAGAATCACGTCATCACGCGCAATCAGTTCATTCCATTCCTGAGGATCAAGATAGTGACCGACCAGATCACGTGGTTTCACTTCTACTCCTAAAGTCACGATTTCTTTTTTTAATTTAATTTTCATTTTACGAAATGGCTTGTCAGAGCTGTCTGACTCTTTATATTCCATCTCAACAAAGCCTTCATTGAGAAGGAACTGGTGAATTTGATCAATCGATGCACGGTCACCTGCAACCGTACCGTTAATCCCTTCACCCGCTACAATGAGTGTTCCACAAAGGTTGATTGTTTTTACCAAGTCTAAAAGACGTTGTTGAAGATCGGCAGGATCTTGAACTTCTTTGAATTGATAAAGTGCGGCAACAACCCAACCTGAGGTCGCTTGCTGTTCTACAGGTGCAAGCTGTTCTACAGTAGCGTTCATGGAATACTCCAACGTAGCATGATAATTTAAAGGCGCATATTTTAGCGTGATTCGAGTGAATAAGCGAGTAAAACACTTGCCTTTTAACAGGCTTCAATTCATGGGGGAGAGCGTGTATAGTCATGCCCGACCCGGAATTTTGTAAAGTTTTATGCAGTGATGCAGGTACTGGAAGTTGCAGTATCTTTGGAGTGTGTTTTGAGTTCAGATCGTCGTATTGCGTCTTTAACCCCGTGTGCTGGGCGTTGCTCGACCGTATTTGGTGATGCGGTATGTCGTGGTTGCCGCCGTTTCAATCATGAGGTGATTCACTGGAACACTTATGGCGCTGATCAGCATCATGCCGTATGGCGGCGTCTGGATGCACAGCTGGATCAGATTTTAGTGCCGTTGTTGCCACATGCAGATATCGTCAAGGTTCAAGCCTTTGTGCTGTCAAAACGGGTACGTTTACGTGACGATGCCTCCAAAGGGCGTAAGCTGTATCATGCTTTAAAGCTCTGTGAAAAAAATCGGCATTTTACCGATGATAGTGGTTTGGGGATTCATTATAAGCAGGTACGTCCACTCTGGGATGAATTTGAGCGCCGGATCCTGGCTTTGGCCACTGCCAGTTATGATCTGGCTTTTCTGCGGGCGGATGGTATCAGTCAACATCTGATTCATCTGCAGGAAGAGGAATAAGTCCTCTTTTTTTATGCAGAAAAATAACAACAGCTGAGGGAAGAGCATGAATATCAGTGAGTATCTCTTGTATTGTCTGGCTGTTGTGGTAATGATCGCCACGCCTGGTCCGGTGATGTTGCTGGTGGCGAGTTCCGGTCTAAAAGGCGGTTATGCTGCGGCTTTAAGAACTATTTTTGGCACCAATTTTGCTTCATTGATATTGATTGCTTTATCGATATTAAGCCTGAAAGGCTTGCTGGTCATTAATGAACAGTGGCTGGATGCCATCAAGTTGCTGGGTTGTCTGTATATTGGTTATCTGGGGCTGCAAATATTTCGGGAGGTGATTTTTCAGCAAGCAGAGTCAGCTCAAAAGAAGTTATCTCCGGTACGTGGCGGCTTTCAGCAGGGTTTTCTGGTCGGTATTTCCAATCCCAAAGATATTATTTTCTTTGCGGCTTTTTTCCCGCAGTTTATTGGTATTACATCTGATCTCGATTTAAGTCTCATAATCTTAACCCTGAGCTGGATCGTGCTGGATTTCCTGACCCTGTCAGTGGTGTATTTGGGTTTTAATCGTTTATCCCGTTCTCGGTTGTATCCGCATTTGCTGGCCTTGTGTGGTCTCATTCTGCTGATCATTGCTCTTTACGGCATTTATCAGATCCTGATTTAAAAAAGTACTGCACAGTTGTAAGATTCCTGCCTGGCATATGCGCTAAAAATCATGCTAAGGTAAAATCAAATAAAAATTGAACAGATCAGCATGTCTAAAACAGTACCCAAGCCCGATCATCCATTCTCACCGCTGTTATTTATTCAACCTGCTGTTTTCAGATTCTTCAAATCATTGGACTCGCGCTGATCGCTGTCAGTATCGTATATCTGCTGGCAGCAAACTGGTGGATGCTGCCGAAATTTGTCCAGTTGTTTATGCCGCAAGTTTTATTGCTGGGTTCGGCATTGCTGAGTGTGCATTTCGCTGCGCGAGAAAAGTTAAGACAAAGTCTGGATACTGTATCGGGTTTAATGCTGGGCTTAAGTCTGGCGGTGATTGGGCAGATTTATCAGACCGGTGCTGACAGTTATCAATTGTTTTTGCTTTGGGCCTTGTTACTTTTGCCTTGGCTGTATCGACCGAATATTGGTGTGTTTGCATTATTTTGCGTGGTCAGCCAGCTGGCGCTTTATTTTTATTTTAAACAAAGCTTTTGGTTGGTACGTGCTGAAACTGCCTATCTGCTCAGTCTTAATCTGTTGACCGGACTGAGTCTGATCTATGCATTACGCTATTATCCGGTTTTGCGCTATCTGTTGATTGCCGTGGTGGTACTCATTTCGGTATTTAGCATGTTTCGATTTATCGACTCGAATTCGATCTGGTATTTGGCTTCGGTACTGGTCTTAGCACTGTTATTTAGTGCTTATTTCTATACTCGGCAGCAACAGCTGGAAACCAGTTTGCTGGTTGCAGGGCTGGCACTGAGTTTTAGCATTCTGATTTTTGATCTCACAGACCAATATTTGCAAAATTCAGCTGCAGGCTTATTGGTGCTGGCTTTGCTCATCTTTGGCTGGTTTGCGGCGATTAGTGCGCTGCTGATAAAGCTGTTACCCCAGAGCCGGTTTTCGGTCATTCCACTGGCGCTGGGCGCATGGATTGCTGGTGTGATACTGGCCATACTGTTGCTGACCTATTGGGAAAGTTTATCCATCCTGATGGGGCTAATCTTTATCGGGATTGCCTGGTGGTTGATTCATAGCAAGCCTTCAGTTTTTCTGCGGCAATTGGCTTATTGTTTGTGGGTCTGCGGTCAGGCTGCTGTCCTGATTCATACCGAATTGTTGACAGATAGTTTATTGCTGATCTGGCTGATACAAATCGGTATTACGTTGCTAAGTATCATGAATCGCATGCATTGGCTGGTGCTGCTATTACAGTTATTACTGGCTCATGCGTTGGGAATTGCAGTTTTAATCGAGCAGCACCCATTTTCTCATGACCATCGCCTGATCACATGGATCATGCTGTTGAATTACAGTGTGCTGACCGTGGCTTTACTCACTGCAAGACACTGGCTTGCTTCAGCTTATGCCAAAAGTGTGAATCTGTGGATGATCAGTATTTTTGCAGCAACGGCTATTTTTCAATGTCTGTTGCAATTTGGCGTAGCGCAGCAACTGCATCCGCGCGGCATAGATGAAGCAATTGTTTTCTATATTTTACCCGCAGTATGGCTGCTGAGTTTTATCGGAATACATCTGAAGCAATTTTCGCTGACACCACTCTGGCTGATTCCTGCCGTAGGCATTTTACTGATTGCACTGGGCTATTTTGAAATTTTCATCATTCTGGTACTTATGGCCTGGGCGATGGTCAATCAACAGCGATTGATGCAGGCCTTATTGGTTCTGTTACTGATCTTCTGGTTATGGTTGCTGTATTACAATCTGGGACTCAGCTTTTTATTTAAGAGTGTCAGTATCCTTGCTTCAGGTCTGCTGGTTTTGCTTCTGGCTTATGTGTTGAGCTCACCGAAATTTCAGTCGAAAACAGGAGTGGCCTCATGAAAAAGTTTTGGGTGCTACACCTGAGTATTTTTAGTATTGCCTTATTTGTGGGCTTAATTATCCAGCATGAATGGCATTTAAGAAATAGTCAGAGTATTTTTGTTAAGTTGGCGCCCGTCGACCCGCGTTCGATTTTGCAGGGCGATTATATGGCGCTGAACTATCAGTTGCATTTTGCTGGTCTAGATACTGATGAAACTGCCCTGAATCAAACAGGTTCAGATATCACTATTCAGGATTTTAAAGATCGGTCTCAGATCGTGAGCTATGTACGCTTGGATGCACAACGACGGGTGATACGAAGCAGTTTTGATCCGCGTCTGTTACAAGTTCATCCGGCATCTTCCGCAAAACTGCTGTTAAAGAATCCACGCAATAGTTTTGAAGCTTTATATCCGGCGGCCAATAGTTTTTTATTCGCCGAAGGCCTGGAGCCGTGTTATCGCAGTGCCAAATTTGCCGAACTTAAGCTTAAGGAAAATGGAAAGGCTTTACTGGTTAATCTTGTTGACTCCCATTTAAAGCCCCTAAATTGTGAAAGTTCTAAAAGCTGGCGGCAGGGCAGTTAATTATATTTAGTCATTCTGGCCATAAAAAAGCCCGCGAGGTGCGAGCTTTGGGAATCTGGTCGAATCGACTTAAGCGACTTGTACCGGAATACAGTTGGCAGTATGGCTGACGGTATTGTTTGGATTTGCATAGACCAAGCGTGGCTGATGTGCATTTGCTTCAGCTTCAGTGAAATCACCAAAAGTTGCAATAATGATGATATCGCCTACATCGGCTTGATGTGCAGCGCCACCATTGACTGAAATGATGCCTGAATTATCTTCGCCACGAATGGCATAAGTTGCAAAACGTTTACCATTGGTCACGTTCCACACATGAATTTCTTCGTATTCGCGAATGCCAGCTAAATCCATCAAAACGCCATCAATTGCACATGAACCTTCATAGTGTAATTCTGCATGTGTAACGTGAGCGCGGTGAATTTTGCATTTTAATAAACGAGATAGCATGGCTAGCGTCCCCTGAGTTGAACTAAGACTTTGATCATCATATGGTTGAATCAATTTCTACGACACTGGATAAGTGGGTAGGCTTGCGCATTTTGCGCTTAAATGATCTTTCTGACAAGCGGAATTGTCCAGCGATTTTTGAATGATCAGTTAGGCTTATAGGCATTAATTTGATTCATGGCTTGCTGTACTTCTGCATTCACCAGCATTTTGGTACGTGCGAGCGCATGTGAAATTGCATCATCCATTAACTTTTGTTCGCTGCTGGGCGCTTTACTGAGCACATGACCAGAAACACGGTCTTTGGTACCAGGATGACCGATTCCAATACGCAGGCGATGGAAGTTTGAACCAATATGCGGCACGATATCGCGTAGACCATTATGGCCACCGTGACCACCACCCGTTTTCAGGCGAATGACACCAGGATTCATATCCAGTTCATCATGGGCAATCAGGATCGATTCAGGTGCGATATTGTAGAATTTGGCGAAAGGAACAACACTTTTACCGGAAAGGTTCATAAAGGTTGTAGGTAGAAGAAGACGAACGTCTTGACCTTCGATATTGCCACGACCACTAAATCCATTGAATTTCGGGTCTTTCTTGAGGGTAATGCCATATTGCTCTGCAAGGCGTTCTACGAACCAGGCCCCTGCATTATGGCGGGTTTGGGCATACTCAGAACCTGGGTTGCCCAAACCAACAATCAGTGAAATATTTGACACTAATTACACCATTAACACTTATGCGCGTTTAAAGTCAGCGTGCATAGGCGTGTTTTTAGCTGGGTGACGTTGTAAGGCTTGGATTTTCACGCTTTCAACTTTACCGTCTACATCAATTTCGATAACTTCTTCAAAGAAAGAGTTATTTTCTAAGAATTTAACAAGCTGACGAAGCTCAAGAGTAACAGCTACAGGAGCAGCTTCGCCACCGTAGATGATTGCAGGAACTTTAGCTTGAAGACGAAGGCGGCGGCTCGAACCTTTCCCTTGAACTGCTTCTTCACGTGCTGCTGCGTTTAATACGAAGTTTGCCATGATAGACATCCTATTTAAGTTAAATGAACCAGACTTGCGACCAGTCTAGTGAGTAAAAGCCCTACCAAATGGCAGGGCTTTGAAAATTCAGCGCTCTATTATAGATAAGAATCGAACATTGCGCTAATAGATTCTTCGTTGTTAATGCGACGAATCGTTTCGGCAACCATGCTGGCTACGGAAACCTGGCGAATCTTGCCCAGTGCTAAAGCTTCATCTGAAAGTGGGATGGTGTCACAAACCACCAACTCATCAATCACAGAATGTCTTAAGTTTTCTAATGCTTTACCAGAAAGTACTGGATGCGTTGCATAAGCAACAACCTTGCGAGCACCGAAAGTTTTCAATGCATCAGCTGCTTTGCATAAAGTGCCTGCAGTATCTACCATGTCATCGACGATGACACAATCACGATCTTTCACATCGCCAATCAAATGCATCACTTGTGATTCATTCGCTTTTTGACGACGCTTATCGATGATTGCAAGATCGATATCACCCATTTGTTTCGCAACAGCACGTGCACGAACCACACCACCGACGTCAGGTGAAACCACCATCAGGTTGTGATGTGACTGCTGACGTAAGTCAGCAAGTAGCGCTGGTGTACCGTAGATGTTGTCTACAGGGATATCGAAGAAACCTTGGATCTGGTCAGCATGAAGATCAATCATCACAACGCGGTCAATACCTACAGTCGTCAGCATGTCTGCAACGACTTTAGCAGTAATTGGCACACGGCTTGAACGTGGACGACGGTCTTGACGAGCATAACCAAAGTAAGGAATCACGGCAGTAATACGACCTGCACTTGCACGACGCAAAGCGTCAGCCATGACTAAGATTTCCATCAGGTTATCGTTAGTAGGAGCACAAGTAGGTTGCACGACGAATACGTCTTTACCACGAACGTTTTCAGTAATCTCGACAGCGATTTCACCATCAGAGAACTGACCTACAGAGGCAGCGCCTAGAGGAATATGTAAGTGACTTACGACTTTTTGAGCGAATTGTGGATGCGCAGATCCACTAAAAACGACAAGATTGGGCATGAAGCACCCTTGGCGGTTGGGATATATGGGAATAGATGGCAGGGGTAGCTGGATTCGAACCAACGGATGCCGAGATCAAAACCCGGTGCCTTACCACTTGGCGATACCCCTAATGCGGCAGAACTTTAATATTTTTACGGTAAAGTGTCAAGGTAAATTAACAGTCTTACAGCAAATGAGTGTTCTGTCTTTTTTCGAGAAAATGGCAGGGGTAGCTGGATTCGAACCAACGGATGCCGAGATCAAAACCCGGTGCCTTACCACTTGGCGATACCCCTAAATTTGATGAACTGTAAGATGGCAGGGGTAGCTGGATTCGAACCAACGGATGCCGAGATCAAAACCCGGTGCCTTACCACTTGGCGATACCCCTAATACAGTACATCTACAGGTGAAAATGGCAGGGGTAGCTGGATTCGAACCAACGGATGCCGAGATCAAAACCCGGTGCCTTACCACTTGGCGATACCCCTATCTACACTTTAAACTGAACTAAAGGTGATTCTTGTAAACTGTTGACCAGGTAAGCTTTACATGGTGCATTTGCAAGAATATCTTCGATATTCAGATTTTCAGTGACTTCAATAAACACACAAGCACCTGTACCTGTAAGTTTTGCAATACCGAACTGGTCGAGATATTGCATCGCTTCATCGACTTCAGGATATAAGGATCGAGCCAGTGGCTCAAAGTTATTTCCAAAATCAGATGGCGTTTGCTGATAGGCGCAAAATTTAGTGCTCTTCGTGTCTCTTGTCAATGCTTTTTGCGAAAAAAGCAGTTGAGTGCTGATAAAACAGTCAGGTTTTAACACAATGAATTGTTTTTGATCTAAGTCTATGAATGTTAAGTGTTCGCCAATGCCTTCAGCCCAGGCATTTCGACCATGTACAAATATCGGTACATCTGCACCCAGCTTGACTCCGAGATCTGCCAGTTGCTCGATATTTAAACCGCACTGCCAGAGCTGGTTCAGCACAATCAGGGTGGTGGCTGCATTCGACGAACCGCCACCGAGTCCAGCACCCATCGGTATATTTTTTTCCAGACGAATCTTTAGCCCGGTCAGTGTTTGAGCATAGGGCTTCAACAGTTGTACCGCACGATAGATTAAATTTTGTTCCAGATCGACTGAGGCCAGCCCTTCAATCTGGATGTGTTGATTATCTGTTTGTTCAAACTCCAGCCAGTCATACAGATCAATCAGCTGAAAAATACTTTGCAGCTCGTGATAGCCATTTTCACGGCGACCGGTAATATGTAAGAACAAATTCAGTTTAGCAGGCGAGGGAACACGAATCATCATGGGCTAACATCAGGTCAATTAACGGTTTTCAATGATCATTGTAATACGGTTTTCCGCACCATTTTCAAGTGACTGCTTTAAAATTAAGCGGTTTGGCATTTTGGCCTGCGCATTGTAATTGAGATCGACCGTCCAGCCCTGTTCAATAATCTGGCTAATCCGCTGTGTATCATCTTTTTGCAATTTGGCAGTCGTTGTCGCAGGGCGGGCCTGTACCCAGTCCACTAAATAGCTGATCGGTGCTTGCCAGCCTGTGGCGCGTTGCAGTAATTCTTCGGCACTTGCCGCCTGAATCACACCTGTTTTAGCACTGTTTAATGTGACTTGGCCGGGCGTGCCGGAAATCTGGGTTTTGCCCACACCTAAAATACCACTCAGCTCAATATCAAATTCTTCTTGCTGTTGTACCCAGGTAAAGAATGCACTGCCGGTCTGTTGCGGTGTGCGCACACCAATTTTACCTTGCAGCTGGAATTGATTATCTGCCTGTACAGAAGGTGTCACTGGCGTTTGCGGATTGATCATCTGCTGACAGCCAGTTAAGAATAAAGCAGTTGCTGCAAAGGCACAGCAGCCCAATTGGCTTAAATTGCGCATAAAAGAATTAACTCGTTTGGTTTTGTGGTGCTAACAATAGCGAATTAAGTTGTTTTAATTCGGGGTCATTTGGATGGTTTTGTTGTAATTGTTGTAACACTTGATGGAAGTGTTGTATATCACCATTCATGTACAACGAACGCGCATAACGTACCCCAATCTTCACGCTTGGATTGAGTTGATATGCTTTGTATAAGACATCTGCAGCCGTGGCAAAGTCATTCTGTAAATAACAGATATAACCATAAGTATCCAGAATGGAAGCCTGTTCCGGTGCATATTCCAGTGCCTGTTCGACATAGCGGCGCGCTTCTTCCAGACGCCGGTTCTGCATTGCCAGGGTATAGGCATAGGCATTCAGATAGGTCGGACTATTCGGTTCAATCTTGAGTAAATTTGCCAGCAATTCATCCAGCTTGTTGCGATCCTGATGTGGATCTAGCAATAGCACTTGCGCATAAACCAGTTCCGGATCATCCGGCAGGTTTTTGCTGGCTTCTTCTAGCAGGCGGATCGCGGCTTTTTTATTCTGCATACGCGTTAAAATATCTGCCTGGGCCAGATATAAAAAGCTGGCATGTTGCGGATAATTCACCCGTTCCTGAGTCAAGAAACGCAGCGCATCATGCAGCTTATCCTGCTGGGCAAAAATCGAGATCATGTTACGACGCGAGACGGTGTACAGACTGCCATCGACCAGACGATAATAGGCTTTGGCGGTTTCATAATGCTGTTTGCGTTCAGCATTCACTGCCAGATAATAATAGGCTTCATTTTGATACTGTGCAGAATAACGCAGTTCGACCAGATGTTTTTCGGCCTTCTCGTATTCTTCCAGATCAATACTGGTCAGTCCGGCAATAAACAAGGCTTCTTCAGCCGTTGGCCATTTTTTTAGAATATCCTGCAGTTTTTTTAGCGCTAAAGTCGATTCATTGAGCTTGACCAGATATTTGACTTCGGCCAGACGCACATCCAGATTATTGCGGTGTTTACGGCTGGATTTTTCATACCATTGCAGGGTTTCCTCTGGATCGTCGAGAGCATTCAGCAGATTGGCTTTCATCAGGATATAACCAGTCGCATTCGGACGTTTTTTTAGAGCACGGTTAATGGTATTTAAAGCCTGTTCCAGCTGACCATTTTGTGCTTCCAGACCGGCCACCAGCACCAGAATAGATGGATTGTCTCTGGCTTTGGTGGTGCTTAAAGCCTGAATCAGATAGCTGCGGTCTTCTGTGCCTTCAGGTGAAATCCCAGCGAGAATTTCTTCCAGATCGGCACTGTCATCAATTTGCAGGATTTTCTCTAAGGTCTCTGCCGCCAGCTCATACTCATGCGCTTTCAGGGCAATATGGGATAAATAAAATAAGGCGGGGACATCCTGCGGCTCCTGTACCACCCAGTGGGTCGAGATATCGAGGGCTGCCTGTAAATCATCATGTTCCAATGCAACATTCAGTGCACGCTGCTTGACCGTGGTGGAGTTGCTCTTGATTGCCAGAACTGTATAGTTGTGCAAAGCAGTCGGAATGTCATGTGCGGCAATGGCAAACTCGGCCATCATACTTTGTTTTATGGCATCATAATTTTGATTTGCATGGTAAACTGCTTCCGCTGCATAAAGATGAGCAGTTGAAGCCATGCTACCCACCAATAGGAATGTGGTAGAATATTGCTTAATTGTAGGGCCGTTGATACGGCTGATTGTTTGACGCAATTTTTCTTGATCCAAGTAATGCTTTTTATGACACCGATATTGCACAATAGCATAAATTTATTGAAATGATGACCTGATATGTCTTTCTTTGCATTGGGTGTCAACCATCAAACTGCCTCTGTAGAACTGCGGGAACAAGTTGCGTTTAACCCTGAAAAGTTAAGTGCCATTCTTGCCGAGCAAAGCCAACACCCTGAATTAAACGACATGGTGGTGGTGTCTACATGTAACCGAACCGAAGTTTACGCGATGTCTGACAATGTCGACATGGTGCTGAACTGGCTCGCCCAAAAAAATGGGGTGGATGTCAAACAGCTGCAAAATCATGTCTATCGTTATGAAAATGCCCAAGCCGTGACGCACTTGATGCGTGTCGCCAGTGGTCTGGATTCACTGATGCTGGGTGAACCGCAGATTCTGGGACAAGTCAAAAATGCTCTTTCTCTTGCCAAAGATTCCCAGACGGTGTCACGCAGTTTAAACCGAATTTTTGAATATGCCTTTTATGCGGCCAAACGGGTTCGTTCCGAGACCGCTGTCGGCAGTCATGCGGTATCAATGGGCTATGCGGTCGCACAGTTGGCCCTACAGGTATTTAGTCATCCAGACAAGCTCACCATTATGGTGGTAGCAGCCGGGGAGATGAACAGTCTGGTCGCCAAGCATCTCGCAGAAATGGGTGTGGGCAAGATTATTATCTGTAACCGTACCCGAGAACGTGCAGACATTCTGGCGCAGGAAATTGCGCATCGGGTAGAAGTAGAAATTATTGACTTTGACCAGCTGGCAGACAATCTGCATCGCGCCGATGTGATTTCCAGTTGTACCGGCAGTCTGCATCAGGTGATTCATTTTGCAGATATCAAAGCGGCACTGAAAAAACGCCGTTACCAGCAAATGTTGTTAGTCGATCTGGCCGTGCCACGTGATATCGATCCTAAAGTTGAAAAACTTGATGGGGTATATCTGTATGGCGTCGATGATCTGCAAAGCGTGATTGAGGAAAATCTGGCGCATCGTCGTCAGGCTGCGGTTGAAGCCGAAGTTATGGTGAATCAGCTCGCAACAGAACTGATGACCCAGCAAAAGGTCAAGCAGGCCGGGGCCACCATTCATGCTTATCGTGACCATGGTGAAGAGTTGCGGCAGGAAGAACTGGCATTGGCGCTGCAACGTATTGCCCAGGGTGAAAAAGCAGAAATGGTTATGGCTGAGTTTTCGCACCGCCTGACACAGAAACTCTTACATCCGACTTCTATTGTGCTGCGTGAGGCGGCCAAGGCGGAAGATCCAAGCTGTTTTGAAATGATGCGCGATACCTTGCAAGAGGTAGTTGATACACGCCGCAAGACCAAACATTAGCGAGCTCTTTAACAATAGCTATTTTGAAGAACGGCGTTTAGAGATAAACGCCTTATTTTTATTTGAAGCGATTTAAAACTGTTAATCGTCCAATAAGGTCATGGAGCGTTTTTTATCAATTTCGTAAATCTGCATTTTCAGATTCTTCATTTCTGCAATGCTGCTAAATTTTTTCGATTTTATCTTGTTTTTCAGACACTGATATTGCAGCTTGGTCGAGAAGTCTGCCGCCAGTTTGTCGGCCTGTTCAGGCGAAGAGGTATAATCGCTCACATTGGCATGTTGTAGAATATGCTGTAATTCATGATGATGTACTGCACAGGCACCTAAAACATAATAGATCGAGAGTTCAGGATCATCCGGCAGGTCATCAAAAATCACATTCAGAATATTTAGGATTTTAAACAGCAGCTGATCTTCAGATACCAGCGCACGCAGTGGTTCAAAATGAATATACAAATAGGGATGATTCATCAAAATTGCAATCACATATTCTTCAGCATCAATTTTGGTGCTAAAACTTAAGGATGCATCGGTATTAACCTTGGGTTGCCATTTACGGTTAAAGCCCAGTTTTTCGCGGAAAAATTGCTGCAGCAAATAGCGGAATGAGCCATGTTTAGGCAATAATTCGGTCAGATTTTTCAGTTCACCCATGACCTGACTTTTACCTTCAGGGGTAGTGATGTCCTGATTTTGGGTCAGATGGGCAAACACGAAGTCCGACATCAGCGGCGCCTGATCCAGCAAGCGTCTAAAGTTTTCGATGCCTTCACGGCGGATCAAGGAGTCCGGGTCATGGTCAGCAGGCAAAACAAAGAATTTCAGCTCACGGCCATCACTGAGTAATGGCAGGGCAATGTCCAGCGTTCGGCGTGCGGCTTTTTGACCGGCAGCATCGCCATCAAAGGCAATGGTAATCCGGTTGTTCTGCTTAAACAGAATGTTCAGATGGTCGGTATTACTGGCAGTTCCCAGTGTCGCGACTGCGCCATGAATGCCGTATTGCTGCAATGCAATCACATCCATATAGCCTTCGACCATCAGCCATTCCTGGGCTTTCTGCTTTCTGCCTTCATACAGCCCATAAAGCAACTGGTTCTTATGGAAAACTTCAGAGTCTGGCGAGTTGATGTATTTGGGCTTGATCTCGTCATTGAGCGCACGGCCACCAAAGCCGACCACACGACCCTTGGTATCACGAATCGGGAAAATTACCCGCTCTCGCAGCAGGTCGAAATCACGGCCACTGTCGCTGGTACGAATTAGCCCCAGTAGTTTCAGGCCTTCGATATCCTGAGGAAAGGCTTTTTCCAGATGTTGCCAGTCTTCAGGTGCATAACCTAAGCGCCAATAGGCAATGGTTTCTGCAGTCAGGCCACGTTGCTTGAAATATTGCTGTGCACTGGAACTGTTGGGTAACTGGCGTTCATAGAACTGCGCAATATTTTCCAGCAGGTCGTATAAGTTGCCGTCTTGCTGAACTTCGGCCATTGGCATGTGCTCAAAAGCAGCAAAAGGGTCGCCGTAGAAATCCTGTTCGGAGGCCTGAAACTCTGCAAATGGATCAAAAGAAGCATCCGACACAGAATGTTCTTGTGCTGGGCGTTGCGGAGCTTGCGTATTCTCAACTTTGGTCGCAGCGACTATTTTCGGTTTGGCGGCTTCCCGTTTGTATTTTAATTTATTGGAATCAGTATTGTCTTTTGGCAGTTCAATGCCGGTCTGACTGGACAGGTCTTTCATCACTTCGACGAAATTACGGCTACCAATGTCCATTAAAAAACGGATGGCGTTGCCATTGGCCTGACAGCCAAAACAGTGAAAATATTGTTTGTCACGATAGACGTGAAAAGAGGGCGATTTTTCCTGATGGAAAGGACAGCAGCCCGAATAGGTACGGCCAGTTTTTTTCAGTTTCACGAATTGACCAATCACATCGACAATATCGGTGCGATCGAGAATCTGATCAATCGTATGTTGAGGAATTGCCATAATCTGCTGAGCTTCTCGTGCTGCGTATCTAAGGTTTAAGTGATTGAATCAATAGGATTCAACTGATTCAGGTCGATTCTTTTTTAACTTCCTTTGTATACCTTTTGCACGATTTGTTCAAGCCTGGCCGGGACAAAGCAAAAGGGCAAGTATGATACCTTGCCCTTAAAGAAAATGCACCTGCGACAGTCGGCTTATTCGGCAGTCGGTTCAGGTTGCTCTGCTTCGGTATTTTTAGGACGATCAAGCAAACCAAAAGATACACGATTGGTCAGGCTGCGCTTTTCAGTTTCTGGCGCATCCGACTCTGCATTGTTGTCAGTCACCGTCTTGGCTTCTTTACCAAAAATACCCAGTGTGGCACGGTTAAAGAAACTGCTTTCGCTACGTGCTGCACGCAAGTTGACCGTACCATCAGATTTCACCAGATTTGGATAATTCAGCTTTAACACATCAACATATTGCTGAGAGGTTGCTTTATCACCCAGTTGATCATAGCCATAGGCAATCGTTGCCAGTGCTTCTGGAATCTGAGGGGTTTGTGGATAATGTTCCACCACCCATTGTGCACGTTCAACCGCAGCCAGATAGGCTTTACGTTTTAAATTAAAGCGTGCCGCATTCATTTCATGCTCAGCCAGTTCCTGACCGATAAATTTCATGCGCTGCGCTGCATCGACCGCATAGGTGCTAGACGGATAGCGGCGAATGAAATCGACAAAATTCTGATAAGCCACTTTCAGATAGCTGACATCACGATGCGACTGTTTCAGCGAGGTATAACGCAGCAGACCATTATAGTTCTGCTCCATATTGGATACGCCGCGTACATAGTAAGCATAGTCGACATTTGGATGTTGTGGATTCAGACGGATAAAGCGCTCTGCCAGTGCCACTGCACCTTCATAATCTTTTTGCTGAAATTTTACATATAACAGTTCAAGCTGCGCTTGCGGAGCATACTGACTGGTCGGGAAATAGGTTTCCAGTGCTTCTAGCTGTTTTGCGGCATCGGTATATTGATTACGATCTAGCGCTTTCTGTGCTTTTTGAATATAAACTTGCTCGCTAGATTCAGGACCTTTATCCACGACTTCTTTTTTGGGATTACTGCTACAGCCTACCATTGCCGATGCAATGCCAATCGTGAGGGCAAGCATTGTCATTTTATAATGTGGTAGCGACATAAAAATTCCTCTGTTAATACGGGCAATGAGCTACAATTGCACTATTAAACCACTTTTGTCTGAATGAGCAAATGAGTCAAGCACAATCTTCCAATTCTAATATCCCTGATACTGATTTCAATTTACTTGAAGATTCTGAGGATGCAGATAACCATACTTCAGAAGCAACTGCAACACGTTTATCGTTGCAATTTCAACTGGATGAAACTTATATCGGACAACGGATCGACCAGATTGCCGCGATGGTCTGGAGCGATTTTTCCCGAGAAAAATTAAAGCAATGGATCAAAGATGGAAATTTATTGGTGAATGGTCAACCGGTCAAGCCGAAATTTAAAAGTGATGGTTTTGAAATCCTGACCTTAAATGTCGAGCTTGAAGCGCAAACGCGCAGCCTGCCAGAAGACATTCCACTGGACATCATCTATGAAGATGATGACATTATCGTCATTAACAAAGCTGTCGGTATGGTGGTGCATCCGGGCGCTGGCAATAGTTCTGGCACCTTGGTGAATGCTTTATTGCATCACTATCCGAAATCTTCTGAACTGGCGCGTGCCGGTCTGGTACACCGTATTGATAAAGACACCAGTGGTCTGTTGGTCGTCGCGAAAAATCTGGAAGCACAGTTCTCTCTTAGCAAACAGCTTGAGAAAAAATCAGTATATCGCCTGTATGATCTGGTGGTATATGGCAATATTATTGCTGGCGGTACCATTGACGAACCGATCAAACGCCATCCGGTGGATCGCGTGAAAATGACTGTGCTTCCGGGCGGTAAAGATGCCGTGACGCATTATAACGTTAAAGAGCGCTTCCAGCATTTCACCCGTGTTCAAGCCCGTCTGGAAACCGGACGTACCCACCAGATTCGTGTGCATTTTAGCTATATCGGCTTTGGCCTGATTGGTGATCAGGTGTATATGCCGCGTGTACGTATGCCGGCAGGTGCATCACAATTATTAGATGATACTTTACGTGGCTTTAAACGTCAGGCCTTGCATGCAGCAAAACTTGGTCTGACCCATCCGCGTAGCAAAGAAGAAATGACCTTTGAAGCGCCGTGGCCGGAAGATTTTGCCAATCTGATTGAAGTGCTGCGCACCGAAAACAAAGCCTATTAATTTTTTTATTTAGCTCGCGTCAAAGCAAGGAATCGAGATGCAATTTGTACCAGGACTTTCACAAGGTGTGTATGTGGGTCAGACCCGCGTTCATCATGCGAAAGTACAGCCATCCACGCAGCCTGAGCTTGCAGGTTTTAATCTGGCCTTGCATGTGCAGGATGATGCGCAGCGGGTACAACAGCATCGTATGGCTTTACTGCAAGATTTCGCTGCCTTTGGCGTAGATAAAATTACCTGGATGACCCAGACGCATAGCACCATCTGTCATAGCATTAATGAACAGATACCCTTTGAGGCATTGGTCGGCGATGGTCTGGTGACGCAGCGCAAAGCGCATGCCCTGATGATGATGACCGCAGACTGTTTGCCGGTGGTGTTAGGTAATGCCGATGGTACGGAAGTTGCCAATTTGCATGCCGGTTGGCGTGGTCTGGCCGGTGGTATTATCGAAAATACCATTGCGGCCATGCAGACTCCGCCGACCTGGGCCTGGCTTGGTGCAGCCATCAGTCAGCCCTGTTTTGAAATTGGCACTGAGGTGAAAGTGGCTTTTTGCAGTAAATATCCTGAACTGGACAGTGCATTTCAGGTGGGCGAGCAGGCGGGTAAATATTATGCCGACCTGTATGCGATTGCGCGTTATATCTTGCGACAACATGGGATACATACCGTATTGGGCGGGGATCAGTGTTCTTATCGTCAGGCGGATGAATATTTTTCTTATCGCCGTGAGCCTAAAACGGGTCGTATGGCGACATTCGTGTTTATGGCATGAAAATGTTAAACTTAACTGAATTTTTTGGCTTTTGAGCATTATGTCCCTATCTTCCAAATCTGTTGCGATTGTTTATCACAGTCCTTATGGACACACGGCTAAAGTGGCAAATTTTATTGCCGATGGTGCACGGGAAACCGGTGTTCAGGTGCATATGATGAATGTCGAACATATTGATTGGGATGTGCTAGATGCCGCAGATGCGATTGTCTTTGGTTGTCCGACCTATATGGGAAGCCTGACCTCTGCCATGAAGCTGTTTATGGAGCAGTCATCCAAGCGCTGGCTGGCGCGTAGCTGGCAGGGCAAACTGGCAGCAGCTTTTACCAATGGTGGCGGACTTAGTGGCGACAAACTGGCAGTGTTGCAGCAAATCAACCTGTTTGCGATGCAGCATGGTATGTTGTGGAGCGGTTTGCCCTTGATGCCGACAGGTCGTGCCGTGACTGATCTGAATCGTATGTCGAGCTTTTTGGGGCTGATGACCCAGTCGGACAATGCACCGGTAGAAGTCACCCCACCTGAAGGGGATTTAAAAACCGCGCTCTGGTTTGGCGAATATATTGCTTTGACACTGGCGCGCTTAAATCATCCAGCTTAGTCAGTGATAAAAAAACCTCCACATGCTGGAGGTTTTTATATTCAAGTATTGATCCATTATTTATGGAAAATTCGCGCTTTATCACGTTGCCAGTCACGGTCTTTTTCAGTGGCACGTTTGTCATGGAGCTGCTTACCTTTGACCAGTGCAATTTCCAGCTTGGCATGTGGGCCTTTCCAGTAACAGGCCAGTGGCACGCAGGAATAACCTTTCTGGTTAATCGCGCCCATCAGCTTTTCAATTTCACGGCGATTCAACAACAGTTTTCGGGTACGGGTCGCTTCAGGCACCACGTGTGTTGAAGCACTCAGCAAAGGCTGAACTTGCGCACCAAACAGGAAAGCTTCACCATTTTTAAAGGTAATATAGCTTTCTACAATGGTCATACGACCGGCACGCATTGATTTGACTTCCCAGCCCTTTAATGACAGCCCCGCTTCAAATTTCTCTTCAATAAAATAATCGTGGCGGGCACGTTTATTCAGTGCAATGGTACCGCCATTATTTTTTTTTACTACAATAGATGCTTTCGCCATAATCTGATACTTCCAAACGTGCTGCTATTGTACCGCAACTAGAAATAAGGTGAAGTTTTTTAAATTAATGAGGATTATTCACCAAAAAAACAAGTTTTTGCTAAAATAAGATTCTACATAACAAACAGAGTACAAATGGATGTCTAAAACTCGTGTGATTTATCCGGGGACTTTTGATCCAATTACCAATGGACATATTGATTTGGTAACCCGCGCAGCGCGAATGTTTGATGAGGTCGTTGTGGCGATTGCCATCGGTCATCATAAAAATCCGGTATTTAGTCTGGAAGAGCGTGTTGCCCTGGCAAAAGAGTCATTGAGTCATTTGGACAATGTTGAATTTGTAGGTTTTGATGGTTTGCTGGTCAATTTCTTTCGTGAGCAAAAAGCGACGGCTGTACTGCGTGGTTTGCGTGCAGTGTCCGATTTTGAGTATGAATTTCAGCTGGCCAATATGAACCGTCAGCTTGACTCCCACTTTGAAGCGGTATTTTTAACTCCTTCAGAGCAATATTCTTTTATTTCATCCACTTTGGTGCGTGAAATTGCTCGATTAAGAGGTGATGTGACCAAGTTTGTACCACCAAACGTGGTTGCTGCCTTCGGGCGTAAACTTCAACAAGGTTGGTAGCGTGTCTTTATATATCACCGATGAATGTATTAATTGTGATGTCTGTGAACCTGTATGCCCGAATGAGGCCATTTATATGGGTGAACTCATTTATGAGATTCATCCAGATTTATGTACAGAGTGCGTCGGACATCATGATCAACCGCAATGTCAGCTGTTCTGTCCGGTGGATTGTATTCCACTGGATCCGAACCATGCGGAAACGCAGGAGCAGCTGCAAGCCAAGTATGAAAAACTGACTGCTCAAAAAACATCAAGCAATTAGTCTCGATATTTGGTACTATGCCGCTCGAAGTGAGCCAGACGATCGCTGCTGTGGAGATCTCCGTGATTGAAGCAGGGGAGGAAAGTCCGGGCTTCATAGGGCAAGGTGCCAGGTAACGCCTGGGCGGTGTAAACCGACGGCAAGTGCAGCAGAGAGAAGACCGCCTTCAGTATGTTTTCGAGCAATCGGAATCGGAGGTAAGGGTGAAAGGGTGCGGTAAGAGCGCACCGTATGGCTGGTAACAGTTCATGGCGAGGTAAACCCCACCGGAAGCAAGACCAAATAGGAATCCATTAGGCATGGCCCATGCTGGATTCGGGTAGGTCGCTTGAGCGCATGAGTGATTGTGCGCCTAGAGGAATGATCGTTCACGACAGAACCCGGCTTATCGGCTCACTTCAACAAATTTTGATCAAACAGTGCATTATGGGGTTGACGCTCTTTAAAGAAAATCTCATAATGCGCGCACAGTTTAAGGCTATGTAGCTCAGTTGGTTAGAGCACCGCACTCATAATGCGGGGGTCACAAGTTCAAGTCTCGTCATAGCCACCATATTCTGAAAAAACCCACTCCGATTGAGTGGGTTTTTTTATGTCTGATATTTGGTGATGATGTTGGTGGAAAATCTGAAAAGCACTACAATAGTTAAAATAAAACAAATAACAAGAATATGTATGATGATTAAAAATTTAATGCTATCAACTTTAATTTTATTTATGGCTTTGCCTGTTTTTGCTGCAGATTCAATTAAGTCATTTCCTTTTAAAGAAAAAAATATTTCCAAAGCAGAAATAAGATCAATTTGTCAAAAAGTAAAATTTAGTTGTGATGAGCGTGATGCAAAACTTTGGGTAGTTAAAATTGCTGAAGCTGAAAAATATTATTTAATTGATGAAAATTTACAAATTATTCAGCTTTCAAAAAATCTTGGAAAATATCAAATCATTGATTATTGGGATCTAACCACGTATCAACAGGTTTATGCGCTTAAAGAGGATAAGAGTGGTATAGAATTTATATATCCTGCCTTATACCCACTCAATCGGCATAGTTATGCTATTGCCTTAATTCATGGCTGGGTTTCAAATGATGCAGGTGAACAGAATGCACAGTTTATTCAATTACTTCCAAAAGGAAAGACAAAACTGGTCTTCGAGCATTTACCTTTTTACGAATACCAGAATCGACTTTCCTGCTACAAAGATATGAAAGATAAAAAGAATAATTATTGTGATGATCAGAAGGAGACCGTACTTAAGATCAGCTATAGAGATGTAGGATTGGCTTATTATGAATGGCGTTTAAGTTATTTGAATATAAACTGGCTTAAAAATAATAAAATCGACGAATATAAACAGCGGAGTTTGGTGTTAATCCCTTTTATTCAAGCGCAGTAAAGGCATGTAGCAGTGATCTAACATCATCTGTTTGCAACTGCTCACGCATTTTTAAAAACTGCTTTTCATCTAAGTCATAGAGTTTAAGAGAAAGCAGTTTTTCTATATCTGCTTTAGGAAAACGATATTTAATAATTTTGGCAGGCACGCCACCGACCACTGCGTATGATGGAACGTCTTTGGTGACCACGGCACCTGTTGCCACCACAGCACCTTCGCCAAGCGTTACACCTTGCATAATCATGGCACGTGAGCCAATCCAGCAACCATCGCCAATGACTGTGTCGCCAGCAGGCACAAAGCTGCGTGTATCGAAGGGAAAGGCTGAAATCCAGTCTGTACGGTGTAATTGATTACCACCCATCATAATCACGCATTCTGCGCCAAAACAGACAAAATTGCCGATATAGAGCTGATCAATGGGTTTATCTGGAGTAGAGGACTTGTCATGTAGATAACGCACAACACAACGCTCAAACCCTTGATCCCAATAAGCGGAATAGTAAGAATAATTCCCCTTAATATGAATATTTGGATTCTTCACCGTTTTTGAGATGAATTCGAACTCACACCAGTGTTTGACAGGGGAATTAATTAACTTTTCAGACATGCGTATATGGCGTTTTGAAGGTTGGGGGATTATAGCAAACAAAAGTCCCTCTTTGAAAAAGTGGGATTTTGGGGAGATTCTTAAACAAGGCCTCTCCTTTGTCGAGTAGTGTTCTTCATTTCCTAAAAGGAAAGGCAATTTTATTGTGAATTTTGATTTGTAATGATGGCTTTGTGTCCCTATGGAATAACATCCTCAGAATATATGCTGAGTGTACAAGGGGGTGAAGAATATAATTTAAATTATGAAAAATTTTATCTGAACAAATTCCAAAAGATACTAAAAATACGAGCAATACAATTGGGAAAATGAAAGCCCAGAATTGCGCAGCTGAGTATCGCGGTTGAAATAATCAGGACAGAACTGGTATGCATGTCGATGAAGTATGACCAGTTGATCGCGATGGCAACACCAAGGATCAAACCGCCAAGTGCATAGTAAAAAGCGTGTATGAAGCGATCATCCATTTTTTGTTATCTATTTTATTATTTGCTCATAAATTAAAGCTAAATCAATAGTTTTGCAATAAAAAACCCCTCAATTGAGGGGCTTTAATTGTTGTAAATATCTAAAGCTTAGATATATTCAACTTTCACAATTTCGTATTCAACTTCACCATTTGGTGTCGTAATTTTCACATCATCGCCTTCGTTTTTACCTAAAAGACCACGTGCAATTGGTGAGTTCACAGAGATCTTGTTGATCTTAAAGTCTGCTTCGTCATCGCCTACAATCTTGTAAGTTTTTTGCTCTTCAGTATCCAGGTTTTCAATTGTCACTGTCACACCAAAAACCACACGACCTGATTGCTCAAGTTCTTTCACATCAATGACCTGGCAAGCGCCCAGTTTCCCTTCGATGTCCTGAATACGGCCTTCACAGAAGCCTTGCTGTTCACGCGCTGCGTGATATTCTGCATTTTCTTTTAAGTCGCCGTGTTCACGTGCTTCCGCAATCGAAGCCGTGATACGAGGACGGTCAACGGTTTTCAGTTGATGTAATTCTTTCTCTAAGGCAATTTTGCCTTCAGGAGTCATAGGATAACGTTGCATGTTGTCCCTCAAAAGTCAGTTGAAAGATATAAAATCTATAAATAAAAAAAAGCCCGCCACCAAGAAGGTAGCGGGACTTCTTGGAAACTTAATTAACCTTTAGTTAGGTCTTGCAAGCGATATACATCCATTGGCAATTTGATTGCTAAAGCTTGGCATACAGCATCAGCACCGTTCAAGGTGGTCGTGTAATACACTTTACCTTGTAGCGCAGAGCGACGGATCGAGAACGAATCCTGCTGAGCCTGTTTACCTTCAGATGTATTGATAATGAGGTGAATTTCGCCATTTTTCAAGCGGTCCACAATATTAGGACGGCCTTCAGTTACTTTATTCACACGTTCACATGCAATACCCGCTTCAGTAATCACGCTGTATGTGCCACCCGTTGCAAGCAACTTGAAGCCATAGTCTACCAGTTGCTGAGCGATACGCGCGACATGCGGCTTATCTGAATCACGAACAGACAGGAATGCATGTTTTACTTCGCCTTCAGTTGGTTTACCTGGTAAGCGATCGTTCGAGCCTAATACAGCTTTATAGAACGCTTCACCAAATGATTTACCAACACCCATGACTTCGCCAGTCGATTTCATCTCAGGGCCAAGGATTGGGTCAACACCCGGGAATTTGTTGAATGGGAACACCGCTTCTTTTACAGAGAAGTGCTGAGGAATAATCTCTTTAGTGAATCCTTGAGATTCTAGAGATTGACCTGCCATACAACGTGCAGCAACTTTTGCTAAAGACTCACCGATACATTTAGAAACGAACGGTACAGTACGTGATGCACGTGGGTTCACTTCCAGAATGTAAACGTCAGTGCCTTTTACTGCAAACTGAACGTTCATCAAACCGATTACACCCAGTTCTTTTGCCATTGCAACAGTTTGACGGCGCATTTCGTCCTGTACTTCTTGAGAAAGCGAGTAAGGAGGAATCGAACATGCTGAGTCACCAGAGTGGATACCCGCTTGTTCAATGTGCTGCATGATACCGCCAATCACAACGTCTTTGCCGTCAGATACACAGTCCACGTCAACTTCGATCGCGTCATCAAGGAAGCGGTCAAGAAGAACCGGTGCTTCGTTTGATGCTTGAACTGCATCACGTAAGTAGCGTTTCAATTCGTCATCGTTATAGACGATTTCCATGGCACGACCGCCAAGAACGTATGATGGACGTACAACGAGTGGATAGCCAACTTTCGCTGCTTCAGCCATACCTTCTTCAGCAGATTTTACAATGCTGTTGTTCGGTTGACGAAGTTGCAGACGCTGAATCATTTGCTGGAAGCGTTCACGGTCTTCTGCACGGTCAATCGCGTCTGGAGATGTACCGATAATTGGCGCACCGGCTTCTTCCAAAGCACGAGCCAATTTCAAAGGTGTTTGACCACCGTACTGCACGATAATGCCTTTAGGCTTCTCGATACGTACGATTTCAAGCACATCTTCCAATGTGATTGGTTCGAAGTACAAACGGTCTGATGTGTCGTAATCTGTAGAAACCGTTTCAGGGTTACAGTTGACCATGATGGTTTCATAACCATCTTCACGCATTGCAAGCGCTGCGTGTACACAGCAGTAATCGAACTCGATGCCTTGACCAATACGGTTAGGTCCGCCACCAATCACCATGATCTTGTCACGCGTTGATGGATTTGCTTCACATTCTTCATCGTAAGTTGAGTACATGTATGCTGTATCAGATTCGAATTCTGCAGCACATGTATCGACACGTTTGTAAACAGGGGTTACGCCCAGGTTCCAACGGTGTTTACGGAATTGTTTTTGTGAAATGCCCATCAAGTCTGCAATACGAAGATCCGATAAACCTTTACGTTTGAAGCTGCGGATGTTGTCCGCGTTCAAATCACCAAAACCTAAAGATTTAATCTGTTCTTCAGTTTTAATGATGTCTTCGATTTGAATCAGGAACCAAGGGTCGATATTGGTTGCAGCAAATACTTCATCAAGTGTAAAGCCGTGACGGAATGCATCACCAATGAACCAGATGCGCTCAGGACCTGGCACTTTAAGTTCTTGAAGAATTTTATCTTTCGCACCTTCAGCACCGATTTCGATTTTTTCATCGAAGCCAGAAGCACCGACTTCAAGACCACGAAGCGCTTTTTGCATAGACTCCTGGAAGTTACGGCCAATGGCCATGACTTCACCGACAGATTTCATCTGAGTCGTCAAAGTTGCATCTGCTTGCGGGAATTTCTCGAAGTTGAAGCGAGGAATTTTCGTTACAACGTAGTCAATCGCAGGTTCGAATGAAGCCGGTGTTGTACCGCCCGTGATGTCATTTTTCAACTCATCAAGGGTATAACCTACAGCCAGTTTCGCCGCGATTTTCGCAATCGGGAAACCCGTTGCTTTAGATGCAAGGGCAGAAGAACGAGAAACACGTGGGTTCATCTCGATCACAACGATACGACCGTCTTTCGGGTTGATACCGAACTGAACGTTTGAACCGCCTGTTTCTACGCCAATTTCACGAAGTACGGCTAAAGATGCATTACGAAGTAACTGGAATTCTTTATCTGTCAGCGTTTGTGCAGGTGCAACAGTGATGGAGTCACCGGTGTGCACGCCCATTGGATCAAAGTTTTCAATGGTACAGACGATGATACAGTTGTCGTTTTTGTCACGAACAACTTCCATCTCGTATTCTTTCCAGCCAATTAAAGATTCATCAATCAATAACTGTTTGGTCGGAGAAAGATCGAAACCGCGTTCACAGATTTCAATGAACTCTTCACGGTTATATGCGATACCGCCGCCTGAACCACCCATCGTGAATGATGGACGGATAATCACAGGGAAGCCGAAGCGTGCTTGAATAGTTAAAGCTTCTTCCATTGACTCGGCAATATCTGCTTTTGGACATTCAAGACCAATTTTACGCATTGCCTGGTCGAAGAGTTTGCGGTCTTCAGCTTTTTCAATCGCTTCTTTGGTCGCGCCGATCAATTCAACATTGTATTTTTCTAGAATGCCGTGCTCATCAAGGGCAAGGGCACAGTTCAATGCAGTTTGACCGCCCATGGTGGGAAGAACTGCGTCTGGGCGTTCTTTCTCAATAATTTGTGCAACAGTTTGCCAGGTAATCGGTTCGATATACGTTGCGTCTGCCATTGCAGGATCGGTCATGATGGTCGCCGGATTCGAGTTGACCAAAATAACGCGGTAGCCTTCTTCACGAAGGGCTTTACATGCTTGAGCACCTGAGTAGTCAAACTCACATGCCTGACCGATGACAATCGGACCCGCACCAATAATTAAGATGCTTTTAATGTCAGTACGTTTAGCCATGATGCTTCCTTAATTACTTCTTAGATGCTTCGATAAGTTCGATGAAATGATCGAACAATGGTGCGCAGTCATGTGGACCAGGGCTTGCTTCAGGGTGACCCTGGAAGCTGAACGCAGGCTTGTCTGTGCGATGAATACCTTGGTTAGTACCATCAAACAGTGAGCGATGCGTTACACGCAATACATCCGGCAGGTTGCTTTCATCAACTGCGAAGCCGTGGTTTTGAGAAGTAATCATCACTGTACCATTTTCAAGGTTTTGCACAGGATGGTTGGCACCGTGGTGACCGTGAGGCATTTTTAGTGTTTTGGCGCCACTTGCAAGTGCAAGGATCTGGTGACCCAGACAGATACCAAATACTGGAATTTCAGTGGTTTCTACAATTGTTTTTACAGCTTCAATTGCGTAGTCACATGCAGCTGGATCGCCAGGGCCGTTCGACAGGAACACGCCATCTGGATTCAGAGCAAGTACGTCAGCAGCAGGAGTTTGCGCAGGCACCACAGTCAGTTTACAACCGCGGTCTGCGAGCATACGTAAGATGTTGGTTTTGACACCGTAATCGTATGCAACAACATGGAATTTAAGTTCAGGTTGAGAGAAACCTTTGCCTAATGCCCAAGAGCCTTCAGTCCACTCAAAGCCCTCAGGATCGCAACATTCTTTTGCCAGGTCTAAACCGTTTAAACCGCTAAAGGCACGTGCTTTTTCAAGCGCTTCTGCTTCAGTGATATTTTCGCCAGCAAGGATACAGCCATTTTGCGCACCTTTGTCACGTAGGATACGTGTCAATTTACGCGTGTCGATATCCGCAATTGCCACAACATTGTGTTGTACCAAATATTCAGCTAATGATTGGGTTGAACGGAAGTTACTGTGCAATAAAGGCAGGTCACGAATGATCAATCCGTTGGCCCAAACTTTATGAATACGACCTGATTCAGCGTCTTCTTCATTGCAGCCTGTGTTACCGATATGCGGGTAAGTCAGTGTCACAAGTTGCTGTGCATAACTCGGGTCAGTCAAAATTTCTTGATAGCCAGTCATGGCAGTGTTGAAAACGACTTCACCAGTCGTACTACCCGATGCGCCAATCGAAGTACCTTTAAAGATAGTTCCGTCGGCAAGGGCTAAAATTGCTGGGGTGCTCAAACCAAAGCTCCTGAAATTTAGGCTGTAAAAAAGCGAGAAGACGAAAAAAAAGGAAGGCTAATTTTTAAACCTACCCTCCTATGTCTGCTCGCTTGAACTTAACACGGCATTATACGCAGAATGATGCTTGAAGTCCAATGGCTTTGCAGCGAAAGTATAAGATAAATGCCTTGCTTTTTGAATGGAAGTCTGTTTTGTAAACAGGATGAAAAAATGTAAGCAATTAATAATTGTCAGACAAATCAAATCTTAAATTTTATCAAGTCTACTACTATAGCTCAGTCAATATAAAAATAGGAACAAGACAAATGACTACAGCATCAAAATCTACCCAATCCCAAAAAGCCAGCCCGAGCGTCGTGGCAGAAACTGCCGAGAAGCTTGAAAAAGTAGCAGTAGAGGCGAAAGATCAAGCACTTGAAAGCATCGAAGAAAGTAAAGAAAAGCTTGAAGTTGAAGCCAAGCAATTGACCGATACCGTACAGGAACAATTGCGCCAATTTAAGCAGGAGGTGTTGCAGCGAATTGACACTTTAAAGGAGCAGATCTTCGGTTCACAAAAAGAATTAACTGAATTGAAGAGCTTTATCAAAACAGAATTCAATGCAGTGATCGAAGACTTGTCCAGTCTGGGCAAGGAACTGAAAGAGGATGTCAGTCAGATTTCGACCAAACATAAAGAGCATTTGACCGATACCTTAAAACGTTCTAAAGACAGCACCATTGAAGTGCTGAAAAAAGTCAAGCCGGTAGTGAAAGCAGAAAGTTCAGACAAAAAGCCTGAGCTGAAAAGTTAAGCTGCGTTGAAAGGCTGCTCTTTAAAAGGAGAACAATCACATGTTCTCCTTTGTCTTTATGTAGCAAAACGGACTCACAATAATAATCAGAAGGGGTTACGATGCCACGGCATTATTTGGTAGGTGTGCTTGTTTTATTGATATTGATTATGCTGCTTAATCTGGAAAGCGGCTTGGGGCGCATACTTTATCTGGGTGTGATTGTGTTATGTTTGGGCGTACTGGGGCTGGTTTTGGGGACTGTTCTGCTCATGGTACTCACTTTTACTTTTATTCTTTATGCTGCAGTGAAAGCCATTCGGAGCCAGCATCAGTTACCTCATTAAAATGCTACTCTAAGATGTTCAAAAACAAGAAAATGCAAAATAACCATACACAGCTAACTACTTTGTCTAGAGACAAACAAAAACGTGAGACTTCAAGTCTCACGTTTTATCAGCCTATTACAGATTCAGACAGAGGATATACAGGTTTGATTGATTTAAAACACATGCAACCAGTCACGTTTATTATGAAAATCTGCCTGAGGACTACTATGCTGCATTGCGTAGTACTGGTCACCTTGCGAGGTTTTTAAAACAGCAGATAAACCCAGGAATAAGTTTTCCCATTTGAGTTTATGTGTTGCCATAAAATCGGTCAGATCCACACTGACATTGAGACCATAATGGGTACGTTTGAGCTGATTCAGTTCAATATCATCTGCAGCTTGTGGTGGCATATCTTCAGGATAGCGGTATTCTTCAAATTGATAAGCCTGCCAAGCCTGAGAAGGGGAGAGATTAATCTCACGATAAAAATCTTCACCCTGAACCCCAATAAAAATTTCAAAGCAGGTCTGTTCCCACAAGAAATCCTGACGGGGATGTGCAGCTACCATGTCTGGCCACAGGATGTAATGATTGGGATCGCGGATCCAGAAGCCCACATTTAAACTACATGGACCTTGCTGTTCAATGGCAGCAACCAGAGAGATGGCCTGAAAACGGCGATCAAATGCGCTAAGTTCGTAACTTGCCATAAGTCCTGTACTTAGTTAGACAAATGAGCGAAACGAACAAGATTGGACAATTTTTGGTTCTGTTTTGCCGCTTTCTTATAAAGAAGTGCAATTTTACCAATAGTTTGAACCACTTCAGCACCAGTCGCTTCTGAAATTTCAGCAATCAGCGCTGCACGCGCTTCACGATCTTCAGCGACAATTTTAACTTTAATCAGTTCGTGATCGTTTAAAGCACGCGCTAATTCTTCAATGACATTTTCCGTCAGACCTTTGTCACCTAGCATCACGACTGGGTTAAGTGTATGTCCGATTTGACGTAAACGCTTACGTTCCTGAATAGATAAAGCCGCCATGAGAGATAACCTGAATTTTAAAACGGCTTAGTATAGCAAAAGCAAAAAATAAACGCTGTAAATTATCAGGAAATAATCATATTCAATCTGTCCACGGAGAGAGCAAAAGCCTTAGATTTAGATACACATGTATACTGCAAAATAAGTCTTTTTCACGTACAATTAATAATAAGACATTTTTTTATTTAGAGAGTTATGGCTACACGCATTACCAACCAAAAGTTATCTAAAAGTAGTCGTGATTGGATGAGAGAGCATTTAGACGATCCTTATGTAAAAAAGGCACAAAAGGAAGGCTATCGTGCGCGTGCAGCATATAAGCTCTTAGAAATGCAAGAAAAGTATAAAATCATTAAACCTGGTATGACTGTGGTCGACCTGGGCGCAGCGCCAGGCAGCTGGTCACAGATTGCCGGTAAACTTGTTGGCGATAAGGGTTTATTGATTGCATCTGATATTTTACCAATGGATGCTTTACCAGATGTCACTTTTCTGCAAGGTGACTTCCGTGAAGAAGAAGTTTTCCAAAAACTGCTAGAAATTTTAGATGGTCGTACTGTAGACGTTGTAATTTCAGATATGGCCCCCAATACATCAGGTAATAAGGCTGTAGATCAACCGCGTCAGATTTACTTGTGTGAACTTGCACTGGATTTTGCCAATAAGGTGCTAGGCCCCAAAGGTCAATTTGTGGTAAAAGTTTTCCAAGGCTCAGGTTTTGATGAATTCCGTAAGCAAGTGGTTGATAGTTTTGATATTCTGAAAACATCTAAACCCTTGGCATCACGTGCTCGCTCTAAAGAAGTTTTCCTGATCGGGCAGGGACGCAAGAAGGCTTTAAAATAAGTCTACTTGCCAAGTCGTTAAAAATTGTGCATTTTGTACGTTTTCAGATAATTGTAAGTTAATTTACAGCTTAAGTATTAAGGTCACCCTGAACAGGGCATGATCAAATTAGATTGGAATGGGAATAAAGCTTTGAGCGATCTTTTTAAGAATGCCGTATTGTGGCTCGTAATACTGGGTGTGCTGGTGTTAATCTTCAGCAACGTCAGTGACCGCAATCAACCGACTACAATGAACTACTCAGAGTTTGTTGCCGCGGTCAATGCTGGCCAAATTAAACAAGTTGTTATTGACGGCGAAAGAATTCGTGGCGAAAAATCAAACGGTTCAGAGTTTGAAAGTATTCGTCCGGCAGTTCAGGATCCTGAGCTGATGCCAAGCCTCATTAAAAATAATGTTGTGGTCGAAGGTGAAGCACCACAACGTCAAGGCTTGCTCATGCAGTTGCTTATTGCAAGTTTCCCTGTGCTTTTAATCATTTTGTTATTCATGTTCTTTATGCGCAACATGGGTGGCGGTGCAGGTGGTAAAAACGGCCCAATGAGTTTTGGTAAGTCTAAAGCCAAAATGTTGTCTGAAGACCAGATTAAAGTCACTTTCGTCGATGTTGCCGGTTGTGATGAAGCCAAGCAAGAAGTGGTTGAAATTGTCGACTTCCTGAAAGACCCAACGAAATTTAAACGTCTCGGTGCAAGTATTCCACGTGGTGTTTTGATGGTCGGTCCTCCAGGTACAGGTAAAACCTTGCTTGCCAAAGCCATTGCCGGTGAAGCTAAAGTGCCATTCTTTAGTATTTCAGGTTCTGACTTCGTGGAAATGTTTGTGGGTGTTGGTGCATCGCGTGTGCGTGACATGTTCGAACAGGCAAAACGTCATGCACCATGTATCATCTTTATTGATGAGATTGATGCAGTCGGTCGTCACCGTGGTTCAGGTACAGGCGGTGGTCACGATGAACGTGAGCAGACGCTGAACCAGATGCTGGTGGAAATGGACGGCTTTGAAGGCAATGAAGGTATTATCGTGATTGCTGCAACCAACCGTGCAGATGTACTGGATAAAGCATTACTTCGTCCAGGCCGTTTTGACCGTCAAGTTGTGGTTGGTTTGCCAGACATCAAAGGTCGTGAACAAATCCTGAATGTGCATTTGAAAAAACTGCCTTCAGTCACAGGGGTCGACGTTAAAGTACTTGCACGTGGTACACCGGGCTTCTCGGGTGCGCAATTGGCCAACCTAGTGAATGAAGCTGCTTTATTTGCTGCACGCCGTAACAAGAATACTGTCGATATGCATGACTTCGAAGATGCAAAAGACAAACTGTATATGGGGCCTGAGCGTAAGTCGATGGTGCTGCGTGATGAAGAGCGTCGTGCGACGGCTTATCATGAAGCAGGTCATGCGATTGTTGCTGAAAGTTTGCCGGGTACAGACCCTGTGCATAAAGTCACCATTATGCCGCGTGGCTGGGCATTGGGCGTGACCTGGCAGCTACCTGAATTTGACCAAACCAGCCATTATAAAGACAAAATGTTGAATGAACTTTCTATTTTGTTTGGTGGTCGCATTGCAGAAGAAGTCTTCATTAACCAAATGTCGACAGGTGCTTCAAACGACTTCGAACGTGCAACTAAAATGGCACGTGCGATGGTGACCAAATACGGTATGTCTGACAAAATGGGCGTCATGGTCTATGAAGAAGATGCACAGCAATCGTTTATGGGTAGTATTGGCAGTCGCAGTATTTCTGAAACGACCCAGTTAGAAGTCGATCGTGAAATCCGTCGTATTCTGGATGAGCAATATAAAGTCGCACGCGATATCTTGGAAAGTAAAAAAGATGTTGCCCATGCGATGGTCAAAGCCTTGATGGAATGGGAAACTATTGATCGTGATCAAATCCGTGACATTATGGAAGGTCGTGAGCCTCAACCGCCAAAAGTCTATGTTGCAGAAAATCCTGTGATTGATGTAACCCCAGATGATGGCCCGTTAACGCCACCGCCATTGCCAGCCAACTAAGTTAAATAAAAAATCACCTTCGGGTGGTTTTTTTATGTCAGTCATTTTTATGATAATTTTCTGAATGCTATATTTAACTCAAAACTAATGGGCAAATGTCTTATCGAGCTTTGCTTTATTGCTCTATCCATAAGACAATATTCGAATTATTGTGAACGAGAATGGAAACATGCAGCTGATGCCTTTACGACCACATGTATGGACATTTGGTGAGTTAAAACTGGACTTATCTCAGCCGCATGTGATGGGAATTCTCAATGTCACCCCCGACTCATTTAGTGATGGTGGTCGGCATAATCAAAAAGAAGATGCAGTTGCACGTGCGCTGGAGATGATGGCTGAAGGTGCGACCGTAATTGATATCGGCGGGGAATCGACCCGTCCGGGTGCCGCTGTGGTAGACGTAGAGGAAGAGATCCGCCGCGTGGTGCCTGTGGTTGAAGCCTTGGCAAAACATGATGTTGTTCTCTCGATTGATACTTCACAACCAGAAGTGATTCGTGCAGCGGTTCAGGCCGGAGCGCATATCTGGAATGACGTCCGTGCGTTGACCCGCCCCAATGCCTTAGTAACGGCCGCTGAATTAAATATTCCGGTAATCATTATGCATATGCGTGGTGAGCCGACCACCATGAACAATCTGGATCAATATGAGGATGTCACTACCGAGGTGATTGGCGAACTATCTCAACGTGTTCAGGATGCCTTGGATGTAGGAGTAAAAGCCGAAAATATCATGATTGATCCGGGGTTTGGTTTTGCCAAGAATGCTCAGCAAAATCTCAAGCTGCTTCAAGAATTTTATAAATTGACAGAAATGGGTTATCCGATTTTATCTGCCTTATCACGTAAACGCTTTATTGGGGCTGTCTTAGATGGCGCAGAACCACAGGCGCGTGCGGTGGGTTCGGCAACAGCACATTTGCTCAGTATTCAGCAGGGCGCCTGTATGGTACGGGCACATGATGTGAAAGCGACAGCGGATGCGATTAGAGTCTGGCAAGCCATGCAGATGGCGTAGACATTGATGGCGGGAGAGTAAGCATCTGGCAATGTTGTTTGGCTTTCAGGCAACAATGTGCTATATAGGCACGCTTAGATTAAATTGTCATCTTTTAGAGTGCCTGTAATGTTTGCAGATTTACTTCTCCCCATGTTCGATGATGCGTATTATCCCGATATTCTGGTTGCTGAAATCAAACAGCACATCGAACATTTTGCCCAAAAAGTCGCTAAATCAGCTTTGTCAGATCAAGAAATTTACCAGCTTGCCCATCTGACCGTTGCTGATATTAATGCCATGAAACCGCAGTTTGAAGATCTGGATTCATCTCTGGATGATACCGCTGCAGATTATATTGCCGAAGCCATGATGATGGTGGTGCAAGAGCACGGGTTGTTCGAGATTGAAATGGAAGAGCTGATTACCAATCGTGAATGGTGATCGATAAAACCCTGCTACTGCAGGGTTTTTTATTATTTGTAGAAATAGTCTTTAAAACTTTTAAAGCGAATCGAGCTGAGTAATTTTTGCTCTTCATGCATGCATTGCTGATAAAGATTCTGGTAATAAGCTTGCAGATTTGACTGGTCCTGAATCGGTTGCGGTGTTTTGGATCTGGACTGTTGGTAGGCCCAAAAGGCCAGCTGCCGCAGTTTTTGCAGTTTGATCTGATCAATTGCACTACAAGAACTTTTAAATAAAGGTTCTAAGGTGACAGCGCCAAAAGAGGAAAGCGCTAAAATGATCATGCTGATGATCACCAGCATATCTGAATGAATTACATACAGATTCAGCAATAAAACCAGAAAAATCGGAATTTGCAGATACAGACAGTTCTGCAAACGCTGACTATAGGCTTTGGAGCTGAATTGTGCCTGATATTGTGCATACCAGATATAGGGATAAAGTAGGGCCATTAACATGATCAAGGTGACATTAAAGGCGATCGTGGCATTCTGGAAAAAATAATATTCCAGAAGTACTGAGCGGATGCTACAGGCCACGCAGATTAAAAGAGACAGTAAATTAATCGCGATCACAAACTGGAGATTTTGCAGGGCATTAAATTTGAAGCGGCTATAACGCAGCTTCAGGAAAAAAGCGTCTGGATGGCGTAATTGTAATGTGGCGAGATCGAAGTATTTTAATTCTGACATGAGGATTTCGCGCTAAAAGAATAAAATTCAGGCACAAAAAAACCAGCCTAATGCTGGGTTTTCTATTGCACCATTTTAATAAAGATTAAAATGGTGCCCGAGGCCAGACTCGAACTGGCACGCTTTGTGGGCGGGGGATTTTAAATCCCCTGTGTCTACCGATTTCACCACTCGGGCATGTGCGCAATAATAGAGGACGAAATAAAGCTTGGCAAGCACATTTCTAAATGATTGCTTTCTTTTCAAGCAATTCCGTGGCTTCTCTCTAAAAAATTAGCAGATCAATCTGTTTTTAAGGCCCCTTATTAGAAATATTCAAGATGGCTAATCAAAATAATAGAGCACTATGAGTTCTCGTCCAAATAACTGTCGACATCCAGATGCTTGATGGTTTTACAGTATTGATGCTCATGTTTCAGCAGTTGGATATATAACTCGGCATAGTGATTTAATTGCTGTTTTAGTTCGGCATGCTGAGGATGATTGTTTGAACAAAAACGTAATTTTAGTCGAAGCATACAGGTCTGTTTATAAGCCCAGAAGCAGATTCTACGTAATTGTTGCAACTGATAATGTTCAGTATTTTGGCTGTTTTCCCGGAACAAGTTTTCCCGATAAAAACGGATAAAGCCAAAGCTGACTCCAAAAAAGAATAAACTCCACATCAGCAGGCTACTTTGTACAAAAAACAGATTTAAGGTTTGTAGTATAATCACCACAGCCATCTTGATTGGGGTATGGCGTAATAACTGATATAGCGAATAAGAAGAATGCTGAACCTGTTGCAGAATTAAGGTGAGACTCAACATCAGGAACAACAGTATCGCCAAAATGGCATAACTTTGCGCCTGAAATTCGCTCACTTGCACAAAAGATTGCTTTATGACGTCACCGAACATCAAACTGACGGGAATAAAAATCATGGCCGCCAAGACCCAGGGAATCAAAAGCTTGGCTTTATCCCAGATCCCACGGATTTTGATCTGGCTATAGAACAGGTAATTGCCTTTAAATGCAGTCGGATACTGTTGTTGAAGTTGCTGCAGCAACAAAGTCACTTGGGTAGTGGGCATCATCCAGAGATTGATTCAGAAATAGACACAGGCACTATAGTCGATTTGACGCAGAATCACAGGACAAATCCATTTTCAGCGCTTATCATTGCTTTAATCACGAAGATTTTAGTTTTCTAGCCACGAATTATGCGAAAATAGCCGATTCAAGATTTATTTTTTTAAGGACAGTTTATGACTGATCAATCTCCTGAGGCGTTAAGCGACATCGAAATTTTAGACATCCTGCAAAGCATGAAAAAGGATGAACTAAATACTGAGGCGAAAGAAGTGATTCGTCAGGGTGGTAAAGCTGGTCGTCAGGAAGCGCATAAAGAAGCGTTAGTGGCATTGAATCAGTCATTTGAAGACAAATTTGTCGAAGCGGTATCTTTGGCTTTGGGCCTGAATACGGCACAAATCAAAAAAATCCGTTATAAAAAAGACCGCGTCCGTATTTTAAAAGCGCGCGGAATTGATTATATGGCGATTGATGGTGCTGAAACTGCACAGGTACTGTCACAAATTGCCCAAGCAATTGTGCGTGAAGACGCGATTGTTACCCATGACCTGCATAATATTTTCCCATTCTGGAAAGAAGGCTGGCCTATGGTGCAGTTCGACAATGCTTACAAGATTCTAGAAGATGATATCCAGATTCACTATCAAGCTGTTTTAGATGCATTGTTAACAAAGATCTAAGCACCTCAATAGATGTAAAAAAGCACCGTTAGGTGCTTTTTTATGATTGAATTTACTGGTTTGAATAAAACAAACTTAAAATAAAACTGATAGGAACGATAAATAGTCGTCCCCATAAAATCAAAGGTATGGCTAAATACTGTCCCCAACTCATGGTTCGGCCATAATGGCCACGGTGACGCTGGTAACCATAAGGGGTAATGATGCAAGCAAAAATCAATAAAATGATCGCTAAAAACAAAAACAGCGGATTTTGTTGTTGAGCAAAAAAGAAATAGATTAAATACAGTCCTGAATAAAAACTAAAACAAGCCAATAGCGCAGAAATGGACATCACTCTATCCTTATGATTTTTATTTTAAAATAGAAGAAGAATCAGATTATTCTGATTCTTCCTGAATTAATGGATTGATTTCAATGATCCGAGTCACCAGCAACTGGTCAATCTTGAAATGATCGACATCGACGACTTCAAATTTATAACCGGCATGAATGACGGTATCGGCAGGACGCGGAATTTTACGCAGCTTGAACATCATAAAACCAGCCAGTGTTTCGTAATTTTCCTCATCTGGCATTGAGTCGATTTCAAGCGCATGTTTCATGTCTTCAATTGGCGTGCTGCCTTCAATCAACCAGGAATTATTGTCACGCTTAATAATTTGCTGATCGGCTTCAATTGGTGTCACCCAGTCGCCCATTACAGTAATCATAATGTCGGAGAGGGTAATCACCCCAACCACCAGCGCATATTCATTAATGACGACGGCAAATTTTTCCTTGGTCGAGCGAAAACGGTCCAGAACTTCCGATAAAGTTAAAGTATCCGGAATGGTCAGGACATTACGGATGGTATTTTCATTTAACTGTAGCAGCGACTGGTTATTCAGAATCCGCACCAGAATATCTTTGGCATCGACATAGCCAATCACACTGTCGATGTCATTGCTACACACCAGAAACTTGGAATAGGGATATTCCGCCAGCTTTTGCCGAATACTTTCTTCTGGTTCATTTAAGGTAAAGAACACCACATTCTCACGGGTAGTCATACTCGAAGGTACATTACGCTCTTCCAGCTCGAATACATTTTCAATGAAATGATGTTCCTGTTTTTGCAGTACGCCAGCTTGTGCACCTGCATCCATCACTGCGGAAATATCATCAAAGGTAATATTATCATCACGAATGGTATTCACTTTAAACAGACGGAACAGCATGTTGGCAATAACATTAATGAGCCAGGCCAAAGGCTTACAGACTTTAATGAAAATCTGAATGGGTTCAATGACCGAGACTGCAATCTTTTCTGGCGCAATCATGGCCAAACGTTTCGGCATCAAGTCTGCAAATAGAATAAATAAAGAAGTGACGACAGTAAAGGAAAGTGCAAAGCTAATATTTTCAGCCCAAGGACCCTGGTAAAAGCGGGAAACAAAATTAAAAATATAAGGACGGAAGGCTCCTTCACCTAAAATACCGCCAAGAATGGCGACTGCATTTAAACCGATTTGAGAGGCTGCAAAGAAGTCAGCAGAATTTTCTTGTAGATCTAAAACTTTTTGAGCGCGATGTTCACCCGATTCAGCCAGAATTTTCAGTTTGACTTTACGGGCACCTGCGAGGGCGATTTCTGTTAAAGATAAAAAACCGGCCCCCGCGATGAGTATTAAGATAATCACGATATTTTGTAAGAGGCTCACAAATCCACCTGTGGATGAATAGTATCTTGGGATATTTTTAACACAAAAAAAGGCTTGAGGTGTAAAAACTACCTCTCAAGCCTTCAAAGTATAATCTTAAAAAATAAGAATTTAGAAGAATTTGAGTTTAATAGTGTGAAAATTGAGAATTATTGCTCAGGAATTCACGATTTTCTTCCTCAATCATTTGACGCGCAACATACAAAATCAGCTGACGTAACCAGCGATGTGCAGGGTGATGATGCAATAGAGGGCACCATGCCATTTTGAGTTCAAATTCGGGAATATAAAATGGTGGATCTTTCAGAATTAAATTATGATTCTTGGCTTGCAGGCGTGCGATCCGTGAAGGCAGGGTTGCCACCAGATCGACATTGGAGGCCAATAAGCCTGGCATTTGATAATGACGGGTAAAGACCGAGATTTTACGTTTCTGGCCAATACGTTCCAAAGCCTGATCGATCCAGCCTAAACCGGCCTGTTTCTCCGGGTTGACCCCAAAGCCGACACCCATACCGGTTTTAGAGACCCAGATATGCTGTGCATCCAGATAGCTTTTTAAGTTCAGGTTGGTTGCAGCCGGGTGTTTATTGTTTAATAAACAGGAAAAACTGTCACGCCAGACCAGAACCTGATGAAAACTTTGCGGTATTTCATTAAAACGGTTAATCGCCAGATCAACTTTGCCTTGTTCCATGTCGCGATAAGACACATCACTCGGGGTTAGAAAGTCCAAGACCACGTTCGGTGCTTCTGAACGTAAGGCTTTGACCAGCCGAGGAACCAGTGTCGCTTCGGCATAATCCGAGGTCATAATCCGGAAGACACGATTTGACGTATAAGGACGGAACTCGGTACGCGGTTCCAGAATCATGGACAAGTCAGCCAGCGCATCGCGGATACGTGGCTGTAACTCAAGTGCACGTTCTGTTGGTGTCATGCCTTCAGAAGAACGGATCAGGAGAGGATCATTAAATAAATTGCGTAATCGGCGTAAAATATTACTCATGGCAGGCTGGGTAACGCCCAATTGTTCGGCTGCACGGGTGACATTTTTTTCGCGAAGAAGTACATCAAGATAAATTAATAGATTGAGATCGACCCGCTCCAGATTCATAAAAGAAATACCGAGAATAAATACAAGAAATTATGCTGATTATGCCATAACTGCCGGGCTTTGTGTAAAGCGCCGATGAAAAAAAAGCCATGATAAAGCAGATAAAATCTAGGGAATTTATGCAGGTTTAAGCTGAATAATTAACGATTTTATTCGACTGAGTAGAAGCACGGGCTAAGCAAAGATTCAGTATTTTCATGTATGCAGATCAACAGCTCCATAACCAAGCTTTAAACTTTAAAAATACAGGTGTGAGTGCGTGAATAATTGCGTGAAAAGTATGCTATCTTGATAAATGCTTCAGCCTAAGAAATAATTCAAAATCATGATTATTTTTTAATAAAAGTGGATTTGAGCCAAGCCCAGACTTAAGTCTAATGAAGTATTTTTAAGCAGTATGAGTGAAAAACGATCAGTTTTATTTTAGTAAAATATAAAATAAAACAATATCTTATTTTAAAATCACAGGATTATACTAAGACTTTCATCTACTCATTTTTTAAATAAATACTGAAGATTCTTGCAGACTATTGGATTAATTTTCATAAGCCCACTAATCTTTAGCTATCCCAACGGACCGGCGAAAATCTAAACAAGTTACTGAGGGTGTGATTTGAACGGTTCGTTGCAGAAAAATCCTAATATTATTACAGGAAAATATCATGACTACATACCAAACAGCGATTGATGCAATCCGCGAATTGAAAGCGAAATTCGGTAACACTTGGGCAGACATCAGTCCTGAAGATGCTGCGCGTATGCAAATCCAAAACCGTTTCAAAACTGGTTTAGACATTGCGAAATATACCGCGGCAATTATGCGTCGTGATATGGCTGCTTATGATGCAGACTCTAGCAAATACACTCAATCATTAGGTTGCTGGCATGGTTTCATCGCACAACAAAAAATGATTGCCAACAAAAAATACTTCGGTACGACTGAACGTCGCTACATTTACCTTTCTGGTTGGATGGTTGCAGCACTTCGTTCAGAATTTGGTCCACTTCCTGACCAATCTATGCACGAAAAAACTTCTGTTCCTGCATTGATCGAAGAAATCTACACATTCTTACGTCAAGCTGACGCGAAAGAATTGAACGACTTGTTCCGTGCACTTAAAAAAGCACAAGAAGCAGGCGATACTGCTAAAGCAGCTGAATTGACTTCACAAATCGACAACTTCCAAACTCACGTTGTGCCAATTATTGCGGACATTGATGCGGGTTTCGGTAACGAAGAAGCGACTTATCTTTTAGCTAAGAAAATGATCGAAGCGGGTGCATGTGCACTACAAATCGAAAACCAGGTGTCTGACGCGAAACAATGTGGTCACCAAGCTGGTAAAGTAACTGTGCCACACGAAGACTTCATCGCGAAAATCCACGCACTTCGCTATGCATTCCTTGAAATGGGTCTTGACGACGGTATCATCGTTGCACGTACTGACTCTGAAGGTGCTGACCTGACTCAAAAAATCCCAGTGGTTAAAGAGCCAGGCGACATCGCTTCTCAATATATCAGCTACTTGGAAACATCTGAAATTGATATCGCTGATGCACAAGAAGATGAAATCCTGATCAAACGTGATGGCAAACTTCACCGTCCTAAACGTCTTGCTTCTGGCTTGTACCAGTTCCGTGAAGGCACGCAAATTGACCGCGTTGTACTTGACTGTGTAACCAGCTTGCAAAATGGTGCTGATCTTCTTTGGATCGAAACTGCGACACCAAACGTTGCTGAAATCGCTCACATGGTAAACCGTGTGAAAGAAACAGTTCCAAATGCGAAACTTGTATACAACAACTCACCTTCATTCAACTGGACGCTTAACTTCCGTCAACAAGCGTATGACCGTTGGGTTGCTGAAGGTAAAGACGTTTCTGCTTACGACCGTGCTAAGTTAATGAGCGCTGAGTACGATGCAACTGAACTGGCTGCTGAAGCTGACGAAAAAGTTCGTACCTTCCAAGCAGATGCTGCGCGTGAAGCGGGTGTGTTCCATCACTTGATCACACTTCCGACTTACCACACAGCTGCACTTTCTACGCATGAACTTGCTCAAGGTTACTTCGGTTCTGAAGGCATGTTGGCTTATGTTGCTGGCGTACAACGTAAAGAAATCCGCGGCGGTATCGCATGTGTTAAACACCAGGCAATGGCTGGTTCTGACATCGGTGATGACCACAAAGAAATCTTCGCTGGTGACAATGCATTGAAAGCTGGTGATGACGCTAAAAACACAATGAACCAGTTCAGTGCTTAATCTGCTGAATTGATTCACCAAAAAACCCTGCATCTGCAGGGTTTTTTATTTGGAAAAATGCTATTAATAAATAGGAAATGGCAACCTCAAGAAAGTATTCAAGTAAGATCATCCATAATTTCTCCATGATTGGTTTTTATCACAGTTATTATGTGTTTAATTCTTGCATTTTACTGCTATGTCACTGAATACTTAGATATAGCTTGCTCGTATTTGGTCTAAATTCATCCCTATTTAATTAAAAAGTGACTCGGACTTATGCTGTCTAAATTTTTTATCCACCGCCCGATCTTTGCTGGGGTATTGGCGATTGTCGTGATGGCGATTGGCCTGTTCGCAGTGATGAACCTGCCAGTGGAACGTTATCCGGATATTGCCCCGCCACGGATAACGGTGGCAGCAACCTATAGTGGCGCTTCTGCGGAAACTGTGGAAGAAAGCGTGACCCAGGTGCTGGAGCAGCAGATTAAAGGGATTGACCATTTACTGTATTTTAGTTCGAGTAGTGATTCTTCAGGGCGCAGCCGGGTCAGCATCAGCTTTGAAAATGGTACCGACCCCGATACAGCACAGGTTCAGGTACAAAATGCGATTAATGGGGTATTGAACCGTTTACCGGAAGATGTCCAACGCCAGGGCGTTAACGTGTTTAAATCTCTCGGCGATACCCATATGGTGATCAGCCTGTATGATGAGTCCGGCCGCAGTAACAATATTGAACTTTCTGATTACTTGATGACACATCTGGAGCAGGACATTTCCCGAATTGAAGGCATTGGTGAAGTCGATGTTTTTGGTTCTCAATATGCGATGCGGATCTGGCTGGATCCAGGAAAACTCAAACAGTATAAGCTGATGCCAAGCGATGTTCGTGCCGCCATTGAAGCTCAGAATACTCAGGTGGCTGCGGGCGCGATTGGGGATTTGCCGGCAGTGGATGAACAATACCTGAATGCTAAAGTCACCTCGGGTTCCCGTCTAAAAACCGTTGAAGAATTCCAGAATATTATTGTCAAATCGGATCGTGCCGGTAGTTTTATTTATTTAAAAGATATTGCACGGGTCGAACTTGGTGCTGAAAGTTATCAGTCTTATAGCACCAACAATGGTTATCCTTCGGCAGGTCTTGGGATTTCTCTGGCCTCAGGTGCCAATGCCATTGCCACCTCAAACTTGATTAAAGCTGAAGTTGCCCGTATTTCCCAGCAATTGCCCGAAGGCTATAAAATTGCCTATCCACGAGACAATACGCCCTTTGTACAAGAGTCGATTAAAGAGGTGGTCAAAACCCTGATCGAAGCGATCATTCTGGTTATCATGGTGATGTTCATTTTCTTGCAGAACTGGCGTGCCACCTTGATTCCTACCGTAACGGTGCCGGTGGTGATTTTGGGAACCATGGCAGTGCTGTATGCACTGGGCATGAGTATCAATACCTTAACCTTATTCGCTTTGGTTCTGGCTATTGGACTATTGGTTGATGATGCGATTGTGGTGGTAGAAAACGTGGAACGGCTGATGCATGAACAGCATTTGTCTGCCAAAGAGGCGGCGTTAGAGTCCATGCAGGAAATTAGTGGGGCATTGGTCGGAATTACCTTAGTTCTAACCGCAGTCTTTATTCCGATGGCGTTCTTTGGCGGTTCTACCGGGGTGATCTACCGACAGTTCTCCATCACTTTGGTTGCGGCCATGTCCTTATCCTTATTGGTGGCCTTGATTCTAACCCCAGCACTGTGTGCGCTCATTCTGAAACCGAATCCGAAACCGGCAAAATGGGCGGCATGGTTTAACCAGAAGCTGGATCATTTAAAGCATCGTTATCTGCATCTTTCCAAAGTCACGATTCAGCATCAGGTCATTTGTTTACTGCTTTTTGCCGGCTTGATCTGTGTCTTTGCACTGTTTTACCGTGCTTTGCCAACCAGTTTTTTGCCGAGTGAAGATCAGGGGATTTTAAGCCTGCAAATCAAAGTGCAGGAAGGTGCTCCGATGAAAAATACCATTCAGGTCGGAGAAGAGGTTCGTAAATATTTTCTGGATCAGGAACAGGCCAATGTCAGTCTGGTGATGATTCGTTATGGCCGCAATTTCTCGGGAACTGGCCAGAATCTGGCCACCGGTTTTGTGGCATTAAAACACTGGAATGAACGTTCCGGTCAGGACAATACCGCACCCGCGATTCGTGAACGGGCTTTGAAGCATTTTCAAAGTAACCCTAATGCACAAATCAACGTATCCATGCCCGCGTCAGTCAATGGTCTGGGACAAACCGATGGTCTGGATTTCTGGATTCGGGATATCAATGGTAATGGCCGGCAGTATCTGGAACAGCAATTTCAGGCACTGGAAGCTCAGGCTGGCAATTATGCAAGCTTTGAAAATCTGGGTAAACGTTCTAATCCTGAAAAAGCCGAACTACGCGTCAATATTGACCAAAAACAGGCCATGGCCAATGGTCTGACCCAAACGGCAATTAACAGCACCTTATCTAGCGCTTGGGGTGGCAGTTATATCAATGACTTTATTGATCGCGGCCGGATTAAACGGGTGATCATGCAGGGCGATGCCGAATTTCGTTCCAAGCCGGAAGATCTGGCACAATGGCATGTCCGCAATGACCAGAATCAAATGGTGCCTTTTAGTAACTTCTCGCAAGTGGACTGGAGTGGTGGTCCGGAAGTGGTCAACCGTTTCATGGGCTATACCGCACTACAGATGGAAGCAGATCGGGCTCAAGGCAGCAGCTCCGGTCAGGCCATGCAGGATGTAGAGGCGCTGATTGCTGAACAGGACGGTGTAGATGTGGTCTGGAGCGGTTTATCCTTTGAAGAAAAACAGTCCAATAATCAGGCCATCTGGCTGTATCTGATTTCGATAGGTTTTATTTTCCTGTGTCTGGCCGCATTGTATGAAAGCTGGAGTATTCCAACGGCGGTAATGTCAGCAATTCCTCTTGGTATTGGCGGCAATATTATTTTCAGTTATTTGGCTGGCTTCCCGAATGATATCTATTTCCAGATTGCCTTGCTGACCACCATTGGCTTGTCCTGTAAGAATGCCATTCTGATTGTGGAATTTGCTTCGCTGGCACAGCAACAGGGAAAATCGGTGGTGGAGGCAGCATTGGAAGGTGCTTCCCTGCGTCTGCGTCCGATCCTGATGACTTCCTTGGCTTTTGGCGCCGGAATTTTACCTTTGGTCTTTGCCACGGGAGCAGGTGCGGTAAGCCGTCAGGAAATTGGTGTCAGTGTATTCGGCGGCGTAATTTTTGGAACCGTGCTGGTGCTAATTTTTATTCCCTTTATGTATGTGATGATTCGAAGTTTAATGGCTAAAAAAGAACCGGTTGATTCATGATCGTGCGCTCAGAAAAACAATCCATAGCCTGACTCAATCCGGCTGTGATGATTTAGATGCACTGAGAGCAGGGGTAATGTTCGGAGGATGATGCTAAAATCCACGCCTTTGCGCTTATAACCATGGACTGCCTATGCCGAAAATTTCAGAAAAAATACAGCATATTCAACAGCAGATCCGTTCTGAAAACCATGCTATGGCGATTGGCTTATTAAATGAGCTGAATGTCGCCGATCAGGCCAGTATTTTAAAAGGTTTGAAGTTAGAAGAACAGATCCGGATTTTTCAGGAACTCAAAGAACCGAGCCGGGTATTCGAGTTTATGCCACTCAGCCAACAAGTCAGTCTGGCTGAGCAATTACCGGTCGCACAGATTATTGCGATTTTAAATGCGCTCGATTCGGACAACTTTGTCGATGTTTATAAACGATGTTCTCCACAGCTGCAGCAGCAGCTCATGGCAAAATTGTCCGAAGCGAGTCGGCAAACCCTAAAAGATCTGGCGATTTATCCTGAAGGGACTGCTGGTGCGCTGATGAGCTCCAGTTTTGTTTCTTTGCATCAGGATCTGTCGATTCATGACGCTATCCAAATGTTGCGTGTGGTGGCCGCAGATCAGGAAACCCTGTATCTGATTTATATTGTTGATGAGCAGGACCAGCTGATCGGGGTAGTCTCTTTAAGGCAGATGATTCAGGCCAGTCCTGAAACCAGCATTGCCGAGATCATGCAAAGAGATGTGATTTACGCCAAGATTGGGGATGACCAAGAAGACGTCGCAAAAACTTTAACCTATTATGATTTTATGGCTTTGCCGATTGTCGATGAGCATAAAAAAATTCTTGGAATTGTCACTTATGATGATGCCATGGACATCATGGAAGCCGAAACCACCGAGGATATTTTAAAGTCAGGGGCGGTTGAGCCCTTAACTGAGTTAAGTTTAAAAACTGCGCCTATTTTTACATTGTACCAGAAGCGCGTATCTTGGCTGGTGATTCTGGTCTTTGGCAGTCTATTGTCCGGCATTGGCATTGCACATTATGAAGAGACCATTGCCGCGCATATTGTTCTGGTTTTTTTTCTGCCATTGCTGGTGGGCAGTGGTGGTAATGCCGGCTCGCAGTCGGCGACCTTGATGGTGCGTGCTTTGGCCACCGGTGATGTAGAGTTTAGAGACTGGTTTAGCCTGCTCAGCCGGGAAACCTTGGTGGCGTTGTGTCTGGGTGGTACCATGGCACTGGCTGTCTCGGTGTTGGGTTATGTCCGAGGGGATATCATGGTGGCTGTGGTTCTGGCGATCAGTATGCTCGGCATTGTGCTGATGGGCTGCCTGATCGGCATGAGTCTGCCTTTTATTCTGAACAAGTTTAAGATGGATCCGGCCAGTGCCTCTGCACCTTTGGTGACCTCTATTTGTGATGCCACCGGTGTGATTATTTATCTATTTGTTGCTTCCAAATTATTGTTTTAATTCACAGATTGCTACAACTTTGGTCTCAAAATAATTTATGCTGATGAAAGTCAGCCCTATTTTTGGAATCACATATGCCTGAGCCTGGACAAAAAACAAAACTGAGTCAACAAGAGGTCATTCGTCTGGAACGTGATCTGGCCAAGTTTGCCAACATGATGGATTCAGTGGTACGTATTCCATTTACCAAGCAAGGGGTAGGGGCAGATGCCGCGCTGAGTACGATTCCGGTCGCTGGAGATATCGCCGGTTTTGTATTGACCTGTTATGCCATTCATAAGGCCAAACAGATTGGGGTGCCGAGTGCCAAGCTGAATCCGGTCATGAAACTGGCGGTGATGGATGCGGTGGTTGGATTTATTCCAGTGGCAGGCACCATTTTTGATATTTTTATTCGTCCCAGTCGCAAGGCGCTTGATGTGGTGCATGTTCATATTCGTGAAGAATATCAGATTCACAGTGATCGACATGTGGTACACCCTTTTTTGCATGAAAGCCTAGAACGCAAACAGCAGCAATCTGTATTTTGGCGCAATCCTGTAGTGGCCTGGATCTGGATTCATATCCCGGATATTTTGGGCACCATATTCCTGATCCTGTTTGTTTTCGCGATCGGATGGGGCATTATGGCGCTGTATCAATGGATCAGCTGATTAAATTGAGCTAAAGAATACGCGAATGAATCCAATAAAAAAGCCTGCAATTACTGCAGGCTTTTTTGAATTAATATGGGTATTACTTGTGCATGTTTTAGATTAAGCACAATCAAGCTGTTGTAATGCAGCGACACGCTGTTCGATGCTTGGATGCGTCTGGAACAATGCAGCAAGGCTAAAACCTTCTTCTTTACCCGCAGAAATCGCAAATGCTTTCATTTCTTTCGGCATGGCATCTGGCATTTCAGACTCTGCCTGTAAGCGCAATAATGCTGAAATCATAGCCTGTTTACCTGCCAAGCGCGCACCTGCTTCATCGGCACGATACTCACGCTGACGGGAGAACCACATCACAATCGACGACGCCAGAATACCGAATACGATATCCAGTACGATGGTAATTACAAAATAGGCAATACCCGGTGCTTCACCTTCTTCACGACCAAAAACGTTACGGTCAATAAAATCACCCGCGACACGTGCGAAGAACATGACGAAGGCGTTCACAACACCCTGAATCAGTGCCAGAGTGACCATATCACCATTGGCGACGTGACCAATCTCATGCGCCAATACTGCACGAAGCTCGTCTTTGTTCATACGCTCAAGCAGACCAGTCGATACGGCTACTAAAGCATCGTTTTTATTCCAGCCAGTGGCAAAGGCATTGGATTGATAAGATGGGAAAATACCCACTTCCGGCATTTTAATGCCTGCACGCTGAGAAAGTTGTGCAACTTCATGGAGCAACCAGGCTTCAGCTTGGTTACGAGGTGCATTCGGGTCAATCAGTTCAGTACCCGTGGTCTTTTTCGCCATCCATTTAGACATGAACAGGGAAATCATTGAGCCAACCATACCGAACACGAAACAGATGACCAACAGGTTGCCTAGATTCAAGCCACCTGCGCCATGGTAACTACCGACACCGAAGAGTGACAAGATAATGCCAGCTACAACCAGTACCGCGAGGTTGGTTAGCAAGAACAAACCAATCCGCATCATTGAGAAATCCTCTTATTACAGAAAAATAATCTGATTATTGAATGTAAATCATTGAAATCAATATGAGGTGAAATCGATAAGATTTCAAGAAAAAAATAGCAATTCGCTACAAAAAGACAGTATGTTTTTTGTCCATATTGAAAGATAGGTCTTTAAAAACAAAGCTGTTTCAAAATTACTCACTTAAATATATTTTTGCAGATGCTGTCGCATTGGCAGTGGCATAAGAACCCATCGGTGCATCAGTGAAGCTACCATCTGCTCGTGCAATGATCTGACGCTGATATTTTGCTGCCTGAACATTGGACGCCGTCGTGGTTTCAGTTGAATAATTGGCAGAGCTGGCAATGACACGACCAGTATCAGAAGAAGCGGTATATGTACCACTGGTGCTGCCCAGTCCCTGTGCGTACAAGTTCTGATAACGGCTGCTGACACGGCGGACATAGTCCTGAGTTTCACGAAAAGGTGGCACACCCTTATATTTGGCCACATTGCCTTCGCCGGCATTATAACCTGCCAGTGCCAAGGTGGTATTGCCATTAAAGCGTTTCAATAACCAGGCCAGATATTTGGCCCCAGCCATAATATTCTGCTGCGGGTCATAGGCATTGCTGACATTAAAACGACGTGCTGTCGCCGGCATGAGTTGCATCAGGCCTTGTGCACCGACTGGAGAACGAGCCTGTACATTAAAACCGGACTCGGTATGCATCACGGCTTTGATCAGGCCTTCAGAGACACCATAGGTTTGCGCTGCCTGGCGAATAATCGAATCATAAGCATTTTTATTTCTACTATAGCTCGGCAAGACCGAAGCTTCACTGGAACCCCAATTGCTATAACTATGAATATTACTGTCTGGATAATAGGTCTTCTTTTCAACCTGAAGATGGTTATAGCGACTTTTCTTATTGGTTAATAAGGTGCTGCCATTGCTATCGCGCAACTGATAAATGGTTTGACCGGCATAGACCAACTGGCAACAACTCGCCAATAGCACAGCACTGATCCCATGACACCCCAAAACACGCAAATTTATTTTCATTGTTTATATTAGGTAAACACAATCGAGAAAAATTTAATGATGAGTTTAACAAAAAATTACGGAATGAAAAGACTTGTACGCTGCATTTATAAACGAGTTTGTAAGTGCAAGCCATTTTTTACATTTTAGAGTTAGAAAAAAAATATGATTTAATTTAAAACCTTAGGGTTGACAGGTTTAACTAGTTGATTTTTATTAATAATTAAATTGGTTAAAAAGTGATCAATTTAAAGAAAAGCCTTATCTTTTGAGACGAAGAACTTGTCAAGTGCGTTTCAATCCACAAAGTTATCCACAACTTTTGTGGACAACTGTGGAAAAGTCCAAAAACTAGGCATCTTGCTGATTAATTGAACTGAAACGTTCAATATATCAATCTAAATAAAACATGAAAATGAAACTAATATGACATTTGCATGAAAATAAATTCTTTTGATGCGATGCGGGCCTGAATCGGCTAAAATTGCGCGGTATTTTTATTTATGGGTGAATCTCGTCTATGTACTCGCCAGTTGAGTCCGAACAAGGATTTAATTTCAAACCTGAACTGCCAACAAGCTCAGCCTACTATCGTTTGTTGAAGAAGCTGCGTCGCCAGGTCGGACATGCCATTCGTGACTTCAAAATGATTGAAGAAGGCGATAAGGTCATGGTGTGTATTTCAGGTGGTAAAGACAGTTACACCCTGTTAGATATCATGTTGCAGTTCAAGCGTATCGCACCGATCAACTTTGATGTCGTGGCGGTGAATCTGGATCAGAAACAGCCAGGCTTCCCGGAAGATGTATTACCACGTTATTTAGAAGAAAATAACATTCCGTATTACATTCTGGAAAAAGACACCTACAGCATCACCAAAAAGTTGACCCCGGAAGGTAAGACTTATTGCGCCGTCTGTTCGCGTCTGCGCCGTGGCTCTTTGTATGGCTTTGCCCAGGAAATTGGTGCGACCAAGGTTGCGCTGGGGCATCACCGTGATGATATTCTGGCGACCTTCTTCCTGAACCTGTTCCATGGCGGCAGCTTGAAGGCCATGCCACCAAAACTGTTGTCTTCTGACAAAAAGAACATTCTGATTCGTCCACTGGCTTATGTGGAAGAAAAAGACATCATCAAATATGCAGAAATGCGTCAATTTCCAATTATTCCATGTAATTTATGTGGCTCTCAGGCGAACCTGCAGCGCGCAATTATCAATGACATGTTACGTGATTGGGATAAGGCACATCCAAAACGTCTGCACAGTATTTTTGGTGCATTGCAAAATGTCTCGCCATCACAGCTGGTCGATCGTGAATTGTTTGACTTTGAAGTGCTGGACAGCCAGCGCGAATTTGATTTCAAAGACAGCTGTTCGACTGAAGAAGCGCTGGAAGGCGAGAAACGCCGGATTAATATGGTCAATCTGGGCTTTGCCGCAGAATAATTTCAGTACGCAGATATCAGCCTTCGGGTTGATGTCTGTATGAAAAACAAATAAAAATAGAACTACAAAAATTGAACGACGCGTACAAAATTCGTTAGCCTTTGCGCTAATGATCATGATATAACAAAGCACGAGCATAATAGCTTCAACATGATGTCGTCTGGATAGTCGACACAAATGAACAAATAATTTGAGGAAAGATCATGCCTGCTTTTTTAACTGATGATTGGTTTTCAACTGTAGAAACACTTACTGCGCAAGCTGGCGATTTAAACTTGCCACCAGCTTTGGCGAACCTGGCGATTAATTTGGTTGTAGCGGACACTACAGGTAATACTGAACTATCTTTAGATGGTGGAGCAATTAAAAAAGGTTTGTCTTCAAATGCCAAAACGACTTTGAATATGGACGGCGAAACGTTACGTAAAGTTTTTCTGGAGTTTGATATGGCCGCAGCCATGCAGGCATTTATGACCGGTAAAATCAAAGTACAGGGTGATATGTCTCAATTGATGGCACTTCAAACTGCCAAACCGAGTCAGGAACAAAAAGATCTATTCAAGAAAGTACTTGAAAATACGACGGCTTAATTTTGCTGAACATCAGCTGAAATGAGCACAAAAAAAGCTTACCTTTGAGGTAAGCTTTTTTATCGCCGGATAGAATAAAATCCAGCTCATCAGACCTTAGATATTCACCAATTGTGGTGTGGTCTTGATGTGTTCCAGATAAGCACGAATACGGGTTACATATTGTACTGCCTGACGATAGCGGCCGTTATTGGCTTTATTCTGATCCAGATAGGCATAGAGGTTGACCCAGTTATTTGGATTCTTGCCTTGTGACTGAATGCGTTTTTGTAACTGATTCACTGCACCTGGGCCCATATTATAAGCGACCAGTGCAAACCAGTTGCGATCTGGATAAGGAATATGCTCATAGCGGCTCAGCATTTGATCATAATACTTGGCACCACCCTGAATGCTTTGGGCTGGATCGGTACGATTGCTCACACCCATTGCTTTAGCAGTGCTATTGGTCAGCATCATCAAACCGCGAACACCTGTCGGAGAGACTGAGTTCGGTTTCAGATAAGATTCCTGATAACCAATGGCAGCTAATAAATGCCAATCTAGATCATATTGCTGCGCTGTCTGTTTAAAGCTTGCTTTATAGATCGGTAACCGGTTGCTCAAATCACGTTGAATGGCTGTCCAAGATTCCTCTTTCACCACATTCTGATTATAAAATGAAGCAAGCTGCTTGATGGCACCACTTTGTTTGCCTTTACAGATAAAAGCACTAGCAGTCTGGCTCAAGGGATCTGTGGCAGATTTAAATACCAGATTTAAATTGGTATTCAAGCCATTACTCACCAAAATAGACTGATCACCACAGGTGGCGGAGAATGAAGTCAGGCGCTTATTTTCAATTTCACCTAAATCGGTGGTGGTCATGGCCAGATTGGCTTTGCCCTGAGCAACCCATTGCAGTGCAGTGGCATTATTCGGGACAATTTTAAAATCCAGTTTCACATTCAGACTGTTGGCATAGTTGCGCACCAGGTCATAACCGAAGCCATGCAGATGTTGTCCATCCTGAAATACGGTGGTCGGATTTTCGACTGCAACCACGGTCAGCTTATTGCTATTGACCACATGATCAAACTGAAGTGTGGTCTTACTTGCATTGATACTGTGAAAGGGAATAAATGCAGTGCTCAGTACAAGTGCTTTCAAAGGGAGAGAAGAAATTACAGATCGTAGGCAAAGCCTCGACCCAGTGGATGAACTACTGTGCATGTTGTCTCCGCTACAAGTAATTTATGCCCTAAAAATCACAGCCAACATAGCCAGAAATTTTAACAGTTTGATAAATTCAATAAGGGTTGGGCAGTCATGACGTCATTCAAAATGACAAGAGATTTACGCATCATTATGTAGAAAAACTACATAGATTAAAAAGTAAGCATTTCCGGAAGTAGGTGGCATATTAATGATCTAAAAAACGATTGTCAAATTTTGTACACAAATTATTATTAAAAATAATTTTAAGATACTGAAATATAATGTGATTTTTTTTTGAATTTTTTCATTGTTTTGAAATGGTAAATAAAATAAGCTGTTTGTAAGTTAATACACTGAAAATTTGATCAGCACGACGTATGAAATCCAACTTAATCACCCGTGGTGGACACGATAAATTGGTGGCAGAACTTAAGAATCTCTGGCATGAAGAGCGTCCGGAAATCACCAGAAAAGTGAACTGGGCAGCGAGTCTCGGCGACCGTTCGGAAAATGCCGATTACCAATATAACAAGCAAATTTTGCGTAAGATTGACCGCCGTGTCAGATACCTAGGCAAGCGTCTTGAAGAGCTAAAAATCATCGATTTTTCTCTAGAGCAGGAAGGCAAGGTCTATTTTGGAGCTTGGGTCGAGATTGAAAATGAAGAAGGCGAGCAGAAAAATTTACGTATTGTTGGAGTCGATGAAATTTATGATCATCATCCGCAGCATATCTCGATCAGTTCGCCCATGGCACGTGCGTTGTTGGGCAAGCAGGTAGATGATGAGGCTGAAGTGCTGACACCTTCTGGAAAGAAACGCTGGTTCATCAATTCAATTCGTTATGAAAAACCAGAAAATTCAGCAAATTAATGGAATTGATTTTATTTTGTGCAATTGATGCAGTGAAAGCATGAAAATATTTGCCAAGCGTGATTTTTGTTTATATCATGTCGGCCATGGAAGCGTGGCAGAGCGGTTTAATGCACCGGTCTTGAAAACCGACGAGGGTGTGAGTCCTCCGTGAGTTCGAATCTCACCGCTTCCGCCAAATTCTAAAAACCCAGTCAATTGACTGGGTTTTTTTATGCCTTTATTTTTATATTCATTATCAAGCTAATTCTGATTCATGTCGTTGCTTTATCTTGAATTAAATACCTCTTGGCATCGTTTAAGTATTAACTTCTTTAAATAAAAATACATTTCAGCTTTTGTTTCGACTGATTTTTAACTGAATGAACAGCTTTTGCTAAAAGTTTTGCTAAATTTTATTGCCAAAAATCCGATTTATTTATATGATGGCGGCCAAGGAAGCGTGGCAGAGCGGTTTAATGCACCGGTCTTGAAAACCGACGAGGGTGTGAGTCCTCCGTGAGTTCGAATCTCACCGCTTCCGCCAAATTCTAAAAACCCCAGTCGAAAGATTGGGGTTTTTCTTTTTAGGCAGCAATGATTCAATACTTTATTCATCAATAACCAGCTCATAGCTTAAAACTTGAAAAATGGACGCATGTGCCAAATATAGAGTCAGAGACATCAACGCGCTATCATATGCCCAAGCATCATATGGATCTCATTATGAAAATTGTCGCAGATGAAAATCTGGCATTTACCGATTATTTCTTTTCTGAATTTGCAGACATTCGTCATTGTCCAGGCCGTAGCTTAATGGCACAGGATGTTCAGGATGCAGATGCATTATTGGTACGCTCAGTGACTCAGGTCAATGAAGCACTGCTACAGAATAGTTCGATCAAGTTTGTAGGCAGTGCCACTATTGGTACAGATCATCTGGATATTGCTGCATTGGAACAGCATGGGATTCAGTGGAGCAATGCAGCCGGCTGTAATGCACAAGCTGTGGCTGAATATGTCATTACCGCATTACTGCATGTACGTCCTGAGTTAGTAGATGCCAATGCAACATTTAGCCTGGGTATAGTCGGTTTGGGTAATGTTGGAACCCGTCTGGCTTATATGGCAAAACTTTTGGGCTGGCGCGTGATTGGCTATGATCCTTTGGTTCAAAGAACGCAGGTTGATCAAGTTGAATTTAATGAATTGTTGCAGCAAGCAGATGCGATTTCGATTCATGTCCCTTTAACTCAAACGGGTCTTTATCCAACTTACCATTTATTCAATACGGCTACATTGGCGCAAATGCAGCCTGATGCAATTCTGATTAATTCTGCACGTGGGCCAGTGATTGAAGAGGCCGCCCTGATCCAGGATCTTAAAGCGACACAACGAACCGTGATTTTAGATGTTTTTGAACACGAACCGGTTATTTCAGCAGAGCTTCTGGATCTGCTGACGCTGGTGACGCCGCATATTGCCGGTTATAGCCTGGAAGGCAAGGCGCGTGGTACTCAAATGATCTATGACGCTTTCTGTCAAACTTTTGCTTTTGCAGCACATAAACAGTTCGAAACCCAGCTTCCGGTCTGCGAGCAGTTTTTCCAAAATCAGAATTTAAAAATGGTGCTAAAGCAATATTTAACGCAAATTTATGATATTGCCCGTGATGATCAAAATCTGCGTGCTTGTGTCAAGGATGGCAAAGTGGATCAGCAGGCTTTTGATCATTTAAGAAAAACCTATCCGCTGCGTCGTGAATGGGCTGCACATGGTGGGCCAAAAGCATGAATAGCACTTATCAGCCGACGTGTGACCTGAATGCCATGCGTGCACGTGCCACCTTATATGCACAAATCCGTCAATTTTTTGCTGAGCGGGATGTATTAGAAGTCGAAACACCAATTTTATCTCAAGCCGGTGTGACCGATGTGCATTTGGCTTCAGTACAGGCGCAGCGCCATGTACTGGCTAAAGCATATACGCATTATTTACAGACCTCACCTGAATTTGCCATGAAGCGTTTATTGGCCAGTGGCAGCGGGCCTATTTACCAGATTTGTAAAGTCTTCCGTGATGATGAACATGGGCGTAAGCACAATAGCGAGTTTACCATGCTGGAATGGTATCGCCCGGGCTTTAGCTTAAAAGATTTGATGTTCGAAGTAGCCGATCTGCTTAATGTGACGCTTAAAGCACGTTTTGCTGAAATCCGTCCAACCATTTTGAGCTATAAACATGCCTTTATGGATCGTCTGGATATTAATCCATTGCAAGCGACCTTGCAGGAACTGAAAGACTGCTGTCGCCGTGTCGGTCTAAATCTGGATTTGGGTGAGGATCGGCTCGGCTATATCGACCTGTTATTTTCACATATGGTGGAGCCGAGTCTCGGTTTTGATACCGCAGTATTCCTGACCGATTTTCCGCCTGAAATGGCCTCTTTGGCGAAAACCCGAATCGATGAAGATGGGGAACTGGTCGCTGCACGTTTTGAGTTGTATATCGAAGGTTTAGAATTGGCCAATGCCTATGATGAGCTGATTGATGCTGAAGTTTTGCGCTCACGCTTTGAGACGGATAATGCAGAGCGGGCCAGACTTGGGCTGTATATCATGCCTATTGATGAGTATTTACTGGCGGCTTTACCGAATATGCCGGAATGTTCAGGGATTGCCTTGGGAATTGACCGCTTGCTTATGATCGCGACCAATCAGATGAAACTGGAGCAAGTGATTAGTTTCCCGGCGGATATTTCCTGATCGGGATTTGATTTTCCTTAAGCTCTTTAGAGGGCTGGGTCTCTGCACTAAATGATTGAAGCAATAAAAAAGCACCCTCGGGTGCTTTGTCTTTATTCAATAGATACAGTTTGTTGGGCTTTAAGTTCACCCAGTGCCTGAATACGCCGTTCAATCAGCATTTCGCCAATATCCGGGCCTTGAATATCGGCAGGCAGGTCTTGTGCTTTAATGGCACGTACTATCTGCATGGCATCAAGTACATATTGTGCTTGTGGATAGGCACGATCTTCCAGTCCTAAACGGCCACGTGAATCACATTCACAGGCCTGTACAAAAGCTTCGACACGCTCGGGACGACGTAAAACGTCCAGACGCTGCAATAATCGCCATAAAGTACCGGGTTTGAGATTAAATGCCTGATGACATTTCAGATGCTCTTTACATACTGCCAACGCCAGTTGCTTGGTATAGGTCGGTACTTTTAAGCGATCACACAGATCATTGACCGGCTTGATGCCACGTTCTTCATGCATGATATGCCGCGGTAATTCTTCAACCGGGGTTAATGCTTTGCCCAAATCATGCACTAAAACGGCGAAACGTACATCCAGGCTATAGTTTTGACGACACGCCTGCTGCAAGGACATCATGGTGTGAATGCCGCAGTCAATTTCCGGATGATATTCAGGGCGTTGCGGAATACCATATAAGGCATCTATCTCAGGAAATAAGACTTTTAAAGCGCCACATTGACGCAATACTTCAAAATACACATCAGCATGACGTTCTGTTAAGGCACGTGAAGTTTCTTTCCAGACCCGCTCCGGTGTTAATGCATTCAACTCACCGGATTCCGTCAAGCGCTGCATGAGTGCTAAAGTTTCATCCGCAATCACAAAACCCGCACTGGTATATCGGGCCGCAAAACGGGCAATTCGCAGCACCCGTAATGGATCTTCGACAAAAGCATCGGAAACATGACGCAGCACCCGGTTATTCAAATCCTGCTGACCGCCATAAGGATCATAAATCTGACCGGCATCATCCATCGCCATGGCATTAATGGTCAGGTCACGACGGATCAAATCCTGTTCCAGGGTCACACTGATATCGGTATGAAAGTCAAAACCATGATAACCGGTGCCGGATTTACGTTCGGTACGGGCCAGTGCATATTCTTCTTTTGTTTTGGGGTGTAGGAAAACAGGAAAATCTTTGCCTACGGGCTGATAGCCTAAGTCAAGCATTTGCGCCGGAGTTGCACCAACGACCACATAATCTTTTTCGTGATAGGGGTGTCCGAGCAAATGATCCCGAACTGCACCGCCTACTAAATAAACTTGCATGAAAAAACCTCTATTCTTACAAGCATCATGCTACAGAATAGAGGTTTTCTCAAGTTAAGAAACGAGGCGGATGCGTCGTTATCTTGTCATTGGATTAAAGTGCGTCTTGTTCCGCTTGCTGGATTTCTGCAACGGTAAGTGCAGTCATGTTCACCACGCGACGCGTAGTCGCAGTCGGAGTCAAGATATGTACCGGCTTCGCAGCACCCAACAGAATTGGGCCAATCGTCACGTTGTTGCCTGAAGTTGCTTTCAACAAGTTAAACGAAATGTTGGCAGCATCCAGATTCGGCATGATCAGTAAGTTTGCAGAACCTTTAAAACGTGAGTTCGGGAAGGCAAACTGGCGAATATTTTCATCCAGTGCAGCATCACCGTGCATTTCACCTTCCACTTCTAGCTCAGGCGCGATTTCAGACAGGATGTCATATACCTTACGCATTTTTTGCGCGCTGGCATCATGCTGGTCTGAACCGAAACTTGAGTGAGAAAGCAGGGCAATACGTGGGGTCATACCAAAACGGCGCACTTCTTCAGCAGCCAGAATGGTCATTTCCGCCAGCTGTTCAGCCGTTGGATTGGTGTTGACATAGGTGTCGGCAATGAACAGGTTGCGATCTTCAAGCATCAAGGCATTTAGGGTAAAGAAAGTGTTGTGACCTTCTTTTTTGCCAATGATGTTGCTGACGAAGTCCAGATGAATGTCGTAGCTTGAATAAGTACCACAGAGCATGCCATCTGCCATGCCATGTTTGACCAGCATCGATGCAATTAAGGTAGAGCGACGACGCGCTTCACGCTGTGCATATTCAGGCGTTACGCCTTTACGCTGCATGATCTGGTAATAATCGTCTGCAAACAACTCATAATCCGGATTCTTTTCCTGATCAACAATCGTGATATTCACGCCATCTTCAAGACGTAGACCCAATTTTTTGATATTGGCTTCAATCACGGCTGGACGACCGACCAAAATAGGGATCGCCAAACCATCATCGACTGCAATTTGAACGGCGCGAAGTACACGCAGGTCTTCACCTTCCGCATAGGCAATACGCTTAGGATTCGATTTTGCCTGTTCAAAGATCGGTTTCATCACGAATGCCGAGTTATAGACAAACTCAGACAAACGTTGACGATAATGCGAGAAATCTTTAATTGGACGTGTTGCTACACCCGAATCCATGGCTGCTTGTGCCACTGCAGGTGCGATTTCAAGAATCAGGCGCTGATCCAGTGGACCCGGAATCAGGTATTCACGGCCAAATGATGCCGATTTCTCACCATAAGTTGCAGCATCCGCTTCGATGTGTGCCATACGCGCAATTGCATGTACACAGGCAATTTTCATTTCTTCGTTAATCGTGGTTGCACCAACGTCTAATGCCCCACGGAAGATGTATGGGAAGCAAAGTGCGTTATTGACCTGGTTTGGATAGTCAGAACGGCCAGTGGCCATGATCACATCATTACGAACTTCGTGTGCATGTTCAGGCAGAATTTCTGGATCCGGATTCGCCAGTGCGAAAATGATCGGATCTTTGGCCATCACCTTAACCATTTCTTTGGTCAGGATGCCGGCAGCAGAAAGACCAAGGAACATGTCTGCACCCGCGATCACATCACCAAGCTGAGTGGCTTCAATGTCCTGTACATACGCTTTTTTAGATTCATCCAGACCTTCACGATGCGTGGTCAGCAGACCACGTGAATCGGCAACGATGATGTTTTCTTTTTTAGCGCCCAAAGCACACAGCAGATTTAAGCAAGATAGCGCTGCAGCACCCGCACCTGATGCCACAATCTTGATTTCGTCAATTTTTTTGCCATTAATTTGCAGGGCATTCAGTAACGCAGAACCAACAATAATTGAAGTACCGTGCTGATCATCATGGAATACCGGAATATTCATGCGTTCACGCAGTTTTTGCTCGATGTAGAAGCATTCTGGCGCCTTGATATCTTCAAGGTTAATCCCGCCAAAAGTCGGCTCTAAGGATGCGATAATGTCTACAATTTTATCTGGATCATTTTCAGCGATTTCGATATCGAATACATCAACACCGGCGAATTTTTTAAATAATACGCCTTTGCCTTCCATGACTGGTTTAGAAGCCAGAGGACCAATATTACCCAAGCCCAGCACCGCAGTACCGTTGGTCACTACAGCGACCAGATTACCGCGTGCGGTATACAATGCAGCAGTTGAAGGATCGCGTTCAATCTCAAGACATGGTGCAGCTACGCCAGGCGAGTAAGCAAGGGCTAAGTCACGTTGGTTGACCAATTGTTTGCTTGGTGTAACGCTGATTTTCCCCGGGGTAGGAAACTCGTGATAGTAAAGGGCCTGTTGCTTTAAAGATTGTTCGTCCATCAGTCTCTCGATCGTTGTAAAGATTACCCGGTCAGCGGGTAAAAAATTTATTTATGTCCCCGAATATACCATTTGTTCGCCAGTTCGCACAGCCAAAGACGGCCGTTTTTCCAACAATCTTATTGGGGGAGGGTATAAACTTAGACTTGATAAGTATAAGAATCGTTGGTCATATTTTGTGTCAAATACGCAGTGGCTTCCTCTTCTGGCAGCGGTTTGGAGAATAAATATCCTTGAGCGATATCACAGTCTAAATCACGCAGATATGCTAACTGCTCTTCAGTCTCGATGCCTTCCGCCACTACGGTCATGCCCATGGCTTTACCCATCGCCACCATGGCACTGACAATGGCTTCCTGTTTGTTTTCACCAATCTTGGACACAAAACTGCGGTCAATTTTTAGGGTATCAATCGGGAAATCAGCAAGATAGGATAGGGATGAATACCCCGTGCCAAAATCATCCAGAGCAATATGGATCTGTCGCTGTTTGATTTCGTTCAGCAGGTTTTTGACTGCTTCCGAATTTTCAATTAAAGACGATTCGGTAATTTCCAGTTCCAGACTGGCACCTGAAATCTGGTTATCGGCAATGGCCTGATCCAGATCATCGAGTAACTGACCGCGGCGCAATTGCTGCGCCACGACGTTGACTGATACACAAATATGATTAAAGCCCAGATTATTCCATTGGCGGATCTGTTTGGCTGTCTGCTGGATGACCAGACGGCCAATATCTGAAATCAGGCTGGTCTGTTCGGCTAAAGGGATAAACAAGCCGGGTGGAATAATGCCTTTTTCGGGATGATTCCAGCGAATCAAGGCTTCAAAGCCATAAATGCGCTGATCACTGAAATTAATTTTTGGCTGATAATAAACAATCAGCTCATTATTCTGGATGGCTTTACGCAAATCCCGTTCCAGAAAAATCCCCGTTTCTTGTAAGCCATCACTTTGATTAGAATAAAAGTGAATGGTATTGCCGCCCAGATTTTTAGCTTCGTTCAGGGCCTGTTCGGCACAGTTGTTTAAATAATCGAGTTGACGACCATGATCTGGATAAAATGCCACGCCCATGGAAAGCGTGATCACATAATCCTGACCGTAAATATTAAATGGAGTGGTAAATGCCTGAGCGATGCGTTCACAGTGTCGCTGTACTGAAGGGCGAATATGTGAAATCTCATAGATAATTGCAAAATCATCACCATTCAGATGTGCCACAAACAAGGCTTCTGCATTATTCATGCGCAGGCGCTGCGCGACCTGACGTAAAAGTTCGTCCCCGCCATTATTGGATAGATATTCATTTAATGGACGGAAGCGATCGATATTCAGGCGAATCACGGCCATCTGCTGAATGGAGTCTTTTTGCGAGACCAGATATTGATGCAGCTGATAGTTATAATAGAAACGATTCGGTAAATCGGTCAGTGGGTCATAATTTTCCAGATAAGACAGGCGCTGTTCCTGTAATTTGCGTTCGGTCAGATCCGAGACAATCCCGACATAATGGGTAATCCGGCCTTCATCATCGGTGACGGCATTGATGTGTAACCATAAGGCGGATTGTTTGCCCGACATGAATTTGGCGTATACCTCGCCATCATAGGAGCCAATCTTTTGAAGCTGTTTGATAATACTGGCATGGTTACTGCGCTGTTCAGCTTTATTTTGTGCAACAAGATCGAATAAAGACTTACCGATGATCTGCTCACGCTCAAAGCCACTCAGGTATTCATAGTGAGGATTGACATCAATATAATACAGTTCAGGATTGAGAATAAAAATCCCTTCCGCGGCCTGTTCCAGTACACTGGCAACCAGTTTTAAACGTTCTTGAGAAATACGTTCCTGCTGAATATCACGACGAATACCCACCATTCGCAAAGGTTTGTTATTTTTAGGATCACGGCTAATCACGCGGCCAATATCATGCACCCAGTTCCAGCTGCTATCACTGAGCAGAATCCGGTAAGTGGCATCATAACGCTCAATCTGACCACGCAAATGCTGTTTCATGTTGCGCTTAAAATAGTCCAGATCATCGGGGTGAATCAGATGCTCTAATTGCAGATGATGATCTTTGGAATCACGCAGAATTTTTTCATCTTTATGATTGGTTAATGTAATGAGACGGTCTTTGATATTCCAGTCCCATGGGCGAATGCCGGCAATCTCATGGGCAAGATCCAGGTTCTGTTGCTGATTTTTCAAATGATGATTAATCTGTTCAATATCATAGGTACGTTCCCGTACTTTTTGTTCCAGCAGTTGATTGTTGAGCTGTAACTGTAATTCAATATCTTTGGATTTATTGACTTCAGTTTGCAGTTGCTGGCACAGCTCATCAGTCCAGACCACTTGCTGTTCGGCATTTTTAACCAGCAGACTGTTTTCTGCATACAAGCGCGATGTCCGGCGATGAATACGATAACTACTATTGGCACACAGCAGAATGACAATCACCGCAAAATTTAAGGCCAGACCGAAGAAGGGATTGGAAAGGCTGACATGATAAATTTGCGACAATAAAAAAGGGAATAAAGAGGGTAAAAATACCAGGCAGAAATAACTGAGTTTTTGGGTCAGATAGGTCAGCCCAAATGCCTGAGTCACAATCAGGAGCAGAGCAGACAAGGTCAGTGCTTCAATATCTTCGAATGCGGGATTGGCCTGCGGCAAATAGTAATAAATTGTATAAATACCGACTGCAATACAGCTCCCGACAGCAAGACTCTGAATCTGTAACCAGCGATGTGCGCCTTTCAAATCATATTGTTCAGGCTTAAAATAAAGTGTGCTCATCAACCAGCACATACTGACCAGTAGCTCGGTCAGAATAAACCAGGTATTAAAATAGGTATTGGAAGGACGATATTGAAGGTGATAAATACAAAAAATATAAAGGCAAATCACCATTATACTGATTAAAAAATAGCGACTATGGCGAAGTGTGTTCGCAATCTGGGCATGATGCAAATGCTGCTGGATATAGTCGTCTTGCTTATCAACCATGTGATTCAATGCCTGTATTCATCCTAAACGTTTTTCCCTATGTATTGTTCTTATAAAAAAACTCCAGGAAATGTGTAAAATTAACTCATCAATAGTTATTATTCTTTCGTCGAGATTAGAGGTCTTAGGAATAAAAATCAACAAAATTAAAGACAAATTTTTACTGGCCTGATGAACTAGAGATTATAGTTCAAAATTGAAAGGGCCACGACAGGAGCTGTTTCGGTACGTAGTACGCGTTCACCAATACACCAGTTTAGAAAACCTTTTGCATTTGCTGCTGTAATTTCTGCCTCACTGAGACCGCCTTCAGGGCCAATCAGCAGGGCAATATCCAGGGTCGCATCTGCCAGTACATCTGTTTCATCTTTATTGGGCGCCAAAACCAGTTTGGTCTTGGGTAGCTCGGTTTCCAACCATTTTTCAAGTGATATTGGTGCTAAAATTTTAGGCACAATATTCAGTCCACACTGTTCACATGCTGCAATCGCGATCCCTTGCCAGTGATCCAGTTTTTTCTGGTCACGATCATACTTCAAGCGCATTTCACAACGATCCGAAGTCAGCAGCTGAATTTCGGAAACGCCCAATTCCACAGCTTTTTGAATCGCATAATCCATGCGGTCGCCTTTGCTCATCACCTGACCGAGCAAGGCCTGGAACTTGGGTGTGCGATTGGCGGGATTAAATGCATTGACCGATACTGTGGCTGATTTTTTAGCAACCTCAGTTAAGGTCACTTCATATTCGCCACCCTGTCCATTGAACAGGGTCGCGGCTTCGTCCGCTTGAGCGCGTAATACCTTTACCCAATGATGAAAAACGGTTTCCGTTAACTCAACCGTAGTATCAACATTTAAGTCTGCTTCAATAAAAAAACGTGGCATGTAAGGATTACTCTCAGATGGAACAAAACAAGACTGCATTGCATTTACACCCTCTTTGTGTTTCTCTCAAAGGGAGAAAATGGGTGAGATCAATGCAGCCTAAAAACTTATGCTAGACCTAAGTCTTTTACAAGTTGGCGTGTAGGATCAGTGGTGTTCATGGTGTAGAAGTGCAAGCTTGGTGCGCCACCTGCAAGTAGACGCTCACAGAATTTAACCACAACTTCGTGGCCAAAGGCTTTGATGCTGGCAGTATCATCACCATAGGTTGCCAGTTGCTTGCGAATCCAGCGTGGAATCTCGGCACCGGTACCGTCCGCAAAGCGGATCAGGTTGCTGGCATTGGTGATTGGCATAATGCCCGGCGCCACAGGAATATCAATTCCGGCTTTCTGGATGCGCTCTACAAAGTAGAAATAAGCATCTGGATTGAAGAAAAACTGGGTTAATGCTGCATTGGCACCAGCTTGTACTTTTTCAACAAAGTGCTGGATGTCTTGATCAAAGCTTTCTGCCTGAGGATGCATTTCCGGATAAGCTGCGACTTCAATCTTGAAATGATCGCCTGAATATTCACGGATAAAGCGAACCAGATCAGCGGCATAGGGTAATTCACCCAAACCAACCTGACCTGATGGCAAGTCACCGCGGAGGGCAACAATACGGTCAATGCCTTGTGATTTGTACAGATCAAGCAGTTCTGCAATACGCGCTTTGTCATCGCCGATACATGACAGGTGAGGGGCAACCGGTGCACCTTTGCCATTAAAATCGTTGATGGTAGACAGGGTGCGTTCACGAGTTGAACCACCTGCACCATAAGTTACAGAGAAAAATTCTGGATTGAGCAATTGTAGTTCTTGATGAACCACTTTGAGTTTTTCCGCACCCACATCAGTTTTGGTCGGGAAGAATTCAAATGAAATTGGAATTTGCTTAGACATGTTGAAATCCTTTTTATAAATACTTTTTAATTAGTTTTACCTCTCCTAAATCCTCTCTTGCGCTGAGCTTCAAAGCAGTGCTTTAAGCACGCTCAGGAGAGGACTTACCCTCGATGACATACATTTGGTAATGAATGTTTCCTCTCCCTATGGGAGAGGGTTAGGGAGAGGGTGGAGTTTAATTAGTATTTATAAGCATCCGCTTTAAACGGACCTTCAACAGCAACGCCTAAGTAATCCGCTTGCTCTTGAGTTAATTGAGTCAGAACACCACCAAAACCTGCAACCATTGCAGCAGCGACTTCTTCGTCTAATTTCTTAGGAAGAAGCTCTACACGAATTTGCGCAGCTTTTTCAGATTCTGGAAGATCAGCAAATTTCTCAGCGAATAAATGCATTTGACCCAATACCTGGTTGGCAAATGAACCATCCATAATACGTGATGGGTGACCAGTCGCATTACCAAGGTTTACCAAACGACCTTCAGAAAGAAGGATCAGGTAATCATTTTCATTTTCTGAACGATACACTTGGTGTACTTGAGGTTTCACTTCAACCCACTTGTAGCCACGTAGGTAAGCTGTATCAATTTCAGTATCGAAGTGACCGATGTTACATACAACAGCGCCCGCTTTTAATGAATCAAGCATTGCTGAGTCACACACGTGGTAGTTACCCGTTGTAGTCACGATCAGGTCAGTGTTTTGAAGAAGATCAAGATTCACGTCTTCTTTCTTGCCAGTTTGCACGCCATTTTTGTATGGAGATACAACTTCGTAACCGTCCATGCATGCTTGCATTGCACAAATTGGATCAACTTCAGTTACGCGTACAATCATGCCTTCTTGACGAAGGGATTGAGCAGAACCTTTACCTACGTCACCGTAACCGATTACCAGCGCACGACGGCCAGATAAAAGCATATCTGTACCACGTTTGATTGCATCATTTAGTGAGTGACGGCAACCGTATTTGTTGTCGTTTTTAGACTTGGTTACTGAATCATTTACGTTGATTGCAGGAACTTTTAAAGTGCCATCACGAAGCATTTCGTACAGACGTTGAACACCTGTCGTTGTTTCTTCAGTTACACCGTGAATTTTTGCAATCACTTCTGGGTATTTTTCGTGAACAAGTAGCGTTAAATCACCGCCATCGTCAAGAATCATGTTGGCATCCCAAGGCGTGCCATTGACATTGATCTGTTGTTCAAGACACCACATGTATTCTTCTTCAGTTTCGCCTTTCCAGGCAAACACAGGAATACCCGCAGCCGCGATTGCAGCAGCAGCGTGATCTTGAGTAGAGAAGATGTTACATGAAGTCCAGCGAACTTCAGCGCCCAATTCAACCAGTGTTTCAATAAGAACAGCGGTTTGAATAGTCATGTGGATACAGCCGAGAATTTTCGCGCCAGCAAGTGGTTTAGCAGCAGCATAGCGTTTACGCAGACCCATTAGGGCTGGCATTTCAGCTTCTGCAAGTTTAATTTCTTTACGGCCGTAATCAGCAAGTGAAATATCAGCAACTTTGTAATCTGTAAATGAAGCAGTAACCGCGTTCATCAGGATCTCCTAGGAAAAAATAGATTGGATCGTTCTGTTCGCGGATGCCGTTGTTGATCAGAACGAATGTCTGACCGATGGTCGAGCCTAGCGATTTTACATTTAGTACCTGTAAAACGTCGCAGCATCCCTCGACTAGCGCAGTATTGTACTTGGAAAATGATTTTGTTCCAATCTTAAATTGATTAATATCTGACTAATAAGAAAATTTTGAGAATAAACTATGACTGATGGTTTTGAGTATGCAATCAAAGACTGGGCTGAAATTAAAGATGATTATAAGAATGGCAATTTAATTATCGGGAATGGTTCGAGTATTGCTTTGCATCAAGATTTTAACTTTCGTTCTCTAAAAGAAAAAGCGGAAGAATTAAAGTTATTTGATGAGGATATAGCAAAATTATTTAAAGAATTTGAAACTGATGATTTTGAATTAATTTTACGATTGGTTTGGCATACGAAGCTAGTAAACAAGCATTTGGGAATAATTGATCAAAAAATTGATTCAGCTTACGAAAATATAAAAGAAGCTCTTATTAAAGTGGTGAAGGAAGTTCATTGTGTACATTCTGATATCGCGGATCAATTACCTCAGCTATATCAATTTACAAAACAGTTTAAAACTATAGTCTCCCTTAATTATGATTTAATTCTGTATTGGATTCTTATGTATGGGAATCGGGAAAGAGACGGTCATAAATTTAAAGATTGTTTTCAGGATGGCGGTATCTTTAGCAGTAGTTGGCAAGATATGCGTGAACCGATATATGATCAAAAAGAAGTAACTTTGAGTCTTTATCAACATGGTAGTTTATCTATTTTCAGAGATGCAAAAAATACCGAAACTAAAGTTCAAAGAGGGGATTTTGAGGGTTTGTTAGAAGTTATTACTTCACAATGGGAAGATAATAAAATTCCTTTATTTGTTGCCGAGGGTACGGGAACTAAAAAGCTTGAATCTATAAAAAGTAGTCCCTATTTGAGTACTATTTTCTATGAAGTTCTACCAGATTTAATAACTCAAAAAGCTAATTTAGTCATTTATGGCTGGAGATTAGGCGAGCAGGAATCACATTTGGTAAAGCAGATATTTAAGAACAAACAATCAGGTAAGGTGGCTATTTCTATATTTCAAAATAATCAGGAAGAGTGCCATCGAATTTATAGGCTTATAAAAAATGAAAAAGTAGCTCCAAATATCGAAATAGAATTTTTTGACAGCTAAAGTTCAGGTTGTTGGAATAATCCTTAAATAAAAAGCCCATCATCTGACGGGCTTTTTTTACTTATTTAGCTTCAGCAGCATCTGCTTTTTGAGTCCAGAACTCGGCCTGTTCTTCATTACCATCTACGCCTAAACCATTGGCATAAATAAATGCAAGATCACGCATCGCTTGAACTTCGCCCCATTCCGCAGCCTGTTTAACTAAAGAGATTGATTTTTCTACATCTTTTTCAATCACATCACCGCGACGGTAAAAACCGGCCAGCTCTAAAGTCGCAGCAGGGTGCTTCTCGATATTGGCCTTACTTAACCAGTAATAGGCTAACTCAAAGTGAGCTTTAGATTCTTCCGGATCTTCTTCAGTCAGTTCTTTGGCATAAACGGTATAACCTTCACCTAACCAGTACATCGCATCAACCAGTCCGCCGTTGGCAGCTTTCAATGCCCATTCTTCAGCCAGAATGATGTCATCATCATGCTCGCTTTGCATATACAGTTCAGCCAATTCAAATTGCGCTTCAGCATTGCCTGCTAAGGCAAGATTGGTCAGGGCAGCAGAGGGAGAAACACGCTGGGTCATATCAACATCTCAAAAATATTATGCGTAGACTAAAGGTTTAAATTAAAAAAGCCAATCCGAAGATCAGCTTTTCAAATGAGGATGGGGAAAATAGAACTTTAGACCAAGCAAATGATTGCTGAAATCACGGCGATTACCACACAGATTGAGGCGATTACTTTAATTTTACTTTCCAGATAGCTCAGGCTTAAACCAACGACCAATGCTGCAAAAGTTAAACTGCCCAGCCAATAACTGATCATGTTACTGATTGTACCTGCGAACAGGCACAGGATGAGCGCAATCGTTAATATCACCCAGCCAAGAATGCTGGCTATTTGGGTTTTGGGAGCATCTAGCTCTTTAGCAAAGATCTGTTTCTGATGTTTGGACATCGACGCGGCAAGTGCAAACAAACCGAGAGAAGTCAAAGCCCAAATCAATAAGAAGAACATCATGCCTGATTCTCCTTGAGCATCACTTTAGATTTTTTAGGCGGCAAGCCTTTATGGTTTTTCACTTTCTTGAATGCAAACCAGAATAGGATTGCAAGCGCCCACATCGCCAGATCAAAAGAAGCAATCATCCACTGACCATGCATGATGCTGTTCCAGATTGCCTGACCGCCGGTCAGGAAATTAATGATTGGCAACAATGCGAATGCCACAGTGGCAAGCACGAGTAGCTCTAGCCAGGCCTGACGATTGCTACGAATCATGGCATAAACTAAGGTCAGCAACCACGCGATAAAGAAGCTGCGAATTTCCCAGTTCAAACGCATGTCCATGTCTGCCGGAATAAAACGGTTGGCATAAAAGTAGGCAGCACAGGCAATCGGTAAACCGATAATTGCCGCGATATTAGTCACTTCCACAAGACGATAACCAAAAGATTTATAGCCTTGCTTTTGTTGTTGTGGTGCGCGTTTGACACACCACAGAATCAAACCAGTCGCAATCATGAATGTGCCGACCACACCAGACATGAACAATAACCAGCGTAGAGCCAAGTCCACGCCACGTGCTTCATGCAATGTGGTAAATACGTTATAAATACCGTTTGCAACTGAAGGTGTTTTCAGTGTGGTTTGATCCAGCTTTAATTCACCCGTCACGCCATTGAAAGCCAGACTCGGATAAACATTACGATAGGCTACGCTGACCCCATTTAAGGCACGAAGTTCAATTTCAGCTTTGGCGGTATTTGGCTGGATGATGTTAATTGTAGCAACCGGATTGTTTTTCCATTGCTTTTCTGCTGCTGCAAGAATGGGCGCTAAGTCTGCCAATGGCGCAGGGCGGGCAGGTGACGCATCGCCACGCGAACGGCGAGCTTCACCCCGTGCAGACATATCACCACGTTCACCACGATTCTCTCCCTCACTACGCGGTCGACGCTGGTCACTATCACCGGATTCAGCCTGAACGCTATTGTCCTGAATCAAGCTCTTACGTTGATCTTGCAGAAATGCGCCTCGATTTTCATAAATCTGGTTGACACCCCAAGGCATCAGGGTAAACAGCAGCAGTAACAAACCGCTAAAGGTAATCATGATATGGAACGGCAGGGCAAATACCGCCGTTGCATTATGGGCATCCAGCCAGGAGCGCTGACCTTTGCCAGGACGGAAAGTAAAGAAATCCTTAAAAATTTTCTTATGGGTAATGACACCGCTGATAATCGCCACCAGCATGAGCAAGGTTGCAATGCCGACAATCCAGCGCGCCCAGATTCGGGGCAGTCCGTACAGTTCAAAATGAAAACGGTATAAGAATGAACCACCGCGTGTTTCACGGGCTTGCAGCACTTCACCGGTTGCACTGTCAATGGTTAGGCGGGTACCGCCACGACGGGCACGCGGATCTTCACCGGCACCGCGAATATTCAGTATGGTGGTATTCTGGCGTGAGTTAGGCAGCTGAATCGCCCAGCTGCCGGCATCCGGATGATGCTGTTGCAGATAAGCCAATGCGACACGGGTCTGTTCGATTTGGGACTTTTGTGGGACTGACTGATGAAATTCCGGTTTCATCCAGATGCTGATTTCATTCTGGAAAAAACTTAAAGTTCCAGTTAAAAAAATCGCATATAAAAGCCAGCCTAAAATCAGACTGGCCCAGGTATGCAACCATGACATCGACTGGCGTGGCCCTTCCTGTTTTGCATCTACTCTCATCTTAATTTCCTAGGAATTTATATGCGATATAGAGCAAAACACTGGGAATTACGATTCCGAGCGTTGCCTTGACAGTTTTGTTGACCATAAATACCCAAATAAAGGCTGCGGTATTCAGGCTAAAACCAATCAGGGTGGCTGACATGGCAGCACTGCTTCCTGCATCCATAAACATCTGGGCAATCACGACGGCAGCCAGCGAGGCAAGCATATAACCGCCGACACCAGCCAGAAGAAAACGATATAAAATCATCCCACGATAAACCAGCAGATTTGCTTTAACTTTATTTTTGCTCGATGGACTCGGTGCAGTAACTGTTTCAGTCGCTATTGCATGCATATTCGGACTACTCATCATCGAAAATTCTATCTATTAAACTTGTTAAGCTATTTCGATGCGAATGATAACAATTATTGTTTATATTTTAAATACGAAACATCAAACTATTTATATGAAAAATAAAAAGAACTATTGGACAGGCTAAAAGGGGGGTATTAAAAAATATAAGCTTTAAAAATAAAAACAGCGGCTCGAAAGCCGCTGTCTAAATATTATCTGTTCAGAATTAGTCTTGCTGAATACCTGCAACCACCCAGTCCTGATTTGAACCTGCTGGTTTAGTGAAATGCCAGATTTCTGCAAACGGTTGTGGCAAGCTGTTCAAGTCTTCGCTTACCGTACCGGTAAAGCGTACGCTGACAATATACTGACCATTGTCAGTCGATGAATCTACCACCATGGCATTCAGATTTGAAAACTCGGCCACATCCTGATCCTGATTGCTCATGATGTCATTACGCATTGACTGATAAAGATCAGGAGTTAGGTAACGCTGAATTTCCGAAATATTGCTTGCCGTATTCATAGACTGAATGTGGTTAAAACGCTGACGTGCGACACGCAAGAACGCGGCAGGTTCAGTACCATCCGGTAACTGGCTACCACTTTGGGTATAAGCCGTGCCGAAAGGCGCCGTATTTACCGGCGCAGAACCAAACGGTGCATTAGTACTTGGCGTTTGACCACCAACATTCTGACCAAAGATATTGCTATTGTCACCACCGCGAGGTGCAGTCGGTGCTTGACCAAAAGGTGCTGTATTACCAGCACCGCTATTTGGTGCAAATGGATTAGAAGCTACTTTTTTTTTTGCGCCCATCTTACGGAAAATGAAGAAGGCAACAGCAGCAGCAAGCAGGATCCAGATCCAGCCTGGAATACCACCTTTTTCCTCTTCTGCTGGAGCCGCCTGAGCTTCAGACGCTGCCACACTTTGATCATCGGCCAATGCATTGGCAGCTACGGCACCAATCGCAGCACCCGCTACACCGGCAGCAACCATACCACCCACACCTGGGCCAGATTTTTGCTGGGTTGCAGCACCGGCAGCTGGCGCTTGTTGAGCAGGCGCAGCTTGACGAGGTTGTTGATAAGATTGGGTAGGCTGTGCAGAACGTTGCATACCGTGACTTTTACCGCCACCGGCACGTTTTGCTTCAGCAGCAAAAGGCGCAACCAATAATACTGCTGTCAAGATACCTGTAATCAAACCGCGCTGTCGAACTTGCATTCATTTTTCCTATGAGAATAAAACCTATTTGTACAGTCTATTTATATAGGCTTTGTGTGGAATTTCAATCAAAAATCTGTATTTTTTTGCGCTTTACTGCGAATTCACTGCCTGATGCTTAATTTAGCTCATCACTTAAAGACATGGCTTCACTCAAGGCTTCATGCAAACGGGCAACAGCAATAATTTGCACGCCTGCAATGGTTTTTTGCGGTGCATTGCCACGCGGCACAATAATGTATTTAAAACCATGCTTGATCGCTTCTTTCAGACGTTCCTGTCCATTTGGCACGGGACGAATTTCACCAGACAGCCCGACTTCCCCAAAAACAGCCAGTTGTTGTGGTAAGGCCTTGCCACGAATACTGGAAGCGCAGGCCAGAAGTACCGCCAGATCGGAGCCGGTTTCTGTAATTTTAAGACCACCAACAATATTGACATACACATCCTGACCTGAGGTTTGTACACCACCATGCCGGTGCATGACGGCCAAGAGCATATTCAGGCGGTTCTGGTCCAGACCCAGCGCGACCCGTCGTGGCTGACCATGCGCATCATCGACCAAAGCCTGTACTTCGACCAGGAGTGGACGCGTGCCTTCACGACTGATCATGACAATCGAGCCCGGAATCGCTTCATCATAACGGCTTAAAAATATTGCAGATGGATTGGACACTTCGCGCAGCCCTTTGTCGGTCATGCCAAACACCCCGAGTTCATTCACCGCGCCAAAACGGTTTTTGACGGCACGGATCATCCGGTAACGTGAATCGGACTGACCTTCAAAATACAGTACACAATCGACCATATGCTCAAGTACGCGTGGGCCTGCCAAGGCGCCTTCTTTGGTGACATGACCGACCAGAAATAAAGAGGTACCGCTGTTTTTGGCAAAACGGGTCAGCAGGGCAGCGGATTCACGAATCTGCGAGACTCCACCTGGAGCCGATTGTAAGGTCTCGGTATACAGGGTTTGAATTGAGTCCAGAATTGCGACGGCAGGACGTTGCTGGGCCAGTACTTCACAAATGCGTTCGACACAGGTTTCTGCCATGACCTTGAGCTGATCGGTTGGCAGATCCAGACGCTGGGCACGTAATGCGACCTGAGACAGGGATTCTTCGCCGGTGACATATAAGGCCGGATTTTTGGCAGAGGCCATATGCGTGGCTGTTTGCAGCAAAATGGTTGATTTACCAATGCCGGGATCACCACCGATCAGAACCACTGAACCCGTCACCAGTCCGCCACCCAGAACCCGGTCAAACTCACTGATACCGGTCGGTAAGCGTGTTTCATGAGAGACTGAGACCTGATTTAAGATGGTGATTGTGGATGCCTGACCTGCATATCCACCCGCGATTTTTGGCTGAGCCCGATGTGTAACCGCAGGTGCAATGCTGACCTCAGTCAGGCTGTTCCATTCCCCACATTCCGAACATTGTCCCGACCATTTCGGATGATCTGCACCACATTGTTCACAACGATAGACACTTTTTGCTTTAGCCATATTTTAAGATGAGGCGATTGAAATTGACTGACAGCATAGCGGTGAATGTGATCTAAAACCAAGCCTTTCACCTGAGAAATCATGGTTTTTACGACAAGGCTTGTCGTTTTTATTTGTGCTTATTCGGATGTTGTGTATCAACGCCATCTATAATGCCCGTCTTGTTATGCTGAAAATGGAACAGATCTTGTCACAATTGCTGAAACATATTGATGCGATCGCACGTGAAAAAAACCGTGATGTGCTGTTTGTGCATTTTGAACAGTATGTATACCCAGATCAGGACGCTCACTCGGTTCGGCAAATGTTTATCGGCTGGTTAGAGCAACAGGGTATCCGTTATATACCGTGTTTAGGCATTGAGCCCACAGTCCGCAGTGACGTGTATTCGGGCAGTCTATATCTGGATGTACCTTTTGACCTGCAGCATAAAACCTATCAGAAACTGAGCGAGTATTTGGAAGATGATCAGGGCAATATGAAAATTGAAGGCATTCAGTTTTTTGTTTTATCTTTAGGGCTGGCACTTGAACTCGAATCTGACGGCAAATTACCAGAATGGGGCGGTTTACGCTCATAGAACATGAATATTGGATTTGGATTTCGAATAATTAATAATAAAAAGCCACAATTGATGTGGCTTTTTATTCTCTTGGTTCGGGATTTAAGCAATAAGGCGGTTAATAAAGTTCACCAGATTTACGCCTTGCGATGAAGTCTTTCGATTCCTTGGCAATCACGCCAGACAATAACAGCAATGCAATCAGGTTGGGAACCGCCATCAGACCATTAAAGGTATCGGCAAATAACCAGACCAGATCCAGTGTCGCGATACAGCCGACAAAAACCGATGCAATATAAATAATACGATAGGGTAGAACGAACTTTTCGCCGAGCAAGTAAGTGGCACATTTTTCGCCGTAGTAGCTCCAGCCTAAAATCGTGGAATAAGCAAAGAAAATAATTCCGAAGGTGACCACCCAGCCACCGACACCGGGCAGGAGTTTGTCGAACACGCCAATCGTCAGTACTGCACCGGTCTGATCGCCAAATGAATTACCGGCCATGATGTAGCCCATGACCAGAACAATACCAGTAATCGAACACACAATAATGGTATCAATAAAAGTACCGGTCATAGAGACCAGACCCTGACGGGCAGGATGGTCGGTTTTTGCTGCTGCGGCTGCAATCGGCGCAGAGCCCATGCCGGCTTCATTCGAGAATACCCCACGTGCTACACCATAACGAATCGCCGCACCAATCGCACCGCCTACTGCAGCTTCACCGGTAAAAGCATAGGTGAAGATCATTTTTAGTGCAGGCGCTACCAGTTCTAAATTGTTGAGAATAATGACCAGACCACCAGCCACATAGCCTACCGCCATGATTGGAACAATCACCGAAGATGCCTTGGAAATCGATTTAATCCCGCCCAAAATCACCAGTGCTGAAAAGGCAGTAATGATAATACCGGTCATCCAGGTTTCGATCCCCAAACTGTTTTCAACTGCCAGTGCAACAGTATTGGACTGCACTGAACTGCCGATCCCAAAAGAGGCCAGTGTCCCGAACAAGGCAAAAATCAGCGCCAGCCATTTCCATTTCAGGCCACGTTCGATGTAGTACATCGGACCACCCGACATTTCACCTTTTTCATTTTTAATCCGGTATTTGACTGCAAGGACACCTTCGCCGTATTTAGTCGCCATACCAAACAGTGCAGTCATCCACATCCAGAACACCGCACCCGGACCACCCAGCACACAGGCGGTGGCTACGCCGGCAATATTACCGGTACCAATCGTGGCAGACAGTGCAGTCATCAGTGAAGCGAACTGGGAAATATCGCCTGAGTGCTCGGGATGCTTGCCAAAAACCTGTTTGAAAGCCAGTGGCAGCATACGGAATTGCCAGAACAATAAGCGGAAAGTGAGGAATATCCCGGTGCCGACAATCAGTACCAGCATATAAGGGCCCCAGACCCAGCCGCTTAAAGTCTCCATTAAACTTTGTAAATTTTGCATAAAATTCTTCTTATTGATCCATGTCTATGTAATTCGAGATATTGATTAAAAAGCAATTATTGTGCCATCGGTATTCATCCTGAATACTTAAAACGGCGGAATTGTGTTCTAGTTTTTACATGGTTTTGCTGCTTTGACAAGAAGTTTCTTGAATCTCGGGCGTCGAAAAAATAAGCGTTAAGCTGGCGCGAGTGAGATATAAGAAAAATAAATGAACTTTACAGTTTAGGCAGAAAATACAAATGATGTGATTTTTCTTTTTGTATTCAGGCTTTTTTACGTTAATTTGTCGCGAGTAAAACTCGAAGTTGAAATCAATAATGTCAGAAAAATATAACAGTTCATCGGCAGAGCACGGTGAGTTACAGCGAAGTTTATCCAATCGGCATCTACAGCTTATTGCCATTGGTGGCGCCATCGGAACCGGCCTGTTTATGGGTTCGGGCAAGACCATCAGTCTCGCAGGTCCTTCTATTCTGGTGATCTATATGATCATCGGTTTTATGGTATTTCTGGTAATGCGTGCACTCGGTGAGTTGTTGCTCTCGAATTTGCAATATAAATCATTCATTGATTTTGCCACGGATCTGATCGGGCCTTGGGCCGGATACTTTGTTGGCTGGACCTACTGGCTGTGCTGGATCACTATCGGGATCGCAGATCTATCCGCGATTATTTATTACCTGCAATTCTTCAATAATGGCTTGCCCTTTAGTCCTGAAGAAGGAGTGATGATCAGCGTTGCCGCGATTGTGTTTATCATGGGTTTGAACCTGGTCACGGTCAAACTGTTTGGTGAAATGGAATTCTGGTTTGCTCTGGTCAAGATTATCGCGATTGTGGTGCTGATTGCCGTTGGCCTGTGGATGGTCTTTACCGGGTTTACCTCGGATGCCGGCACAGTTGCGTCATTTAGTCATATCTGGTCACATGGCGGTATCTTCCCGACTGGAGCGATGGGCTTCCTGGCCGGGTTCCAGATTGCGATTTTTGCCTTCGTGGGTGTAGAGCTGGTGGGTACGACCGCAGCTGAAACCAAAGATCCGGAAAAGAACCTGCCGAAAGCAGTGAACTCGATTCCGATCCGTATCATTATTTTCTATGTACTGGCACTTTTGATTGTGATGTCGGTAACGCCATGGAATCAGATTGATCCAAATATCTCGCCCTTTGTGAACCTGTTTAGTCAGGCTGGTATTGCCGCAGCTGCGATCATCATGAACCTGGTGGTGTTGTCCTCGGTGATGTCATCGATGAACAGTGGGGTATTCTCGACCAGTCGTATGCTGTTCGGTCTGTCGCGTGAAGAGCAGGCACCACTTGCCTTTGGTCGCTTAAACCGTCGTGCAGTTCCGGCAAATGCCTTGTATTTCTCTGCGGTATGTTTGTTGCTGGGTGCAGCACTACAGTATTTCGTTCCAGATACCGTCCGCGCTTTCACTTTAGCAACGACTTTATCCACGATTCTGTTTATCTGTGTCTGGATCATCATTATCTGGAGCTATATCGTGTACTACAAAACACGTCCAGAATTGCATGCCAAATCGACCTTTAAGTTGCCGGGCGGTCTGGTGACCTGCTGGATTGTGATTGTATTCTTCCTGAGCATGATCGTGGTGTTGGCGCTGGAAGACGATACCCGTCAAGCACTGATGGTCAGCCCGATCTGGTTTATCCTTCTGGTTATTGGCTATTTCGGTTTCTATAAACAGAAACATAAATAAACCTTATCAATAAAAACGTCAGCGATCTGCTGGCGTTTTTTTATCGCTAAAGATAATCTCTAGGCTTTAGCGCTTTGGTCATGGTGATCATCGCGTTATACTTCATCGAAACACTATTCAATTAGGTGGTCAGATGCATCAAGTCATTTGCTACATCAGTATCTTGGCGACAAGTCTTGTTCTTGCAGCTTGTGGGCAGTCAGGTGCGTTGCACTTGCCGAATGATCCAGATTACGACAAGCGTGCCAAGTATTTGTTATATAAAAATACCGAAGCTGAATCCAAAGCTTCCGATGAAAAACGAGATGCCCCTGTGCAACAACAGTTTGCTGCGCCTGAAGCATCAGATTCAACGACTACACCTTAACGCTTTCAAAGAAAGGATACCTTCATGAGTTTCACCCGCATTAATGGGGTATTGCACGCTGAGCAATGTTCATTACAACAGCTCGCAGAGCAATTTGGCACACCTCTCTATGTTTATTCCAAAGCCACCTTGGAAAAGCATTTTTTAGATATGGACCGTGCTTTTAACTTTATCGATCATCAAATCTGTTTCGCGGTAAAGTCCAACTCCAATCTTGCGGTATTGAATGTATTGGCCAAACAGGGGGCCGGTTTTGATATTGTGACCGGTGGTGAATTGGCACGTGTGCTAAAAGCCGGTGGTGATGCCGCAAAAATTGTATTTTCGGGTCTGGGTAAAACTGAAGCAGATATTAAAAAAGCCTTAGAAGTGGGCATTGCCTGCTTTAATGTGGAATCTCATGCCGAGCTGGATCGTATCCAAAAGGTTGCGGCTGAATTAAATGTTAAAGCGCCGATTTCATTGCGCGTGAATCCGGACGTCGATGCCAAAACCCATCCTTATATTTCAACCGGTCTAAAAGAAAATAAATTCGGTATTCCATCTGATAGCGTATTTGCAACCTATCAATATGCGGCGTCACTGGCCAATCTGGATGTGGTCGGGATTGACTGTCATATCGGTTCACAGCTCACCGAAACCCAGCCTTTTGTTGATGCGCTGGATCGTGTCATTGTCATGATTGACCAGCTCAAAGAAATGGGTATCCACCTCAAACACATCGATATTGGTGGTGGTTTGGGTGTGACTTATAAAGATGAAACCCCGCCATCGGTTGAAGAATATGCCAATGCGCTGCGTCCAGCTTTAGAAAAATTGGGCCTGAAAGTGTATATGGAGCCGGGGCGTAGTATTTCTGCCAATGCGGGTGTATTGCTGACCAAAGTCGATCTGCTCAAACCGACCAATCACCGTAATTTCGCGATTATTGATGCCGCGATGAACGACCTGATTCGCCCGGCTTTATATGAAGCATGGATGGACATTCAACCTGTTAGGCCGCGTACTGATGCTGAAACTAAAGAATGGGATGTGGTGGGTGCGATCTGTGAAACCGGTGATTTCCTCGGTAAAGAGCGTGAATTGGCAATCAAAGAAAATGATGTACTGGCAGTCTTGGGCGCAGGTGCCTACGGGTTTGTGATGAGCTCAAACTACAACAGTCGCGGCCGTGCGGCTGAAGTGATGGTTGATGCAGATCAGGCACATCTGATTCGTGAACGTGAGACGATTGAATCACTCTGGGAACGTGAGCGTTTATTGCCTTAAGGACTAAATCGAGATGTTATTAGAATTTACCAAGATGCATGGTCTGGGCAATGACTTTATGGTGGTTGATCTGATCAGCCAGCGCGCTTATTTGGATCCGGTCACCATTCAGCGCTTGGCCAATCGTAACTTTGGTATTGGTTTTGATCAGCTGCTGGTGGTTGAACCACCAGACGTACCGAGTGCAGATTTTAAATATCGGATTTTTAATGCCGATGGTTCGGAAGTAGAACAATGTGGCAATGGCGTGCGCTGTTTTGCCAAGTTTGTACATGACCGTCAGTTGACCAGCAAAACCAAAATCAAGGTACAGACGAAGTCTGGTATTGTTGAACCGGAATTGGGTGCCAATGGCTGGGTGCGGGTCAATATGGGCTATCCGAAATTCCTGCCACAGGACATTCCATTTTTGGCCGATGCACCGGAAAGCCTGTATGACATTGAGCTTGCTAGCGGTGAAAAGCTGAGCATTGATGTGGTGAATATGGGTAATCCACATGCGGTGACGATTGTACCGGATGTGATTGCTGCCGATGTGGCACGTATTGGCCCACAAGTTGAAGCGCATGCGCGTTTCCCGGCACGGGTCAATGCTGGCTTTATGCAGATCATTGATGAAAAACATGCGCGTTTGCGTGTGTATGAACGTGGGGTCGGCGAGACTTTGGCCTGTGGTACAGGTGCCTGTGCCGCAGCCATTTCCGGTATGCGCCGTGGTCTGCTGTCGAGCAAGGTTGAAATCGAGCTGGCAGGTGGCAAGTTGCAGATCGAGTGGAAAGAAGGCGATGTGGTCTGGATGACCGGACCAACGGCGACCGTGTATGAAGGGCGTCTGGATTTGCGTTATTTTCAGGGTTAATCGGCATTAAGTTTTAAAAAAGCACCGTGCTCAGAACGGTGCTTTTTTTATGTTAGGATGAAACTGAAATTTAATATGCATGATTATGCCTTCATGAATCAGCTTGTATTTTTACCGGGTGCATCTGGCAGCCAAGGTTTTTGGCAGCCGTTAAGGGCAGCATTAACCGAATATCCAGATCAGCAGGTCATTGCCTATCCAGGATTTGATGGGGTGACGCCAAATGTAGCCATTCAAAACCTGTATGATTTGCAAGAACTAGTAAATAGGCAGATTCAGGATGACTCCATTCTGATTGCCCAGTCGATGGGCGGTGTACTGGCAGTTGGGTTAGCGCTTAAGCATCCGCAAAAAGTCAAAGGGCTGGTATTGTTGGCGACATCAGGCGGTTTAAATTTGAAGAGATTTCACTGTGCCGACTGGCGAACAGATTATCGTGAACAGTTTAAAGCAGTACCGAACTGGTTTGTACAAGATCACACTGAATTTAATCCTGATCAGCTCGCCGGTCTTGAAATTCCCATTTTGCTAATTTGGGCAGATCATGATCCTCTAAGCACCATTCAAGTAGGACAATACTTAGAAAAAATATTTAAACATGCAAAACTGCATATCATCCAAGGCGGAAATCATTTCTTTGCCAACACTCATGCAGATCAGGTGGCAGCACTGATTCAAGATTATCTGGAGCAATTTTAAATGGAGCATGCAGTGACTGTGCCCCCTCAACTTTTGCTCAATATGTGGCTGAAAGAACGTGAAATCCAGAACCAGTCTAAACATACCTTGCAGGCCTATGCTCGTGATGTCTCGGATTTTTTAGAGTTTTGCCAGCGTGAGCAGCTCAATTTAAATGATGTAGAAGCCACAGACCTGCGCCAGTTTCTGGCTGAAAAAGTCGAACAGCATCAGCTGAGTCCCAGCAGTCTTCAGCGCATGCTGTCGTCCATTCGCCAGTTTATGAAATGGGCAGAGCAGGCCCAGCATCTCGCTTTTAACCCGGCGGATGATTTTCAGTTAAAGCGCCAATCGCGTCCTTTGCCGGGCATGGTGGATATTGAAACCGTGAATCAGATTATCGATCAGCCTGCGCCTGAAAATGAAATCCAGCAGCAAATGTGGCTCCGGGACAAAGCGATTCTGGAGTTGCTGTATTCCAGTGGGTTGCGTCTGGCCGAATTACAAAACCTCAGAATCAAAGATATCGACTTCAACCGGCAGTTGCTACGTATTACCGGTAAGGGCAATAAAACCCGGATCGTGCCTTTTGGCTCCAAGGCCAAAGAGAGTGTTATGGCCTGGTTACAGCTTTATCCACGCTGGAATGGCGATTTTGTGCCAGAGGCGAATGTATTTATTACCCAGAAGGGCAATCCACTGGGTGCACGCCAAATTGAAAATCGGGTCAAGTTTCAGGCGCAGCGCGCAGGCGTCAATGTGGATTTACATCCGCATTTGTTACGTCACTGCTTTGCCAGTCATATGCTGTCGAATAGCCGCGACTTACGTGCGGTTCAGGAAATGCTGGGCCACAGTAATTTAAGCACCACCCAGATTTATACCCATGTCGATTTTGATCATCTGGCACAAATTTATGATCAGGCGCATCCGCGTGCACAGCATAAAAAGGATTGATCATGCGCCAAGTGGTAGAAAGTAAAAATCATGAATATATATTTTTGGCATAAAACTTTCATATTTAAACCTTAAAATGGAATTGAACTGAAAACTGGCGTTCTGTTGGGGCATTTCACTATTGTCTTATTCGTTAAATGCGTCATTTCAGGTATAACAAGAACGAGTAATTAATATTTAAAATGAAGTATGACTGAGCAAAGTCTCAGCATTTGGCGGATGGGAATTGATATGGACACAATAGTGATTGCAGATATAGAACAAAAATATGCACAGTTAAGCGCAGCTCAAAAAGAAATGTTTGCCGGTTATGGTTTGCGACAAATCAAGCATTTTGTGGACATTAGCTTACCGAGTCTTGCAGCGACTTTACCTGAAGGTGCCATCATTCAAGGGATTAATGCCGATGGTAAAGTTCAGGCATTTAATGCAATGACAGGACAATACTATTTATGGATTTCTGATTTACAGTGGCAAGTGTCGAATCGTGCCACCCAAGCGGTCGATTTAAAAGAAGATGCGATTGCGATTTGGACAGTTTTTGAATTATCAGACTATGAATTGGTGGATTTAAGCCATATTCATCGTGATTTTTTAGCACAGGTAACTGCCTAAACTTAAACTCCCTAGTATCTCGGCTTTACTCAAGAAAAAGGTTGTCTTTAAACAAGGCAACCTGATATTTTTCTTATCGTCAAACTTGCGATCTATCTATCTGCAACATAGCGGGTGATTTAAGCTGGCTATGATTATTTAGCGCTGGAATTAAAAATACGCCATCGTCACTCTTAATCCATTCGTTTATAAATCCTCTAAAGGCAATTGGAAACTCTGTTTAATAATCTGACTCGGTAAATCGGTTTTAACACTGGTAATACCATTTTTTTTAGTCAGATGTGTCGACTGGAATTTACGGTAACTTTCTAGATCAGGCACCACGACTTTCAGCAAGGCATCACTTTCCCCCAAAATGATATAGCACTCCATCACTTGAGGCAGTTCTTTCATGGCCTCAATAAAGGTGTCAATGGTTTCAGCATCTTGACCGACCAGCCAAATCCGTGAAAACAAAATCAGCTGAAAGCCAATTTTCTGTTGATCGACAATGGTGGTGTAATTCTGAATCACACCCGCATCTTCCAGTAATTTGACCCGCCGCAAACAGGAGGAAGGTGAAAGTCCAATTTCCCGCGCCAGATCATTATTTTGAATACGGCCATTGGCTTGTAAATGTCGAATGATATTTTTATCAATTCGATCAAGTTTTACCCGCACAGACTTGGTGGATATTTTCATAAATTAGAATAATATTCGAAAAATAAGACTTATTATAAAATAAATTGAAAGCCAATTTTGTAAAAAATCGCAGATACTTGTTTCACTTTCTGGAGTTTGAAAGGAAAAGGAAATGTCTGTATTTGTACTCTTTGCACTGACCGTGCTTCCCCTGATTTTTACGCCTGGACCCGATATGTTATTTATCCTGTCTCAAGTAATGGGTAAAGATGCAAAAGCAGGCATGATGGCGACTGTCGGTGTGTGTTGTGGTTATCTGGTACATTCGATTCTGGTCGCACTCGGAATTGCCGCGATTATTGTGTCCTTTCCGGTGCTGTTTGAAACGATTCGCTGGCTCGGAATTGCTTATCTGCTGTATCTGGCCTTTGGCCTGTTCAAGTCAGTATTCAGTAAAAGTGTGCTGAACATTGAGAAAAAGACATCAGCTAATCCGATTCAAAAAGGTTTTTTTACTGCGTTATTAAACCCGAAAGGCATGCTGATTTATTTTGCGATTTTGCCGCAGTTTATTGATAAATCGGCCAATACTGTCAGTCAAGGTTTGATTCTGTCCTTTATTTTTATTGGTCTGATTTTTGTGGTGTATTGTGGCTTAAGTATTTTGTTCAGCAAAATCAGCCAGAAAACCCAGATTGATGAACGTAAACAAAAATGGGTAGATGGAACTTCTGGTGGTTTATTGGCGCTTGCAGCAAGCTGGCTCATCATCAATTAAGCCCGATTCAAAAAAGCATACTTTTCACAGTATGCTTTTTTATGGTTAAAAGCATTTGAAAAAGAGATGACTTTCCTGGCGTATCTATAAGTGAGCGGGTTGCTTATTCAGTCAATTGGTCTTTTTAGTGGGCCAAATCCGTTTCAAAGAAGATTTCTGTCTAAAATGACAAATATGATTGTGGGTTCATCCTGCCAGTTTTGCTGCCAACTACTTTCATTTTATTTTGCGTACAGCTTTTCAATCAGAACTATTGATGTGACTAATCAAATAAAAAAATAATATAAATCAATGCTTAAACTTTAAGTAAATGTTTATACATTTCATTGTAATAAATGGATAACAATTAATTGTGAACGCATCGTTCAGGTAAATTTACGCATTTTTACAGCTCTTTGTTGAATTGTGACTTGACCGAAATGCCGTACACATTGCAAGATAGGGCACCTAAAAAAATTTAAGTGAAGAGTTACACTAACTTTTCTCAACATTTACATTTGCTAAAACAGCCGAGGATTACATGAAGGCTCTTGTTGCTGTAAAACGTGTGGTTGATGCCAACGTTAAAGTTCGTGTTAAACCGGACAACAGTGGTGTTGACTTAACCAACGTTAAAATGTCAATTAACCCATTCTGTGAAATCGCAGTGGAAGAAGCGGTTCGTTTAAAAGAAAAAGGAACTGTTTCAGAAATCATTGTTGTTTCTATTGGTCCTAAAGAAGCGCAAGAACAGATCCGTTCTGCAATGGCGCTTGGTGCTGACCGCGGTATTCTGGTTGAAGCTGATGACAGCCAGCTCGGTGCGCTAGAAATTGCTAAAATCCTGAAAGGTGTTGTTGAAGCTGAACAACCACAATTAATCCTTCTAGGTAAGCAAGCCATTGATGACGACTCTAATCAGGTTGGTCAGATGCTTGGCGCTCTAATGGGTGCGGGCCAAGGTACATTTGCTTCTGAAGTGAAAGTAGATGGCGACAAAGTACAAGTAACACGTGAAGTAGACGGTGGTTTACAAACTGTTGAACTTGCACTTCCAGCCATTATTACCACTGACTTGCGTTTGAACGAGCCACGTTATGCAGCGCTTCCAAACATCATGAAAGCGCGTAAAAAACCGCTTGATAACAAGTCGCCTGCAGATTTTGGTGTAACGACCACAACTAAACTGAAAACAGTAAAAGTTGAATCACCTGCAGAGCGTAAAGCTGGCGTACAAGTGAAGTCTGTAGACGAGCTTGTAGAAAAATTGAAAAACGAAGCGAAAGTGATCTAATACAGAAGGATAAAAATCATGAGTATTTTAGTTATCGCTGAGCACGACAACAAAGCATTAAACGCTGCTACTTTAAACGTTGTTGCTGCGGCGCAAAAAATCGGTGGTGATATCACTGTATTGGTTGCTGGTTCTGGCGCTCAAGCAGTTGCTGATCAAGCAGCGAAAGTTACGGGTGTAAGCAAAGTATTACTTGCTGATGACGCTGCTTATGCAAACCAATTGGCTGAAAACGTAGCGAAACTGGTTGCAGAATTAGGTAAAGGCTATACACATATCCTTGCTGCTTCTACAACAACTGGTAAAAACATTTTGCCACGTGCAGCTGCGCTTCTTGACGTAAGCATGATCACTGACATCATCGCGGTAGATGGTCCTAAGACTTTCAAACGTCCGATCTATGCAGGCAACGCGATTGCAACTGTAGAGTCAGGCGAAAATGTCGTACTGGCAACTGTTCGTGGTACAGCATTTGATGCTGTTGCTGCTGAAGGCGGTTCTGCCTCTGTAGAAGCTGCGACTGTTGCTGGCGATGCAGGCATTTCCAAGTTTATCAACGAAGAAATCGTGAAGTCTGAGCGTCCTGAATTAACAGCTGCTCGCATTGTGGTGTCTGGTGGTCGTGGTGTGGGTTCAGGTGAGAACTATCACGCGATCCTTGATCCATTGGCGGACAAGCTTGGTGCTGCACAAGGTGCATCACGTGCTGCAGTAGATGCTGGCTTCGTTCCTAACGATATGCAGGTTGGTCAAACCGGTAAAATCGTTGCACCTGACCTGTACATCGCTGTCGGTATTTCTGGTGCAATTCAGCATTTGGCCGGTATGAAAGAATCTAAAGTGATCGTTGCGATCAACAAAGATGAAGAAGCGCCAATCAATGCAGTGGCTGACTACTGGTTAGTTGGTGACTTGAACACTGTTATTCCTGAATTGGTTTCTAAAATCTAATTCCTGAATACAGTTTAAAACGCCTCTTAGTCTCTGTACCAAGAGGCGTTTTTTATTGGAAAATTTTTAAAGATACTCGGCAGTCGAAACTAGAGTATGTGATTTGGATGAAAAGTGATAAAATCCTGCTTTGCTTTTTCTCCTGTTTTGATCATATCCTTTTCCAGAACCGCTCATATCCTGTTTATTAGTTTCCTGCTGATTGCGCTCTATGTGAGTATTTGTGTGCATACTGCATTGAATGCACCGCTGTCAGTAACCCAGTATTTATTCAGTGAGTCGGGCGCTTTTGAAGTGCTTAGTCCTTGGCTATGGTACTTGCTGGCCATGCTGTGTCTGCTAAATACTGAAATTAAACTGAATACCCGGATATTTACCGCTGCTGCTGCGATATTGTTGGGCTTCAGGGAAATGGACTTTCATAAGCGACTGTTTGACGACAGCTTTATTAAAACCAATTTCTATCGCAGTGCTGAAATTCCGCTCATGGACAAGCTGCTGGGCTTTATTTTATTGCTCGGGATTATTTTTGTCTTTCTGGTACTGGCAAAAAAATTGGTAAACACCATACGCAGCATGAAAGATTCTTTGAATATTGCGCATTTTTTTATCTTCCTGACCATTGCCTGTGGCGGACTGAGCAAGGTTCTGGATCGCACGACGTCAACCCTCAGGGAGGAATTCAATATTCAGCTCATACCACATACCCAGGTCATGATCATGACCATTGAGGAAGGGGTGGAGATGCTATTGCCGATTCTATTGATTGTGGCGGTGCTGACTTATCGCAAGGTACTGAATTAAGCGCATTAAAAGACAGATTAAATCTAAGGAAGATGCCCATTTTGTGTGTGCATCTTTTTTTTGCACTGCTGTTTTTATGTATATTTTGGGTGCGAAAAAATATGGATGTGGTGCACTTGTTTTTGACGCTGAAATAACAGGAAAATGACCACTAAAATGAAGATAATTAACAAGGTTAAGCTGAATATTTCGACACAAAAATACAAGTGTTTATGCTATAATTTAGGGCTGTATTTTAGTTTTTAACTCAGTCGTTTGAGTTAATGATTTTGCTAGTTTTACGACATATAAATACAAGCCAAAACTGGCTTGTAGAATAAGGAGTATGCATGAGCGTATCGGAAATTAGACCGATTGCCATTGAGGATGAACTTAAAAGCTCATATCTCGATTATGCGATGAGCGTGATTGTGTCACGTGCATTGCCCGATGTACGAGATGGTTTAAAACCTGTTCATCGTCGTGTGCTTTTCGCAATGCACGAATTAGGCAATGACTATAACAAAGCTTATAAAAAGTCTGCACGTGTCGTCGGTGACGTGATCGGTAAATATCACCCGCATGGTGACTATGCCGTATACGAAACCATTGTACGTATGGCACAAGATTTCAGTTTGCGTTACCAGTTGGTCGATGGTCAGGGTAACTTTGGTTCGGTCGATGGCGACAGCGCAGCAGCGATGCGTTATACCGAAGTGCGTATGCGTAAACTGACCCACGAACTCTTGGCGGATCTTGAAAAAGATACCGTCGAGTGGGAAGACAACTACGATGGCTCTGAGCGTATTCCTCAGGTGATGCCCACCCGTGTACCGAACTTACTGGTTAATGGTGTAACCGGTATTGCAGTGGGTATGGCGACCAATATGGCGCCGCATAACATGACTGAAGTTGTGAATGCGTGTCTGGCCTATGCCAATGATCCCCAGATCAGCATCGAAGGGTTGATGGAACACATTTCTGGTCCGGACTTCCCGACAGGCGGTATCATTTACGGTAAATCAGGCATTGTCGATGCGTACCGTACCGGTAAAGGCCGTTTGCATATCCGTGGTAAATACCATTTCGAGGAAGATCCAAAGAATGGCCGTACCACGATTGTCTTTACTGAAATTCCATATCAGGTCAATAAAGCAAAAACTATTGAGCGTATTGCTGAACTGGTCAAAGAGAAAAAACTGGAAGGTATTTCAGAGCTTCGTGACGAGTCTGACAAAGACGGTATGCGTATCGCGATTGACTTGAAACGTGGCGAAAACGCCGAAGTGATCGTGAACAACCTGTTCCAGAATACGCAACTTGAAAACTCTTTCAGCATCAACATGGTCTGCCTGGACAATGGCCAGCCTAAACTGATGAACCTGAAAGATATTATTGCAGCGTTTATCCGTCACCGTCAGGAAGTGGTAACGCGTCGTACCATGTTCGAATTACGCAAAGCGCGTGAACGTGGTCATATCTTGGAAGGTTTAACCGTTGCTCTGGCGAATATTGATGCCATCATCGAAACCATCAAAAGTTCTGCAAACCCGGCTGAAGCGCGTGAGCGTTTGCAGGCAGGTGAGTGGGCAGGTGGCGGTGTATTGGCATTGCTAGAAAAAGCTGGCTCAGTTTCTGTACGTCCGGATGAGATTGAAGGTGAAGACCCAAGTCGTCCGTTTGGTCTGGATGGCGATATTTATCGTCTGTCACCAACCCAAGTCAATGCGATTATGGAACTGCGTCTGCATCGTTTAACCGGTCTTGAACAAGACAAGTTACATGCTGAATATAGTGAAATTCTGGCGCAAATTGCTGAACTGACTGCAATTTTAAATGACTTTAATCTGTTGATGAATGTGATTCGCGAAGAGCTTGCGTTAATTCTGCAGCAATATGGCGATGCACGTAAAACGTCGATTGTTGAATCACGTATCGATTTCTCTCGTGAAGATCTGATTCCTGAAGAGCAAATGGTGCTGACGGTTTCAAAAACAGGCTATGCGAAAACTCAACCATTGTCTGATTACGCCGCACAGCGTCGTGGTGGCCGTGGTAAGTCTGCGACCAGCATGAAAGAAGATGATTACATTCAACATCTGATTGTGACGTCAAGTCATGCGACGGTACTTTGCTTTACCAACGTTGGTAAAGTCTATCGTCTGAAAGTGTATGAAGTGCCACAAGCATCACGTGGTGCCAAAGGTCGCCCAATGGTGAACTTGTTGCCATTAGACGAAAACGAGACCATTACCGCAATTTTACCGGTGATTGATGCACCGAAGAAATTCAAAGAACGTCTGGCGGACTTCAAAGCCTTCGTAAAAGCCAATGCTGCACAACTGCAAAGCAATGAAGTGATTAATGGTCACTTTACGGCACTTGAAGCGGCACTTGCTGAATCTGAAGAGGGTGCGGATGATATTTCTGATGCACTTCGTGTTCAATTGAAAGAGCTAGGTTTAGAACTTTCAACGACCGATCTTGATGATGACATCATCAATGATTTTGCACAGCAGGCTGAAGCGGTTCGTAAAAACTTCTATGTGTTTATGGCGACTGAATACGGTACGATTAAACGTGTAGAACTTGAACAGTTCTCGAATGTGCGTTCAAACGGTTTACGTGCGATTGAACTGAATGGCGATGACACTTTAATTGGTGTTGCGATTACTGACGGCGAACAGCAAATCATGTTGTTCTCGAACGAAGGTAAAGCGATTCGCTTTGCAGAAACTGATGTACGTTCAATGGGTCGTTCAGCCAAAGGTGTGCGCGGTATGCGCGTGACCATCGGTGCAGCAGCCTTGCTGGAAGAAAGCGAAGAAACTGAGATCGAGTCTGATGATGAAGATGCTGCAGATTCAGCATTGATCAGCCGGATTGTATCTTTAGTTGTTGTCCCTGAAACTGGCGAAGTATTGTGTGCTTCTGAAAATGGTTATGGTAAACGTACCCCGGTGGATGACTTCCCGACCAAGAAACGTGGCGGTAAGGGTGTGATTGCACTCAAGACCTCAGAACGTAACGGTCAGTTGGTCGGTGCAGTAGCGATTGATGCATCTAAAGAGCTGATGTTAATTTCCGATGGCGGTACTTTGGTTCGTACCCGTGCCTCTGAAGTGGCTCAAACCGGTCGTAATGCACAAGGTGTTCGTCTGATCCGTCTCGGTAATGAAGAGTTACTGGTCGGTGTGGTTTCAGTTGAAGCTGTTGAAGAAGATGAGTTTGTTGAAGTGATTGAAGGTGAAGAATCTTTAGTGGCAGAAACAGATGTAGCGACTGAAACAGATGCAGTAGCTGAACATGTTGAAAAAGATGGTGAAAACTCAGTAGAAGAATAAGTGTTCTATTGATAAAAAGGGCGCTTCGGCGTCCTTTTTTATAAATCTTGACTGAATGAAGGTAAGCGATGAAAACCCAATCAATGTTGTTAGCGGCAGCAGTTGCATTAAGTGGCTGTAACTCAATGGACAATATCCCAAACCCAAGTCCTGAGCAGGAACAGGCAGCACAGCTGGCCTATGAGGATTTGCGTGATGGGAAGTATGACGAGTTTCTGGATCAGCTAGAGCCGCAATTGCAAACACAGTTTAAGGACAACGAAAAGCTGATGAAACGCTTTTCACGTTCAATTCCGAAAGGTGAATATAAGTCTAAAACTTTAATGACCAAGCAGATTGAAGAAGCAACCAACCAGCCTGGCCAATATAAGATCAGCTATGAAATTGCCTATCCAAATAATCTGGTGCAGTATGATGTCAGTTTCGACCAGCCGAATGGTAGCAACAAGATTCGTAATTTTAATATTCAGGTCTTTGGCGAATCTTAATCCATAAGTTGATGGCAGCATAAATCCAATGCTTTATCTGCTTTGACTCACTTGAATAAAACGTCGATAAGCCAAGAAAAAACATAAACTGCCTATCAGCCCCAGATATATCAGTTTAGGCAAAATCAGTGCGGTCGGTACACCCATCTGATTCAGTTGAATAAACATCTGCACCATTTGGGTAGAAGGCAGTATCTCAGCGATCACTTGCATCCAGATGGGCATAGCTGCATGTGGCCAGGCAGCACCGGATAAAAAAAATAGAGGGATAGAAGTAAAAACAATCACATGTCCAGCGCGTTCCGGCATATCCAGAAAACTGGCAAATAGGCAGGTGATTCCAATCACAGTGTAAACGAAAACCGGCACAGCCAGCAGCATGCCGAATAGGTTACCCCCTCGCGGATAATCAAATAACCAAAAGGTAAATCCAAATAAATAAAAACAACCCAGACAGCCAATGCTCAATATCGCTAAACATAGCCCAATCAATGCATTTGAGTTTAACTGCACTTTTCTTTCGCGGTACACCAGAATCAGCATATTCAAACCTAAAAAAATGGTCTGATGAATGATGAGAGGGGCGACCGCAGGAAAGACATAACTGCCATAGCCGGAGAGCGGATTAAACAATGGAATCTGATGCACTGATAGGGCAGGAGAAAAATCTGAAACCTGGCCAAAACGTTCAGCATAGTCTGCCAAGGTCTGCTCAAGAGAGGTCGCTAAACCGATCCCCATCTGTTTGGTGACTAAAAAATTGGCAGCACTTAAGTACAGTCCTATTCCACCCGTTTCACCATGCCTTAACGTTTGCGATAAATTGTCCGGTAGCAGCAAAATCCCATCCGCTTGTTGCGATTCAACCCATGTTTTGGCTTCGGCGAAATTGCTGGTAATCGCCTTGATTTCAACATTCGGGCTTTGACGGACTTGGCCAATAATCCGCGCGCTCAAGTGACTTTGTTCTGCATCAACAATAATAATCGGTAAGGCTTCGGCTTGCTGTGCCTGATAAGCAAAGGGATAAAAGAAGCTATAAAACAAGACCGATAAAATCAGTGTGGTAAAGATAGCGCCGTGGCTGACAATATCTTTAAAGCTGCGCAGATAATAAAACCAAAGGGATTTCATCAGGCCGCTCCTTTGGCTATTTTCTTGAGAAAAATATAGGCTAGCAGTGCGTACACCACCACATAGGCCAACAAGATCCATATAGCTTGCAGTGAAATCTGCACTGGACTGCCAATCATCCATTGTTCAGTTTGTAATTTGGCATAAGGAGTAAAGGGGATAATATTGGCCCAAAACTGGGTGAATAGGGGCGCATTATTTAAGGGTAAAGTCACCCCGGCAAAGCTTAACGATGACCCACCATATACAGCAATCAAGCCGAAAGATTTACTTAAATCTTGGGTGGCCAGCACCACCGCAGCGCTTAAAAATGCATAGGCGCTATACAGCAGCAATTGTGCCAATAAAATCAGACCAAGCGAACCGGCAACAAACCAGCCGCGAATTTCAATCATCCAAAACATCCACGCCCAAGTCCATAGACTAAAAATAGCCACATAGACCAGATTTTTAGACACTAAAGCCATCCAAATGGATGGATGACTGATCCACTCTGATACAGTCTGCCGCTTCAGTTCCTGACCGACGGAAAATGCCACACAACAACACAGCAGTAAATGCAGAACTGCGAGAATGACATAAGGTTCTAGATATAACTCATAATTCAATTGCGGATTATACAAAGGTGAGATTTTGATCTGTGGTGTCGGTGCTTGGATATAGGGCAGTCGATTCACCAGATAGTACTGTTCGGTAAACCCAGCCAGGGCTTGTAAGGTACTCACCAGCATGGCTGAAGAAATTGTATTGCCGATACTGAAATAACTCTGGTTAAAGGCAATGCTAATTTCTGCATCCTGAGCACGAACAAAACGTTGTTCGGCACCATTTGGAATATGGATATAACCCCAAATTTTATTTTCATTCAGTAGGTGTTCAACTTCAGCGACTTGCTGGGATACCGTTTCAATTTTAAGGGTATGATTGAGCGAGACATGTCGATAGATGCTTCGGCTGAGCGCACTTCGGTCTTGATCAATAATGGCAATGGGTAAATGAGTAGGCTTGCCCTGCGCAAACATGCTGCTGAATAAAATAATTACCAGAGCAGGTGCCAGTGTAACCAGGCACAGATCCCATTTTTCTCGGAGCAAATAGCGTAGTTCGCGCCATATACCCAGCCACATTAGGGTGTCTCTTTAAGTTTAAATAATACGCTCATACCGACTTTCAGTTCAGGCATGGTTTGTGTCGGTAGCAAATGCAGTTTAAAACTTCTCACATCATAGCCGCCGGTTTGGCGGGTGGTTTTAATGGTGGCAAACTCACCTTCAGCGCTAATACTTTTGATCTGAAAACTGGCTGTTTGATCCAAGGCTGGAATATAACCTTGAATGCTTTCTAATTTTTGAAATGGAGCATACTGGTCTTCGCGAATATTCAGGCTTACCCACATCTTCTCTTCAATCAGGCTGACCACGGGCACTGCGGTTGCGACCAGCTCAGATATTTTGCCATAAGTTTTAGACACCGTTCCATTGACGGGGGCCAGCAATTCGGTTTCTGCTTCTAGCGCATTGGCTTCGTTTAGAGCAGCCTGGGCAATGTCTACTTGTGCATCGGCTGAACTCTTTTGCTGCGGGGTGCTGCCACGCTTGGCACGTGCATATTGCTGATAGGCGGCCTCAGTCATTTCTAGCGCAGATTGACTGGCTGCATACAGTTCATCACGGCGCTGACGTGAAATCACACCTTCCTTAAATAGATTTTCCCCACGCTGATAAGATACTGTGGCGAGATTTTGCTGTGCTTTTAGCGATTGCCAGTTGGCATACAGACTCGCGACATTTTCTTCCTGCGAGCCACGTTCAGCTGTGGACTGTAAGGCCAAAGCCGATTGTAAGGCTGCTGTAGCTTGCTGTTTTTTGGCTGCAATTTCCGGGCTATTTAAGCGAACCAGAACATCGCCTTTTTTAACTCGCTGACCTTCTTCCACATAGATTTCTTCAATCCGGCTTGGCACTTTGGTGGCCACCTGAATCGTTTCAGCCTCGACACGACCTTGCAATTCAATCGGCGTCGGTTGATAGCTTTTCCATAATCCAAAAATAATCACGGCCAGCAGAATAGGCAGCAACGCCAGCAGTAGATATTTTTTCTTTTTGGAGATTTCAGGAGGCTGCTCATCGGTCGAGGTCGTCGCGTGATTTTCCTCTAGCGTTGCTGATTGGGTCTGTGGAGCGGGAGAGCTTTCTGTTTCGGTAGATGAAACCGCTTCATTCACAGGATCATTGGGTTTTTGATCGTCGTTCATGTTCGGCTCCATTAGCGAATATAGTGAGTATTGGTGTGTTGAATATAATTGGGAAATTCGGTAATCGAGCCATGGCTTTGTAACAGGGTGGCCAGTGACATCACATATTTATAGGCATTCAAGGCAGTTTCGGCTCGTAGCCCGCTAAGCATGTTTTGGGCATCAATGACCTGTGTTGCTGTTCCGATATCCTCTTTAAAGGACAACTCTTGAATGCGTAAATTTTCCTGCGCAGCTTTTAGATTTTGTTCCAACAAAGCATGACTTTGCTGTGCACTCAAGGCTTCGCTATAAGATTTATAAATCAGGTTTTCAATCTCTTGCTGGGTGCGTGAGGTGAGCAGTTCTGTGGCATAGCGTTTGAGCTCGGCCGCCTGAATATTTTTGTTTTTATCAATCCCTGAAAACAGGTTATAGCGTGCGGCAACACCGACAATCCAGTTTTGATTCTGATCCAAACTATATTCACCAAAAGCAAAGACATTGGGTTTTTTTGCTGCTTGCTGAGCTTTGACATTGGCTTGTGCTAATTGGGTATCTAGCTGCATTTTTTGAATCAGCGCAGAGTTTTGACTAAAGGTTTTCAGTAGTTGATTTAAAGCCTGTGGCTCGGTCTGATTGACAAATAAAGGTGTCGACAGTTCAGTGATACTGCTTTGTTGCAGCAGATTATTCAGTTGAAATAGACTGGCATTTAAATTGGTTTGCATATTTTGCTGACTGCGCTCGGCATTATTACGCGCCACTTCAAACTGCATGCGCTGGCCTTTGCTAATAAAACCTTGCTGTTCCATTTTTAAGGCATTGCGATAATGCTGTTGCATGGCATTCAGATTAAATACTGCTGCTGCATGGAGTTGCTTTTGCAGTTGCACATTAAAATAACTTTGAATCAGTTCGAAACGCTGCGTGTCTTGTTGCTGTTGATTACTGAGCTGACTGCGACCGACCTGAAGATTGGCAATCTCCTTGGCGCTATGAGTCAAACCACCGGTATAAAGCGGCATCATCATGGACACGGTAGGACGAATCACTTGATCTTCGAGTACGACCTTGGAGGTATCGGGAATTAAGCCTACACCGTCATGAATCGGTTGTTGTAAACCTTCTTTTAAAGGATTGGCAATATTCTCAGCTAAATTAAACTCATCAATTTTATTATTTAAGCCATTGGTGAGAGATTGCTCCAGGTTGTTTTTAAGAGCACCCAAAGGAATATCTAATTCATTATGAAAGGCATAAGCACGCACATTCAGATCGACACGTGGTAATCCCAAACCTTTTACCGCTTCAGCTTCAAGTTTTGAGGCTTGTTCCAAGCTTTGATAGGCCTGACTGCTATAAGAAGACTGCAATAACTGTTTTTCGGCGTCTTGAAAACTCAAAGTCTGGGCGTATAGACCCTGGCTATTCAACCATAGACCTGACAATAATCCACACCCCAAAAATAATTTACTTTTATAGTTCGTCATATTCATGCAAGCAGATGGCCAAAGTGAAGAATAAGTTGATTTGTGTACATTATAAATCAGTGGTTTGCAGCTCAGTAAGGGGCATGGTTGTAGTATTGTTTATTTTACATCTGTCTAGCATTAAGGACGCTTGCGCGTCCTGACTAACTTAGGGCGGTTCTTTTGAAATTTTCATCATTCATGCAAAAATCTAAACAATCTTTTAAAACCCCTACGGCTCTATAAATATGCTCCGGTTTATCCAGATAAATTTGTCCATTATTTAACACTTCTAGACCCGCTCTATTTAATTCAAGTTTATGTCTCTCATCAATGGGAACAATAAATTGAACAGTAGGACGTTTTCGGTTCACATCATAGCGGAATAACCATCTATTATTTTTACTTTGATACAGAATGGAATAATAGCTCTCCGTATCTTTTCCGGTGAGTTCATGGTCTGGAAAAAGTTCATGGATAATATTTTGTAAGCTTTGTTCATCTACCGTGGTAACAATTCTTTGATTCTGAGGATTTATAATGTCTTGTTGAAGATTTGAGGGAGTCGGTTCTTCTGAAACTTCATCAGTCCTTAATTCAGTTTGTTGCTCAATGGGTTGTGCTGTAATGATGGTGGGTGCAGATAAGCCTTTTAAAACCGTATCGCTAATTGCACGTTCGACTGCTTGTTTAACGAAGGGTTGAATTGATTCAAGGAATTTTGTATTGAGCTGTCTTGGAATATTGGCTTGCTGAGCAACATAACGTACAAAATCAATATCGACTTCATTAATTGATTTTTTGATTACCGCTTTAAACTGTTGGATATACTGATTCTCTTCGGCAAAAAATCGTAATTTTTCTACATGGAAATTATCATGTTTGAATTCTGCTAATTGAGTCAGTTCTTCGGCTTGATGTTTAGTGAAATCAACAACCAGAAAAGGTTTTTCATCCATAATATTTGGATTAATGAGGTCAGTGAAAAAACGCCATTCACGTCCATTGGTAATGACGCCAATGGTCACTCCCAGAGTAGAGTTAAAATATCGGGAGAGTTGTGGTGCGTGATTTGTTAAATTACTTGCATAAGATTTGGCTTCAATAAACATAACTGGTTGACCATTACAATATAGGGCGTAGTCAACGCGCTCTGTTGATTTGACACCAGGAAAATCAGCGGCAAACTCTGCCAGTACTTTAGTTGGATCATAAGGACTGAAGCCTAAAATATCCAGAAGTGGTAATATAAGTGCTTGTTTGGTGGTTTCTTCAGTTGAGCAATGCGCACCGACACGTTTAACATGCTCAATATGTAATTTGAGGCGATTAATAAAGTTATCCATTTTTTCCCTACTTCTAATTTTTCAGATTATTTTTTAATCATTGTGAGTTCATCATAATAGTTTTATTTTTAAACTCAAACATTTAATAAAAATAGGCATAATAAGTTTAATTAATCCTATAAATGGTCAACTTATCTTGTGAATCTACATTGATTTTTTGACTGTAATTACAGTTCGAGATTGAAATAATTTTGTGCAAGACCTTGCCAGATATGGTTAAATGCCATCATTTTATTGTGTCTCACATAGATAAGGAAAACTCATGCGCGCGTACAACTTCTGTGCTGGTCCTGCTGCATTACCGACTACCGTACTTGAAAAAGCTCAAGCTGAAATGCTTGACTGGCATGGCAAAGGTCTTTCGATCATGGAAATGAGCCACCGTAGTTCCGACTATGTGGCCGTGGCTGAAAAAGCGGAAGCAGACCTACGCAAACTCATGAATATTCCCGAGAACTACAAAGTATTGTTCTTGCAGGGTGGCGCATCCTTACAATTTTCGGCAATTCCATTGAACTTGCTGGGTAAAAATAACAAAGCGGACTATATCCATACCGGAATCTGGTCTGAAAAGGCCTTGAAAGAAGCGCAACGCTATGGCGATATCAATGTGGTAGAAGCAGGTATCAAAATTGATGCTAAACATGCCATCAGCGCGCAAAGCGAATGGAAGCTGTCTGCCGATGCCGCCTATGTGCACTATGCAGACAACGAAACCATTGGTGGTCTGCAGTTTGCTTCTATTCCTGAAACAGATAAGCCCCTTGTTTGTGACTATTCATCAAGCATTTTATCTGCGCCACTTGATGTATCAAAATTTGGTGTGATCTATGCAGGCGCGCAAAAGAATATCGGCCCAGCGGGTTTAACCCTGGTGATTATTCGTGAAGATTTACTGGATCAAGCCAAAGCTGAAATTCCAAGTATCTTAAAATACTCAGATCAAGCCAAAAATGGTTCTATGGTAAATACGCCGTCGACTTATGCATGGTACTTGTCTGGTCTGGTATTTGAATGGTTGCTGGAAAATGGTGGTGTAGAGGCCATGCATAAAGTGAACCTGGAAAAAGCCAATCTGCTTTATGGTTATATCGATCAAAGCGATTTTTATGCCAATCCAATCTTCAAAGAAAATCGTTCAATCATGAATGTGCCATTTACTTTGGTCAATGCAGATCTTGAAAAACAATTCCTGAAAGAAGCAGAAGCCCAGCATTTATTGAATCTTGCGGGTCACCGTTCTGTCGGTGGTATGCGTGCCAGTATTTATAATGCAGTGCCATTAGAGGGCGTACAAGCCTTGGTGAATTTTATGGATGACTTTGCAAAACGCAATGGTTAATCCCTGAAATGTAAAAACCCAGCATAGGCTGGGTTTTTTTATGCATTCGGTTATGTCAGGGAATTTAAAAAATAAAAGTATGCAGGGTAAAGCCGCAGATCAGCATTCCCAACATGAAAAAAAGGCATGACATCATATCAATATTATAGCGAGAGCTAAGATGATGCTCGACCTGGTCTAATGTTTCTTCTTGCACGATTTTCATAGATATTTATTGTCCGATCTATTTATCGTTAATACTATTTGTTGTGAGTATTTTTATCATAAAAAATTGATTAAATAAAGTACATTCTTGATTAAAGTTCATAAATTTTCATTTTATTTAAATATCAGCTTTGGATTTGTCTGAACTTATTCGTATGCGAAATCAAAGTCTTATTTTTACAAGATTTTTAGGATTCGATTGCATGTATAAAATGAATTCATGTGAATTTAACAATGTGGATAACTCGATTTTTTAAATGATTTAAATAGGTTATTAAGCTAGAAAAAATGGGTAAAAAATAATCAAAAAAATAAAATTAAAAACAGAAAATACGGATTAAAAAAAGAAGATCCCCATCAAAAAGAAGATCTTCTTTGTTTATTTTAACTTAAGCTGATTTTCTATAAATATTGGCCTGAATCCACAGATTTCCACGAATATATTGACCAATCTGGAAATTTTTATGCTGCTCATTCCGCGTTGCAATCCGGATCAAGGTGGCTGGTTGACCTTCATCATGAATCAGTGTGACATCATACAGGGTATAGTCCTGATCCATAAACTGCATGGCAGTTTTACCGACAATATTGCCCTGAAACCAGGCTTCATCTTCCTGGCCCATGGTTTCACCATAAAGATAAGCCACCATTTTAGAGAAATCTACAGTAACAGGTGCTTTATCTTCTTCTGACTGTGGCTGCCAGGCATCAATCTGTTCCTGCAAATTATCGGGTGCCACGCCTTGGTTGGCTGTCAGAATATCATTCAAGGCACGGTGATGCTTGATCGAAGCCGGATCATCCACCACCAGATGTTCATGGTCAGCCACTGCTTCAAGCTCATAGGCCCAAGCATTCAGATTCACCACATAGGACTGGTCTTTTTCATAATGCGGATGATTGACGCTATACAGACTATCGAAAGCATAAATAATATTGTTGGCACCCAGATTCAGACGTAATACCGCCTGAGTATTGGATTTGCAGGAAATAATTCGATCGATGGTCGCTTTGACCTGATAAGGACTGTCAAAGCAGGGGAATGCAGTTTTTACGGCCTGTGGCTTATTATTTTCTATGGCGATCACTTGGCTCAATTGCACCGCAGCTTTACTCGGCCCCTGAATCAGCCAGGTATTTTCATCCATATCACATTCTTGTGTGCAAATGCCCATCGGCATAATAGGCGCATCAAGAGCTTTGCCTAACCACTGTGGCACATCTGTACCTGGATTCTCGGTGAGTAATGTCCAGTGTTCGACGTGACTACCGAAATTCTGATCATCAATGGTGATGATCTCTGGGCTATTCTGATTTTTCATATGCACAATTGATCTTGGATGACTTATTTATAGTTAATCGAGGGTCATTGCGATTTTTCAAGTCAATCGAATGAATTTTCAAATTAAATGCAGCCAATTTTTTTCTAGACTAAATCACAGTCGTTGCTCAAATCAAATAGATTCAAAAAAACATGAGCGACAGCAGCGATGAAAATGCAACGATTTAATCATCAACCTGATCCTCTCAATTTGCTAGAATACCCAGGATTTATACCTTAATGGGAAACCCTGTGTTGCCATTCAAACTTTGGGTCGATGCTGATGCATTACCCCGTATTTTAAGAGATGTGATTATCCGTGCGTCGGATCGCTATCAGTTGGAAGTGACTTTTGTGGCTAATCAGTCGGTGGGCATTACGCCTTCAGTCCGGATTAATTCAATTCAGGTGATGAGTGGCGCTGATGCTGCAGATAAAGAGATTATTCTGCGCATGAAAGAGCATGATATTGTCATGACCCAAGATATTCCCCTGGCGGCAGAAGTGATTGAAAAGGGCGGGATTGCCATTCATCCACGCGGTGAAGTGTATACCACGGCCAATGTCAAAGCACGTTTACATCTAAGAGACTTTATGGATAGTTTGCGTGGTGCCGGTGTACAAACGGGTGGGCCACCTCCGATTTCAGAGCGGGATAAGCGTGAATTTTCAAGCGCACTGGATCAAACCATTCAAAAACAAAAACGTAAAACATCTGCACTTTAAGAGCAATCGCGCATGCCAACACACACCAATATGGTTGTGACCTATCTTTTATTGGTTTTTATCTGGGCCACTACACCGCTAGCCATTGTCTGGAGTGTAAGCGATCTGCATCCGCTCTGGGCACTGGCACTGCGATTTTTTCTGGCATTGCCTTTTGCATTTATCTTGTTGTGGCTGTTTAAAACCCGTTTTCCTGTCGATTCTCTCTCGATGCACAGTTATCTGGCTGGAGCTTGCAGTTTTATTGGCTCGCAGATTTTTACCTATCTGGCCACGGATTATCTCAGCTCAGGCATTATTGCGCTGATGTTTGGTCTGGCACCTATTATTACCGGATTGATTGGCCGTTTCGTGTTTCAGCTCAAGCTCTATCCTTCACAGTGGTGCGGGATGGCGATTGCCCTGACTGGTTTGGCGGTGATTTGCCTCGGTGGCAAAGACCAGCACATTCAGCCAATCGGTATTGGTCTGATGCTACTGAGTGTGTTTATCTATTGTGTTTCGATGTTTTGGGTCAAAAAAGTCAATGCACCCTTACAACCGATGGCGCAAGCGGCCGGTTCCATTGCAGTTTCAGCAGTCATGGCCTGTGCCATGTTGCCATTTATCTGGCAATTTGCGCCAACCCAAATGCCTCAGGCAAAATCACTGATCGGGCTAGGATATGCCGTGGTGATGGCTTCGCTGATTGCCATGTTCTGTTATTTTAAACTGGTACAGAAAATCAGGGCGACCACCTTGTCTTTGACGACGGTATTGACTCCAATGCTTGCTTTATTCGTAGGTGTGCTTTTGAATGATGAGAGCTTGTCGGGTGAGGCCTTAATCGGTGTCGGTATTTTGTTGACGGGTTTATTGTTGTATTTTTCCAGAGAAATTAAAGCGAGCTATGCAGCTCGCCTTCCATCCAGTATTCACAATGACTAAATCAGTGATTTAAGCAAAGTTGGCTTTGACACATTCACCCAGTTTGACACGGTCTTGTGGGTGCATGGTAATGAAATAAGCACCGGTCCGGAATTTGCTATTTTCTTCTTCACGACTGTAGGCCACCTGGGCGGTTGCCGCAATATGGAAGAAATTTTCCGGGTGGCTTAAAGTCACGTGCAGATAGGTGCCTTCAGTGATGGGGCGGTCACTAAAGAAACTAAAACCGGTTTCCGAAAAGTTCACCTGCTCTGGTACAGGTAACATGCTTTGTACAATTGCGTCATACAAAGAACCGGTAATAAGGTTTAATTTTTGGTTGAATAAGGATAAGATTCGAGCAATTTGTTGATCTTTTTCAGATAATTGTTCTAATTCGTAGTTAACCGCATGATCAAATTGATCTAGCTCTGCAAGTAGTAGAAAATAGCGGGGCAAGACGAAGTTAGAGTCATAAGGATCATTTAAGGCAACATCATCGGAAATAATCTGATAATTAATTCGTAAGGCAGCATCGATGCGAGACATAACGCGTCTTTCCGTGTATCCGTTTGGATGCTGTACATTTTCCATAATTTATTACCTCGGACTAGATGGTTATGTTTAAACCAATCTCGCTGTATATAGGGTTGAAATATACTCGCGCACGGCGTAGTAACCACTTCATTTCTTTTATTGCATTGGTCTCAATGATCGGTCTCACGCTCGGTGTAGCAGTCCTCATTACAGTTTTGTCTGTGATGAATGGGTTTGACCGAGAGTTGAAAAATCGTGTCTTGGGAATGATACCTCAAGCTACTGTTTCTTCAACGCAAATTCTAACAAATTGGCCCGAACTTGCAAAGCAGATTGAGCAGCATGAGCATGTCCAGGGGGTTGCACCATTTACCCAATTACAGGGCATGCTGACGGCACAGGGACAGGTTGCCGGGATTATGGTCAGCGGGATTGAACCCGAGTATGAGAAAAAAGTATCCATTATACAAAACCATATGGTCGAGGGCAGTATTGATAGCCTGAAAAAAGGTGAATTTGGTATTGTTCTGGGCAAGCAGATGACCGATGCCATGGGGGTCGGTTTAAACGATAATATTACCTTGGTATTGCCAGAGGCGACCCCTTCACCAGCAGGTGTGGTGCCTCGTTTCAAGCGCTTTAAAGTGGTGGGAATTTTCAGTATTGGTGCTGAAGTCGACTCGATGATGGGATATATCGCTTTAAATGATGCTTCAACTTTATTGCGTCTGCCTGATGGTGCACAAGGCGTGCGTTTAAAACTGGATGATATTTTTGTCGCACCGCAAGTGTCTCAGGAAATCGTGCGGGATTTACCATCCAACTTCTACGCATCTGACTGGACTTATACTCATGGTAATCTGTTCAGCGCGATCCAGATGGAAAAAGCCATGGTGAGCTTGTTATTATTCCTGATTGTGCTGGTTGCGGCATTTAATATCGTTTCATCACTGGTGATGGTGGTGACGGATAAAAAATCGGACATTGCGATTTTACGGACTTTGGGTGCTTCGCCTGCCACCATTACCAAAATCTTTATGGTGCAAGGCACGGTGATTGGGGTGATTGGGACATGTGCCGGCGCAATCCTCGGGATTATTGCAGCGACCAGTATCAGTAGCTTTATCGGCTGGTTAAACAATACTTTGGGTCTGAATATGTTTGATGCCTATTTTATCAATTATCTACCTTCTTATTTACGCTGGCAGGATGTCTTGGTGATTGTCGGCTTGTCATTGGCCTTAAGTTTTGTCGCGACGATTTACCCCGCTTTACGTGCAGCAAAAATTCAACCGGCAGAGGCTTTGCGTTATGAGTAATCTGATTTTAGATGCCCAGAATATTCACAAATCCTTTACCGATGGCAAAGCCACCGTCGATGTGATTCGAGGCTTGTCGCTGCAGGTCAAAGCAGGTGAGTTTGTCTCGATTGTCGGTTCGAGTGGTTCTGGTAAAAGTACCTTATTGCATGTTTTGGGTGGACTGGATCGACCAACATCAGGGCAAGTGATGGTCAATGGTCGCCGTTTCGATACCTTGTCCGAAGCAGAGCGCGGCTATGTGCGCAATGAGCATTTGGGTTTTGTGTATCAGTTTCATCATCTGTTACCAGAATTTACGGCACTGGAAAATGTAGCCATGCCCCTGATGCTCCGCGATAATGTGAAGTTTAAAGAAGCCAAACAGCAGGCTGAATACTTGCTGGAGCGGGTTGGTCTTTCGCATCGTCTGACACATAAGCCAGGTGAATTATCTGGAGGTGAGCGCCAGCGTGTGGCCTTAGCGCGTGCAGTGGTGGGCAAACCTAAACTGATGATGGCGGATGAACCGACCGGAAATCTGGATCGTAAGACTGCAGCAAAGATTTTTGAACTGCTCACCGAATTGCAACGTGAATTCAATATGGCGATGCTGATTGTGACGCATGATGAACAACTGGCACATGCAGCAGACCGAATTTTACATATGCAGGATGGCCTGTGGGTCACATCCTAAATCAAGAGAATATTCGCATTTGATTGAAGCTCACTCCGGTGGGCTTTATTATTGGGTAAAATAATAACCATAAAGAATAAGATCCAATGTTGCAGTGGCTGTGTATCGGCTGGATTTTAGGCCTGGCCTGTATGGGGAAAAGTTTTCTGTCTGTTCAACTGAGCAGCACGGTCGTTCTAATCGCGGTATTACTGTGGTATCTGGGTTGCCGTAAATTAAAGCACATTTTCAACACACCATTACGCAATTTGGTCATGACTGGTTCAAGCCTGCTGTTAGGATTATTTCTAGGCCATGGCTATGCCAATCTGCAACTGTCTGAACGCTTGTCGACGCGTGAACATGAAGTCTCCGAAAAACAGATTGTGGTGCATATCAAAGACCTGAATAAACTTGGTGAGCAGAATATCCAGCAAGCTCTGCATGTGCTCAGCCCTGATGGCAGTACAGTTAAATGGATGGGCTTTTTGCCTGTCCAAGAACCCGTGACTCAATCCAGTTTGATAAATGCGCAGATAAAGCAGCACCTCCTTGAACTTGGACGATATTACTTAATTCAAGGCCAAATCCGACCTCATCATAGTTATGCCACCCCCGGATCTTTTGACGCTGAAAAGTGGGCATTACAGCAAAATATCATGGCCGGTTTCCGAATCAAGAGCATTCAGGAGTTACAACCGCAACAACTTTATGCGCTTGGTCATGGCAAATATTTACGCCAGCAGCAAAATTTAAGTCCGCGAATTTTACTTTGGGTAGAGCGGCAGCGACTGGCATTAAGAGAATTCGTAGCCAGGCAACCCGTACAGCATAAAGGTTTGTTATTGGCCTTATTAAGCGGTGATGAAAGCCTGTTAGATCCGGCGACAGAGCGACAATTCCAGCGTTTTGGTATGAGCCATTTATTAGCCATTTCCGGGCCGCACGTTCTGATCTTTGCCTTGATGGTCTGTGGTACTTTGCAATATCTGATTTCAAGATTTATGCCGCATATTTATCTGAAATGGCCAAGGCAGTATTTTTTGAGCCTGCCTTTTTTACTGTGTGTCTTGCTGTACTGCGCCTTTGTGGGCTTTGAAATTCCAGCGCTACGCACTTTATTGATCTGCGTGATTGTGACCTTTACCTTGTTGCTCAGGCAAAGTGTGCAAGCTTTAAAATTACTGATTCTGAGTGCTGCCTTATTATTGCTCTTTGATCCTTTCAGTATTTTGTCGGCTGCATTCTGGCTGTCTTATGGGGCCTGCTTTGTTTTGCTGCGAATCTATCAGACCATTCAGCAGCAACCGCGTCAGACAGAACAAACCTTATTACAACGGCTATATTTTGCGTTGAAAGTGCTGCTGGAATCACAATGGAAAATCTTTCTGGCGCTATTTCCCTTGATGATGCTGTTTTTTAAGCAAATCGCCTGGATTACCCCATTCAGTAACCTGGTCGCGATTCCATGGATTGGGCTGCTGATTGTGCCTATAGATATTCTGGCGGCTTTGTTGTTTTTTATTTCAGAGCCACTTTCCAGTGTGGTATTTCAATTGAATGATGTTTTCATTCACATGCTGCTGGCATTTCTGGATCTGCTTGATCGGCTGTTTGCTCCACAACTGATTCCGGTGGCGATGAATGTCTGGATGATTGCGCTGTGTATTCTGGCCTTAATGATTGTATTTTTACCGCGTGGCCTATTGCCCAAAAGCTGGACGGCGCTTGCCTGTGTGCCGCTGTGTATTCCTCAGCTCAATCAGCATGCATTTCAGCTCTCTATTCTGGATGTGGGGCAGGGACAAGCAATTTTTCTTCGGGATGGAGCACGCAGTATGATGATCGATATGGGTGGCTATTATGATGAAGAAAAATTCAGTATCGGTCGACAGGTGATTCTGCCATTTCTGTCTGTGCAAGGTGTGGGTAAGCTGGATCAACTGATTTTAACCCATCTGGATCAAGATCATAGTGGCGCTTATCACAGTATTAAACATCAATTGAAAATTAAAGAGGTATCGTCCAATCAGATTCCTGAAATAGCGCACTCCTCCCGTTTTCAGTTCTGTCATCAAGGTCAGCAGTGGCAATGGTCTGAAGATATTCAGTTTAAAATTCTGGCACCTCGGCAGCAGCAGTTAAATACAGCCCATTTCAATAAAAATGAACGGTCTTGTGTGGTATATCTGCAAGTTAAAAATGCCGGGCCTTATCAAAATTTTTTACTCATGGGCGATGCGGGTTGGGAGACTGAGTATCAGCTGCTCCAAGATTATCCTGAGCTTAAAGTTGATGTGCTGGTGCTTGGACATCATGGCAGTCAGCACAGCTCAGCCTATCAGTTTTTAGAAGTTTTACAGCCTAAACTGGCAATTGTTTCGGCAGGGAAATTTAACCGTTATGGCCATCCGAGCCAATTGACTCAGCAGCGGCTCAAAGCCCTCAATATTCCGTTACTGAATACGGCAGAGCAGGGTAGTCTGCACTTTCAGCAACAAGACTCAAAACTGGTACTTTCAGCCGAACGACATCAATGGCAATGGTTATATCGTCAGCCTTTAAGTCGCTGATTCTAGAGCGGGCGAAGCTTCATGTAATTCCTGAGTTCTTAACGCATTTACTTTGCCTAAAGCCTGTTCATGCTCCAGTGTATAAAGATTGCCCAAGCCCTGATGTGCATTAAAGCGTTTATAGCTCCAGTGATAATGTTCAGGATGGCGACGGATTAAATTTTCAATACTATTGATAATGACTTGCGTGCCATGATTGGCATTGCCACTATAAATTTTCTCATCAACTGCCTCGATGAAGATATCAAAACCATCTTCGGTATTCCGCAGGGCATATAGAAACAGGGCGCGGGCTTTGGTCTTTTGAATCAGCTTGGCACTTAAATTACTGGTGGCCAAAGGCACCCCAAAATACGGTATATATTCACCACCGACATTTGGGGTATGGTCTGGCAAGATCACGGTGGTGCCACCTTGTTTTAAGGCCTTAAAAATCTGACGGACGCCAGATTCATCGGTCGGCACCAGATGTGCCTGTTCGCGGCTACGCGCAGCCCGTACAAACTGATCCGCTGCCTGATTTTTTACAGGTTTATACATAATGGTCATGGAAGTAAACTGGGCGACATAGGCATTCATGATTTCCCAGGTACCAAAATGTGGCACGATTAACACCAGGCCTTTATTTTGTGCCAGTGCATCATGCAGTAGATCTTCGCCAATGACGCGATGCACCCGTTTGATATTTTTCTGATTAGTTGAGCCCCAAATGGTAAAAAACTCGAAATATGACATTAATTCATTGCGAACCGCAGCACGGTTAATACGCTCACGTTCGTCATTGGACAGTTCAGAAAGGCTGATCTCGAGATTGAGGCGAATGATTTCCGAAGTTTTGGTGACTTTGAAACTGTTCACAATAAAGGCCAGAAGACGGGCCATCCATCGAGAAACCGGAAGCGGTTGGCGGCTAATGTATTTGAGTAAACCGTAAGCTGAATTCCGTGAGTCCTGTTTGGTCATTGATTTCGTCTAAGTACAATAAAAAGAGAACAAAATTTATTATAGGCGAAAACGTTTTGTTTAGACAGAATTACCCGATTCAGTGTATATAATGGGTTCAATATAAATCAATTTATTGGATTATTTATGTCCGATTGGCCACCAAAACCTGAAAATCAAATACAAAATACGCAACAGCCAGTTCAACCGACTGGTCCGGAATGGAAATTGCTGGAAAAAGCGGTTTTAGCTTCGGTTGAAGAGCAGCGCCGTGCGCGCCGTTGGGGAATTTTCTTTAAATTCCTGACTTTTGCTTATCTGCTTGTGGTGATTTTGGCACTCGGCAAGAGCTGTAGTTCAGTTTCCTCAGATGCCAGCGCTGGCGCAGGTGCTCATATTGCCGTCGTCGATATTATTGGTACGATTGCTGCCGACAAGCAGAGTGTCAACAGTAGCAATACGATTAAATCGCTGAAAAAAGCTTTTGAAAATAAACAAAGTAAAGCCGTAGTGCTGAATGTCAACTCGCCGGGTGGTTCACCGGTACAGTCCGATGAAATCTGGCAAGAAATTCAGTATTTGAAAAAGCAGTATCCCGAGAAAAAACTCTATGCAGTGATCGGTGATACCGGTGCTTCGGGTGCTTATTATATCGCTTCTGCTGCGGATGAGATTATTGTCAATCCATCGAGTTTAGTCGGTTCGATTGGTGTGATCATGCCAAATTATGGCGTGAGTAATTTGCTGCAAAAGCTTGGTGTTGAAGATCGCACCATGACTTCAGGTGACAATAAAGCCTTGCTGTCGATGACTCAACCAGTCGATCCTGCACAAAAAGCCCATGTACAAGGTGTCTTGGATAATGTGCATAGTCACTTTATTAATGCGGTAAAACAGGGGCGTGGTAATAAACTGAAATCAACCGATCCTGCGATTTTCTCTGGTTTGTTCTGGACCGGTGATCAGGCGGTGAAACTAGGAATCGCAGATCGGATCGGAAGTTTAAATACCTTGAAGCGCGAACTGAAAACTGAAAGAGCCTTGAATTATACCATTGAATATAGTCCATTTGAGTCCGTATTGGGTCGCATGGGCTCATCGATTGGTGACGGAATTGCCACTTCAGTTGCGCAGAAACTTCAGTCAGAAAACAGTACGACATTGCAATGAAACCATTGATTCATTTCGCGCACGCCAATGGCGTGCCATCGAAAGTCTATCAAAAGCTGTTTGATGGACTGCAAGATGATTACGATATTATCTATGTGCCGCTCTTAGGGCCTGATAAACGTTATCCAGTGGATAACCATTGGAAAAGCCTGACTCAGCAAGTGATTGACAGTATTGTGCGTCAGTCAAAAGGTCGACCGGTGATTGGTTTGGGACATTCTCTAGGATCAGTATTAACTTTCCAGGCTACCTTGCAGCGTCCCGAACTGTTTTCGCAGATGATCATGCTGGACCCGCCGATGATTATGGGTAAAGAAGCCTTTGCCTTGCATCTTGCGAAAACTTTGCGCTTAAAAGCTTTGGACAGAATGTCTCCGGCAGGTCTGTCCAAGCGCCGTCGTGATCATTGGGATTCACGTGAACAGGCAGCAGCGTTGTTGCGTCCTAAAGGTTTTTATCAAGACTTTGATGCCGATTGCTTCCAGGCCTATATTGAGCATGCCTTGCAAGATGATCCGATTCGGGGCGGAGTAGAACTCACCATCCCTAAAAAGGATGAAGTGGCCGTGTTTAGAACCAATCCCTCACTGTGGTGGTTGCCTCAGGCGAAACCGAAAGTTCCGGTACATTTGGTCGTGGCTGAGCAAGGTCCATTTCTGGCCCGCAAGTTCCCGCAGCAGGTCGAAAAGAAATTTGGTATTCCTTTTACCGTGGTAGAGGGAGGACATATGTTTCCATTGGAACAACCCGATCAGGTAGCGGACTTAGTAAAGCAATTGATTCAGCAACAATCTGTTTGAATCATTAAAAAGAGAATATAAAAAACGCATCCGAGGATGCGTTTTTTTATATTTAAATGAGGTTAAAACTTGCAGAATTGAACAGGTTCTTGCATTTTCTCGTTTCGATATAGCACACCGTCTTCAGTGTGTTGAATGGTACCGCTACAAATCCATTCTACGACTTGAGGATAGATTACATGTTCAAGGCTATGCACACGCATTGCCAAACTGTCTACCGTATCGTGGTGAGAAACCTTGAGCACACCTTGAGCAAGCGCTTGGCCTGCGTCAAGTTCAGCCGTGACATAATGCACCGTACAGCCGTGCAGAACATCACCGGTATTGAGTACACGCTGATGGGTATGCATGCCTTTGTAATAAGGCAATAGAGAAGGGTGAATGTTCAACATTTTCCCCTCCCAGGCTTTTACAAATTTTTCACTTAAAATTCGCATAAAGCCGGCAAGTACCACCAGATCCGCATCCCAGTCCAGCAGTTGCTGATGCATCACATCATCAAACGCTTCTCGGTTTGGATATTGCCTGTGTTCAATAACTGCAGTTTGAATTCCTGCTTGTTGCGCACGCGTTAAAGCAAAGGCTTCAGGTTTATTGGAAATCACGCCGACAATTTGCCCTGAAAGATTGGCATCAATCAAGGCTTGTAGATTTGATCCGCTACCTGAAACAAGTACAGCAATTTTAATCATGCGAAATTATGCGAAGATCACACGAATTTTTTCGTCTGCACCTGCAACCGATTCAGCATTGTCTTGAATCTGACCCATTGTCCATGCTTTCTCACCAAGACCGTTGAGTAATTCAACAGTTTTGTCAGCTTCATTTGCATCAACCACAAGCACCATGCCGACGCCACAGTTAAAGGTACGATACATTTCAAACTGCTCTACACCGCCTTCACGTTGTAGAAGTTTGAATAGCTCAGGCCATTCCCAAGAAGATTCATTCACAAGCGCTTGAGCACCATTTGGAAGGACGCGAGGTAAGTTACCTGGCAAACCGCCACCGGTGATGTGCGCCATTGCGTGTACATCGACATGTTTAAGCAATTCGAGAATCGATTTGACATAAATACGGGTTGGTTCCATTGCAACATCTGCAAGTGGGCGACCATCAACGATTTGAGTTAAATCAACATTTTTCACGTCTAGAATTTTACGAAGCAGTGAGTAACCGTTTGAGTGCGCACCTGAAGAAGCAACACCAACTAAAACGTCACCGGCTTTGACTTTAGAGCCATCAATAATTTTGCTTTGCTCAACGACACCGACACAGAAACCTGCAAGATCGTAATCTTCGCCTTCATACATGCCTGGCATTTCAGCAGTTTCACCGCCGACCAGTGCACAGCCAGCAAGCTCACAACCAGTACCGATACCAGTGACAACATTTGCAGCAACATCCACATTCAAATGACCAGTTGCATAATAGTCGAGGAAGAACAGTGGTTCAGCACCACACACGAGAAGGTCGTTAACACACATTGCCACCAGGTCTTGACCAATTGTGTCATGACGGTTCAAATTCAATGCTAAACGTAATTTTGTACCCACACCATCTGTGCCAGATACGAGAACAGGTTCTTCATAACCTTTAGGAATTTTACAAAGTGCACCAAAGCCACCTAGACCGCCCATAACTTCGGGACGTGAGGTACGCTTAGCGACAGATTTGATACGATCGACTAACGCGTCGCCCGCTTCAATGTCGACACCTGCATCTTTGTAGCTTAAACCAGTATTTGGGGTAGAAGTTGAGTTGCTCATAATGAAGTCTCCGCATTCGCGGTGGCGATTATAACCTGAATATATAAAACTCTTATGGTATTTCTGATCTAAAATGCTATCTTTATTGAAATATTTTAATTTTTAGAATGATTAATAGAGAAAAGGCGAAACTTTATGGTAGATCGCACATTGCGTCGCGTGTTTATCCTAGCTGGGATAGCTTTATTGTTATGGACTTTATACTTATTAAAACCCGTTGTAATTCCATTTGTTGCAGCACTTTTAGTGGCTTATCTATTTAGCCCGCTGGTGGATAAATTGCATGATGTGGGTCTGCCGCGTTGGCTTTCTATTAGTATCGTTTTTATCGGAATCGGAATTGTACTGACCTTGGCCATCTGGTATTTAGTGCCACTGATCTGGCAACAGTTGATGTATGCACGTGACAATATACCCGCGATCATTGGATGGATTAATTCGACCTTTTTACCATGGTTGTCCAATACCTTTAATGTCGTTGAAATGGAAATTGATACCAATCAGATTTCTGATGTGGTCATGAATTATGTACAAACCAATTATAGCGCAGACAGTATTCAGGCATTCTTGTTACGCCTTGCTCAATCCGGAATTAATTTTCTCCAGATTGGCGGTACGATTGTCTTAATTCCCATCATTGCCTTCTATTTCCTGCTGGATTGGGATCGTATGCTGGGGAGTTTGCGCCGCCTGATTCCACGTCCTTATGAAAAAAGTACACTAAAAATTGTGGGCGAATGTCATAGCGTGCTGGGTGCTTTTGTTAAAGGGCAGTTTCTGGTCATGATCTTGCTGGGAATTGTCTATGCGGTGGGCTTGCAACTGATTGGTCTTGAGGTTGGATTGATTATTGGTATGGTGGCAGGTCTGGCCAGTATTATTCCTTATCTGGGCTTTGCAGTCGGTATTATCGCAGCGGTGATTGCGACCTTACTGCAATTTGGGATTGACTGGTGGCAACTGGTATTGGTCGGCATTGTGTTTATGGTCGGACAGGCAGTTGAAGGTTATATTCTGCAACCATTCTTGCTGGGCGATAAAATTGGTCTTTCTCCTGTTGCCGTAGTATTTGCCGTATTGGCAGGTGCACAGCTGGCAGGCTTCCTGGGAATGCTGATTGCATTACCGGTGGCAGCCGTCATTGTGGTACTACTGCGGCATGTACGCGAGTACTATGAACACACAACATTTTATGGCGATCGGGCCATTGTGATGCAAGATGCCTCTACTGGTTCAATCAATATCGAAACAGCAGACTTAGATGTTGATATTGAAATGAAAAAGCCAGAGAAAAAACCGCTGCAAGCAGAGGAGAACTCAAGTAAAATTCATGATCCCCATGGTAAAGACTCATAAGGCCAAAAAATCATATGCGTCAATTGCAGTTAGATATAGAACCTCAGCTCGATGCCCGAATCAGTGATTTTTCAGGGCCAGGTTGGGGGCATGTGATTGATGCAGTGCGTCAATTACATGCAGGCTTAATCAGCCGTTTTTATGTCTATGGTGGGGCGGGTACAGGAAAAAGTCATTTATTGTCTGCTATCTGTGACTCTTATCTTGAAGTAGGGAAATCTGCGATTCAGGTCTCTTTACTTGAGCTTCTAGATGCACCGACCGAGGCGATTACCTCGCTGGATCGTTTTGATCTGGTCGCACTCGATGATATTGAAGCGATTAGTGGTGTGCCGCATTGGCAGCGCGCGGTCTTTCATCTGATTAATTATAATAATGAAGGCGGCGGACAGCTGGTATTTTCTTCACGCTTTGCGCCGATTGAACTTAAGCTTGAGCTGCCAGATCTACAGTCACGCTTAACACAAGCGGTGAGTACCCGTGTGCCGAGTGGTAGCCTTTATGCTGATCGTTATGCGCTGGTTTCATCCGTACTGGATCGTCGGGGGATTCATTTAGATCCTCAAATTTTTGACTATTTACTGAGTCATGGGCCACATCAAACTTCGGTACTTCTTCAGAGATTAGAGCAAATTATTCAACTGCTTAAGGGAGAAAAACTGAAGGTCAGCAATGCCAATCTGCGACAGATTTATGCCTTGATTGACGAATATCGGTAAATCATAAAAATTCTTGAGTAATTACTCAGTCTATGCCACAGTAAGGCAAAATAATTCACAGTTGCAAGGATTCTGCAACTTTAGAAGAAAAAGAAAGAAATAAAAATTAAGGAGAAGGTTATGCTCAAGAAGAGCATAGGCATGGCTTTGCTGTGTATGGCAGGGCAGGCGTATAGTGCAGATATTATTGTAACCACGACAGAAGATATTGAAAAAGATGACAAGGAATGTTCACTTCGAGAAGCCGTTGAATATATTAACCGGGGCTTAGCCAAAGAAGGTTTTATGGGATGTGGTGGAGAAAATTCATCCAGTACCATTATTTTAAAAGAAAAAAATACTTATGTGCTCAATAAGCATATAGCAATCAAAAAATCTCTAAGCATTCGGTCTGTAGCTGATAGCGATGAAGAATTCAGTACAACTGAAAAAACACTGGGTCTGCATAATGCCCATATTCAAATGCAAGGAACTGACAATCTATTTCGCCTTAACAGCACAGATACACTAGTTCAGCTTAACTTAAAAGAACTAGACCTCGAAGGCTGTGGCAAAGTCAGTTGTGCTGAACAAGGTGGTCTGATTCATAATAAAGGCCAAGTGGTGGTTGAATATAGCCGTTTATTTAATGGTGCAGCCAATTTGGGTGGGGCAATTTATAATACGGGACAATTTGGTCAGAACTTTCTCAGTCGTGTTGAAATTAAAAATAGCCTGATTGAAAATAACAAAGCACAACGAGGTGGCATTTTATATAGCGAGTTGCCCGCTTTCCTTATCAGGCAAAGTGTCCTTAAAAATAACCAGACCTTAAATAACTCGGCGGCCAATATTTATAGCGCCGGGCAGTTTGCTGACACAGAGAATCTTCAAAACATTAGTGCCGAAGTATTAAGTAGTACCCTATTAAAAAATAAGGGGACACTCATTAATGTCATGGACGGGATGGGATTAAATAACCTAACGATCGTTGATAATGCTGATACTGCTTTACGTATGAATGCCCCGGCTGGCAGGGCTTATGTGGCAAATAGTATTATTTTAAGAAATGGTGCACAGGACTGCCAAATTGAAAACGGCGATAAAACCCTGATTCAAAACAATCTGCTGACTGTGTCCTGCGGTACAGGGGATGCTGTTGCTCCAAATGAGCTTTGGAATGGTACACAAATCTTAGCCGAAGCTTCAAATAAGAGTGAAGGTGTTTGTCAAACCTTGAGTGAAAATAGCACAGCCATACTTTGTCCATACAGCGTTGCTAAAGGGCAATTTCTTGGTTATATGCGTCCACGTATTTTATTAAGTCATAATCAGGTCAGCGACTCATCTATTGTAAATAGAGGTACAGCGCTTAATCTTGCAGCCCCGACAGTGGCATGTGAAGCTGCTGACCAGCGTGGTATCAACCGTTTAATGGATAATCTGTTCTGTGACCGTGGTGCGATTGAAATCACTGTGCCAACCTCAGGGAGTCTGGTTGGACAAGACCTGTTAAAAGGTGAAATTGCCAAATTTTCAATTGAATCCTTTTTGGGTGATAGTGATTTAATTCCAAAAGAACAATGCAATGTCATGGTTGGTCAACAGCCGACAGGTGAGCCTTGGCAAGATGGATGTTTGAAAGTTGTGCAAACTAAAACAGAGTCCAAAGGTAAAACACGCATCGATATTCATGGCAATGTGGTGTATACCCCAGATTCGACTTGGCATGGGGCAGATATCTTCGAGCTGCAAGTGGTAACCACATCCACGCGATTTAATAAAAGTAAACCTTATCTGACCATTACCACTCAAATCGTGCAGGAGCCAAAAAATGAAATGGAAGACAAATCAGTCAAAACTTCAGGTGGTGCATGGGGCTTTGGTGGGCTACTGATTTTAATTGGGTTAATGGGTTTGCGCCGTGAATTAAAAGATTAAGGAAAAATCATGAAAAATTATAAAAAAGGACTGCTTGCGGCCATGATTTTATCTGCCATGAGTTTGATGGCAGCCGAAGATAAAACCATCTATGTCACCACTTTGGTGGATGAAGACGGAGAGAACAGTAATGCCTGCTCTTTGCGAGAAGCGATTAAAACTGCAAAACTAGATAAATCCTATGGTGGATGTAACGTCGGCCGTACGCTTCGGCTGGATGGTTCAGCCCCAGACGTGATTCAGCTTGAAGCGGGTGAATACAAATTAGACAGCGAACTTGTCATTGAGTCCGCGCTCAAAATTTATGGAAAAACGCCCTTTAGTTATACCAGTCGTAGTCCGATTACGAATTTATACCCAACCCGTGATGCTTTAAAAACCACGATTTCAGGTCAGGGAAAAACCCGTCTCTTTAACAGTATGGCCAGTCAATCCAGTCTGGAAGTCTATCATCTCATCTTAAAAGATGGTTATGCGGCAAAAAATACACAGGATAAGGGCAATGGCGGTACCTTTTATGTGGCGGGCCCCTTAAGCATTAATAGCAGTGAAATCGTAAATTCCCGGGCAGAGGCAGAAGGGGGGGCTATTTATACGGTGGCGATGAATACCGAAAGGAGTGTGATCATCCAGGATTCGCTGCTTCACCGAAATAAGGCAAGTTCATATGGTAGTGTGCTGGCTATGGATTGCCAGGGGAATTTAGGGACGACTCAAACCAATGTAAAAGTTATTTCTAGTAGTATTGTTAAAAATGGGTCAGAAAATACGGCCAGCATTCTTGATTTTTGTGGTTATGCAACCGTAGAGTTGAATAATTCTACCATTGCCAAAAATACTGCGAGTCAGACAGGACATATTTTGCGTATGACCAATCAAGCTAATCGCCCTCTCAGTGCCTTTTCCAGTTTAACTGCCTTAAGTAATACTATTGTTGAGAATGCAGCTCAATCTACTTTATTTTATGACAAAACAGGTTCTAAATATTTCTATTTTAATGTTTTAGCATTTAATCAGGGCTTATCTTGTGAATATGCCTTAAATCAGGGGAATCCGACTAAGGAGCAAAGCGTCGTATTTACTACTGTTAAAAATGCCATACAAACCACTGGACTATCACGTTGTGTATTGCCAGAGTTAGATGCGGATGAAACTTCAAACAATCTTGACGTTTCTGACAGCACGATAAACAACTTATTAACAGCCTATATTGAGCCTGCAATTGATAACCGTTTTCTAGGCATGTATTACCCACGTGATAATGGAACAGCTACAGATTTGGTAGATGTGGGGGTAAGTGGCTGTGCTGAACAGGATCAACGTGGCATTGATCGGGTGGTGGGATCTACTCTTACCTTAAATCCAGATGCAAAAAATAGCTGTGAAATCGGTTCAATCGAAATCCGACGTCTGACCGCAGCAGATATCACAGATCTGAAAAATAGCAGCTTGGTCGATTTGAATAATTTTTATCAGGACAATATAACTGACATAAAAAGTATTATTACAAATAAGAATACGCCAGCAGAGGAAATACCTGGTTTAAAGGAAGAGTTAAAAGAATACGAAGATTTACTTAAATATACCAAGCAATATCAGCAATACCGTGCAATTTATGTCAATCCCTTTGTGCTGGCCATGCCTCAGGAAACCTTGATGGGCAATACGGTTCAAACCAAAGTCTTGAATGCACAAAATTATGATATTAGTGTTAAGTCTTTAGGAGTAGGTGAGTTAATTGGTACCGGTAGTTCGACCAGTGTGAAGGGTGATCCGAATGACCCCAATCTTAAGTGTGAATGGAAGCCTGATCTCAACCGGATCATGATGTATCGTACCGATGGGAAAATGACCAAGGCAACAGATATGGAATTCTGTAGCTATACTCTCAGCTATACTCTCAAAGATAAGGCCACGGGGATCAGCAGTGCTGGAATTTTAAAAGCAGCTTTTAACAATATTGCACCGATTGCCAAGAGTGATGAATATTGGATTAGCCCAGAGAATAATCTGACAGTGACTGTGAATCCACTTGAAAATGATAGTGATGATGGTGATGGGCCTCTACCTTCAGGAAAGTCGGCTTTTTATCAGGATAAAGATGGAAAAGAGATTCCAATTCGTATTGTGAAGATTCCTGCCGGAGTTTCTCTTAATGCAGAGCGACAAGGCCCTTGTCCTGATACTTATCAGCGCGAGACCTGCTATGGTGGAAAGCTGACATTTAGTGTGAGAAATAACTTAAGTCAGGCAGATTACAGCATGCAGTATACGATTTTTGATGCAGATGAAAAAATGTCTGAAACAGCAACGATCCTGCTACGAAATACGGTAAAAAATGCCAATACGTCATCAAGTGGTGGTGGCTCATTCGGAATTTGGGGACTATTCGGATTATTTGGGCTGGTCGCTTATCGCCGTCTAAGAAAATAAAACCTAATTGGAAAATTCAAAAGCCTCCATTTGGAAGAATGCTGATCAGTTAAGGAGTTTAGAAATAGACGCTTTAACTTTTTAGTGGTTCACGATGGAGTCTTAAGGTTTTAAATCAAATATTTGTCATATCATTTGTGACTTTGGTTTTGCTCAAATGAGAAGCGGAGTTTCACAAGGAAGGCATCTTGCGGAGCAATACACCTCATGCATCCAACAGTTGCGGATGACTTTTCCACCTGGCAAATATGATCATGAATTTAAAAAAGAAAATGCCAGTCAATTGTTTAACTGACTGGCATTATCTATTTGGAGGCTTTTTATATGGGTCGCTTAATGCGAGCTAGAGGGTGGTTGAGTCGTTTGCTGGTATTTGAGGATGTACTCTTCCCGAATGGCAAGTCGTTCTTCAGGTTTGGCATTTTGCATGCGTAAGCCAAGTTCTCGACGTTCCTGACTGCTCATCATTTGCCAAGTCTCACGCATTCTTTGTTTTTCAACCTCAGGAAGCTGGGTAAACCAGTCCATACGCTGCTGTAAGCTGACGCTCTGCTGTTCTGGAATTTCCTTGAGGGACTGATAGCGTTTAATAAGTGCCAACTGTTCGGAATCAGAAAGACTATCCCAGGTATCGGAAACCTGAGTATTTGCATCTTTAGAAAAGATCCAAAAACGTTCAAATCCTGCAAAACTGGTTTGCAGAAAACTGAATGCACAAAAAGCAATTGCCAATCTTTTAGCTGCCATGTGGAACTTTGTCCTCACCTAGAACCATTAGCATTTCTAAATCTTCAAGCATTTGTGGGGACAGTTTCGGTACTGACACCATTTGGGTTTGCGGCTCATTGTGGCTAGAAATATTGGGTAATACTACAACACCTGCAATTGCTGCTGCCAAGGCAAAACCTGACATTTTTAAAAATGCAAAACGTGAATGTTTAGAATCCTGAATTTCTTCAAGAACATGGTGCATGACAACAGGTTTGTGTTTATGTTGTTGTGCCAGTCCATCGAGTTTGGAAGTTACTTGTTTTAAGAAATCATCTTGATTCATTCGGATGACCCTCCCAGATATGGATTTAAATGTGCCAAAGAGGTACGTAAGCCTTGAATAGCACGGTGATAATGAGTTTTTACACTGCCTTCTGAGCAGTCCATAATTTGTGCGGTGGTATGCGTATCAAATCCTTCCCAAGCTCTCAGCATAAATGCCTGCTGCTGACGTACAGGTAGTTTGGCAATAGCTTCCTGGATTTCTTCAGCTGTCACTGCCTGATCCAGAAAGTCCAAAGGCGTCGGTGTAGCTTCGTCCACGATATCCTCAAGTTCAATTTCGTCATCATCCAGACTGACTTTCTTAAAAAATGAAAACATCTGACCACGCCGTGCTTCTTTACGACGCCAATCCTGTAATTTGTTGTTCAGAATTGTATAAAATAGGGGATACCATTCTTCAGTACTTTTTTCCGCATAGGATTTATGTAAGGAAATGAAAGCTTCCTGAACCAGATCCATGGCAATACCATGATGACCTTGAGTTGCACTTTCCATCATCACCAAGGCGCGTCCAGTCACATCTTGCATAAAATTCTTCAGACGTGCTTCAGCCGTACTCTTCAGAATACTTACATCGTGTGATTGCAACTGTTTTGGTGCTAAATCCATAGAGATGGAAAATCCTGTCATTGGACACCCACCATGATTCCCAAGTTCATAATCATATAACGTTGGGAATTATGGTTTGGTTGACAATTAAGTTTATTATTTTTGTAGTGTAATCTATTTTATAAACGGACAGGGCCGAATTAAAACACTGTAACCTAAATCCCTAATTAGATACGTTGACGTACCATTTCAAAGAAACAGATCGATCCTGCAATTGCAACATTTAAGGATTCCTGACCACCCGGCTGCGGAATACTGACAGCTTCTGCGTGTTGCATTGCATAATCAGAAACGCCTTGACCTTCATTGCCCAAGATCCATACGCAAGGTTTACCTAAATCTTTTGAGTACAGACTTTCGGCACGATGTGAGCTGGTGACGTATACAGGAATTTGAAATTGCTCAAGAATTTGTTCAAGTGCAATATTTTCAAAAGTTTGCAGCGTGAAGTGTGCGCCCATACCGGCACGTAATACTCGTGGTGACCAAAGTGATGCAGAACCTTTGGTGCAGACAATCTGTTCAATACCGGCTGCTGCTGCAGAGCGAAGCAGGGTACCAACATTACCCGGATCCTGTACATTTTCCAGAATTAAAGTGTCGGCTTTAAAATCCAGTGCATAATTTGCTGTCGGTAAAGTGACCACAGCTAAACAGGCTAAAGACGTTCCTAAGGTGCTTAAATCTTTGTATAAAGATTCGCTTAAAACAAAGACCATCCCTGTGTATTTTGCGAGAATTTTCTCGAAATCAGGATGCGAAAGTGCATGTTCAGTGGTAAAAATCGAATCAATTTTACGGTTTTCATGCAGCCAGGCGAGAGACAGATGTGTGCCTTCCAGCACAGTTTGCCCCTGTTTTTTACGATAGGTGTTTTGTTCAATCAAACCACGTAAGTGTTTAATTTTTGGATTGTCTTTTGAATCAAGAAAAAAAGTTGGCATGGGAGATATAATCCACGGTAGCCGATTCAATATCGGCTACCGCTATAAAAAATTAGTTATGATAGCTGGTCACAAGATCAACTTCGTTTTTAGAACCGATAATCACTGGCACACGTTGATGTAGATCAGTTGGTTCGATCTCCAGAATACGGACACGGCCTGTGGTGGATGCGCCGCCAGCCTGCTCCATGAGCATACTCATTGGGTTGGCTTCATACATTAAACGCAGACGACCAGCTTTAGCCGGATCTTTAAAGTCGTATGGATACATGAAGATACCGCTACGACAAAGAATACGGTGAATATCGCCCACCATACAGGCAACCCAGCGCATATTGAAATCTTTTTCACGAGGACCGGTTTTGCCTGCCAATAATTCATCGATATAACGTTGTACTGGTGCTTCCCAGTGGCGTTGATTCGAGGCATTGATCGCATATTCTTTGGTATCTGCAGCGACTTGAATCGCTTCAGAAGTTAGCAGGAATTCTTGAGTTTCCGGGTCAAAGGTAAAGAACACTACGCCTGCACCGACAGTCAATGCCATCATGGTCGATGGACCATACAGTACATAACCTGCAGCCACTTGATCGACACCGGCTTGCATAAAGTCTTCGGCCTGAGTCACGGCATTTTTCGCAGGAAGAATCGAGAAAATGGTACCGACACACATATTGATGTCGATATTACTTGAACCATCGAGTGGATCGAACAAGACCAGAAATTGACCATTTTCTTGTGCAGGGGTGAATTCATCCAGTTCTTCTGAGGCCAAACCACCGACATTCGGGTGTTGCTGTAAAGCATCAATCAGATAATCATTGGAAATGACATCCAGTTTCTTTTGCTCTTCGCCTTGAACATTTTCATGCTGTGCACTTCCCAATACACCCGCTAAAGCACCTTTTTGCAGCAACAGATCGATGTCCTTGCAAGTGTTTGCAATCGTTTCAATAACTTGTGCAAGTTCAGGTGTGAGATTCCCGCTTTGTTGCTGTAAAAACTGGGATAGGGTGCGGTATGACATAAGGGAAAACTCCAAGACTTAAATCGGGAAAAAATGATCAAAACGATATGCGGCTATATTTTAGATGAGAACGTACTAAAAGAAAAATCAAACTGGATTATTTGTATCGATTTTGCCCTTGCAACTCCTGTGGAAAGTGCTATGTTGAATGCAAGGGAAAATTGAGAATAGGAGCACAGATATGACAACATTAAAGTTTGATGCGACTCCAACGCCAAGTGAAGGCATTACTTTAGATGATATCTCTGAAGACAAGATGAAAGAAGCCTGGCGGGATTATGAAGCAAAACCAGAGTACAAACAATTCAATAAACACGACCTGATTGAATCGATGCAAGCAGTTGAACCAGGCCAGACCGTAGAATAAACAGATTTGTTCATTCAACCCAATAAAAAGCACTCAATCATGAGTGCTTTTTATTTGATACGCCAGCATTGAAAATTATTTCAACAATGGTGGTACCGCTTCATAATTAATTTCAACACGGCGGTTTTCTTTCCAGGCATTTTCATCATGACCTGGATTGATTGGCATTTCCTTACCATAGCTGACGGCTTCTAATTGAGCAGCATTTACACCAGTAGTCACCAGGAAGCTTTCAACAGCTTTGGCACGACGCTCACCAAGCGCCATGTTGTATTCACGGGTACCACGTTCATCGGTGTGACCGGTGAGTGCGACACGTGAGTTGGCATTGGCCATCAGGAACTGTGCATGTGCTTGTAGGGTACGAAGATCTTCATTGCTGAGTTCAGTACTGTCATAGTCAAAATGTACGACACGTTTTGCCAAGAAAGCCTTGTTTTCCGCAGTGACACCCTTTGCCGATGCACCCGCCATGTTTTGTGCATTTAATGCAGCATCTTCACTCAGACCTTGCGTATCCACTGTGGTTGAGCTGGTTGTATCTAAACCGCCGGTTTGAACTTCAGCGGCAGGCTTACGACTCGCACAACCTGTCATGACGACAGCTGCTGCTAAAAGTGGTAAGGCAAATAATTTTACTTTGTTCATCTTCATCTCCATGAAGTTTGATTATGAGGTAAAAGGTTTATACAGATACCAATGTTATTTTGGTGCCCAAGCCGGTTCACGGACTTCGCCCGTTTCACTTGGCAAGTTCATACGGAAACGACCATCTAGTGACATGATCGACAGAAGTCCGCGCGCGCCTTCACGTGTGGCATACACCACCATCTGGCCATTTGGCGAGAAACTTGGTGATTCGTCTAGAGTTGTTGGCGTCAGAATATTATTTACACCAGAGTTCATGTCTTGAACGGCAACCCGATAGTTACTGCCGCTTGGACGATGAACCAATGCAAGTTTCTTGCCATCTGCGCTCAGCGTACCACGTGCATTAAATGCACCACGGAAGGTCAGACGTTTATTGCTACTTGAAGCGAGATCATGGCGATAAATCTGTGGAGATCCACCACGATCAGAAGTAAAGATAAAGGATTTTCCATCTGGAGCATAACGTGCTTCGGTATCGATCGCACTGTCATTGGTCATACGTTGTAATTGACGTGTTTCCAGATTCATCTGATAGATTTCCGGATTGCCATGCATGGATGCAGTAAACAGCATGCTCTTGCCATCTGGAGAGAAACTTGGTGCGCCATTTAAGCCACGGAAACTGGCCAGTTTTTCGCGTTGTCCTGTGGCCAGATCCTGTACATAAATTGCCGGACGTTTGGTTTCAAACGAGACATAAGCAATTTTTTTGGCATCCGGTGTCCAGGCTGGAGAAAGAATCGGATCACGCGAAGTCAAAATTGTTTTTGGCTGTTCGCCATCGGTATCGGCAATTTGCAAGGTATAACGTTGTTCTGGTGTTGCTGGATTACGCAGTACATAAGCAATACGTCCAGTAAAATCACCTGGAATGCCAGTTAATGCCTGATAGATGGCATCACTGATCATATGCGCTGCCTGACGGGTCCGTGAGGCTGGAACAGTTAGTAATTCATTTAATAGATATTGTTTTTTTTCGATATCGTATAACTGATACTGGATTTCAAAAGAACCATCCGCTGTGGTTTTTGATGAACCGGTCACGACATAGGGAACGCCAGCGGATGCCCAAGCTTCTGCATTCGGGTTATTTAATGTGGCAGTCGCAGGCAGGTTTTTTGAAGCACTGGTAAATCTGCCTGAACGATTCAAGTCATTTTCAACAATAGGATAGATGCTCTGATCCTGACTGAATGGCACAATGGCGATTTTAGGTGCTGCCTCAGGTGCCTTGGTAATTTCCAGATGCAACTGGGCATAGGACTGAGTTGCCAAGACAGAACTTAAAGCGCCAATGATTGCGAGGCAGAGTAGGTGTTTGCGAGTCTTTTCCATCATTCGTTATTTACTCAAATCAACGGATTTATTGTATAGGTAGCTTGGGCTACATCATCGCATGGATTTAATAGAATAAAACCAGGATTTTATGACCAAACTGTTATGACACTGTGAAAAATGAATATTATTTAATCATATTAAAGTGAAGTTTAGCTGAAAAAATCAAAGCCATCACCTCAATAATGTGTGATGGCTTGGTTTTTATTGTGCGGTAAAGGTTGATGTAAAACTTCGTGCTTCTCGGCGTGCATCTGGATCTGAAGGCATCGGATAAGGCGCAGCAGCCCGCACCGCAGCTTCGACACTGGCTTTCATGTCTGCATCACTTGAGTTCACGATGACAGAAACCACACCGCCATTGTCATTCAAGGTCACACGAGCAGTAGCGCGCTGACCTGACGATCCCACTGGGGTATCCCAAGCACGTTTAATTTTATTTTCGAAATCACGTTTTGCAGTAGACGCAATCCGTTTTGATTCCGCTTTTTTCTGAGCAGCTTCTTCAGCGGCCTGTTTGGCTGCTGAAGCCTTGGCATCTGCCTCTGCTTTGGCTTTTGCATCGGCATCTGCCTTACGTTTTGCATCCGCGTCTGCTTTGGCCTTTGCAGCAGCATCGTTTTTGGCTTTTGCATCGGCATCCGCCTTACGTTTTGCATCCGCCTCAGCTTTTGCTTTAGCTGTCGCCTCAGCTTTGGCCTTTGCAGCAGCATCGTTTTTGGCTTTTGCATCGGCATCCGCCTTACGTTTTGCATCCGCCTCAGCTTTTGCTTTAGCTGTCGCCTCAGCTTTGGCTTTTGCATCCGCCTCAGCTTTACGTTTCGCCTCCGCATCTGCCTTACGTTTTGCATCCGCGTCAGTTTTTGCTTTAGCTGCCGCCTCAGCTTTCGCCTTTGCAGCAGCATCTGCCTTGGCTTTCGCAGCGGCATCGGCTTTTTGTTTGGCGGCCAAATCCGCTTTTTTCTGAGCATCTAATTTGGCTTTCTGTGCAGCGTCCGCTTTACGCTGTGCATCGATTTCAGCCTTACGAGCAGCTTCGGCATCTGCCTTGGATTTTTGTGCTGCCTCCGCTTTTGCTCTGGCTGCTGCCTGTTTCGCCTGTTCGGCAGCTTCGGCACGTTTCGCTGCTTCAGCAGCTTGTTGTACAGCCTTGGCTTGCGCTACCTCTTTGAGTTCCTGCTGGGCTTTTTGTGTATCCACTTTCGGTGCAGGCGGAGCAGCAGGTGTGGCAGGCGCCGCTGTCGGAATGACTGGCGCAGGCTCAGGACTAGGTTCAGCTGTTTGAGTAATTTCTTCTGCGACATTTTCATGTGCAGTTTCCTCAAACGGCGTTTCTTCTCGGGTGACCGGTTTGAGGTCCTCAGGTTTGATCAGGACCGTTTTAATCTGCTTCGGCGGTTCAGGTGGTTTACTCATGCCAAGATAAAGTAAACCCACCAAAGCCACGGCATGGATTCCTAAGGTGAATCCAATCGCGATGGCTTTTTTCTGAAATGGTGGTTTTTTATAATCTTTCATACATTATTCTAATGGCTGGGTCAGTAAACCGACCTGAGATAAACCGGCATCCTGCAGGCTGGACATTAAGGCCATGACATCGCCATAAGGACGGGTATTGTGGCCATTGATCACGACATTCAGCACTTTATTGTCATTTTGTGCCTGTGTTTGCGCTTCAACAAGGGCAGCAGTCAATTCATCCAGCGTAACTGGGCCAGTGGCCTGATTTTTATGTTCTAAATAATAGGAACCATCTTCTTTCAGGGTGACAATGGTCGGTGCATCTTTAGATTCAATCGGTAGCCCATTGGCCTGAGGTAGGTCGACCTTTATGCCACTGGTGATCATGGGTGCGGTGACCATAAAGATCACCAGAAGCACCAGCATCACATCAATATAAGGTACGACATTCATGTCACTTTTCAGTGGCTTTTTAATACGCTGAAAGCGTCCTGAACCTTGAATCGCCATTAGTCTTTGTCCTGAGTTATGCCCACGGACTGACGTTGTAGCAGTGCCACCATTTCTTCGGCAAACAGGGCACGATCAGAGTAAACGGTTTCACCTTTGGCCGTGAAATGGTTAAAGGCCAACACCGCTGGAATAGCTGCGAACAGGCCAATGGCAGTTGCAATCAGGGCTTCAGCAATACCAGGTGCAACCGTCGCCAGTGTCACCTGATCGACATCTGCCAGGCCAATAAAAGCGTTCATGATGCCCCAGACGGTACCGAACAGACCAACATAAGGTGCAACCGAACCAATACTGGCCAAAGCACCGAGTCCTTGCTCCAGATGACCTTGATCACGGCTCAGGCCGACACGCAGAATACGCTCTGTTCCTTCAATGGACTGGGCAGTCGGTGCATGGCGTTTTTTCAGTTTCAGGAACTCACCCAGACCCTGATAGAAAATATCTTCAAGGCCAGTGCGTTTAGAGTTGAGCTGGGCATTGTTATACAGGGTATTCAGTTCAGCGCCAGACCAGAAGATTTTCTGGAAATGTTCATCATCGGCCTGGGCTTTTTTATAACTCATATAGAGTCTGGCAATCAGATACCAGCTATATATTGAGGCTAACAGAAGAGAAAGCATCACCAGTTGTACGACAGGGCTTGCTTGTAAAATAAGATCTGAAACTTGAAGAGATGATTCTAACTGAGTCGCCATAGTTGTTACGTGTGCCAATAAATTTTTTAGTCTTGTTCCAATTCTTTTTGAATTAGTTCGCGTATTTCATCCGGGAGTCGACGTGGTCGCATCTCTGCACTGATACATGCCAACTCAACCTCACCCGATGCAAGCATGATTTCACCACGATAAATATTTTGTTGCAATACAAATGATGAAGCTTTACATGAAATCACACGTGCAGTAACAGTAATTAAATCATCCATCAAGATGGGGCGCATATATTTGACATTAATTTTGTGTACCACAAAATTATATTCTGCCTGTTGCCAGTAATGACTGACTCCGGCAGCACGCAACCATTCGGTACGGGTACGTTCCATATAGCGAATGTGGTTAGCATGGTAGACAATACCACCTAGATCAGTATCTTCAATATATACGCGGATATTGAATTCAAAATGATTCGCCATAGTTTTGTTCCATGCAGATGTTCGAAATTTTTGCTTGTTTTTTGGAGAGAGGAAAATCCTTGAATTTGCCGGATTCCTGTCCAAAGTCAAGCAATTTAGCGGGACAAAGTTTAGCATTTTGAGTTTTGAGACCAATGGCACAAGATGTCAAATCTGGCTAGAAATAGTCAAGAGGAAGCGCAGAGCACCTGATAGCTCATTTATAAAACAGCAGAAGATGATGAAATGCGCGAGCTCATCAACTCGCGCATTTTTATAGCAGGCAATTAACCTTTATTGTTCTGTTTCCAGTTGGCCTGAACCTGTTCAGCCACTTTTGGATAATCTAGAATAAAGCGCACATGACTTTCGACACCGGTTTTTAAGGTCGCATCATCGACAATAAAGTTCGGATTATGGTTTGGCGCGGCTTTAGCCGGATCTTGATCGGCCGGCGTGGCACCGACAAAGGCAAACAGGGATGGCATGAGCTGGCCATAGTAAGCAAAGTCTTCACTCGCACTGGCATTATTATCCAAGACATGCAATTTATCTTCACCATGGACTTTGGCCAGGGTCGGTTGCATCAGCTTGGTCAAAGTTTTGTCATTGGTGGTGACCGGGGCATAAGGCGCAATTTCGACTTTCACCTTGACATCGTTGGCTGCTGCATTGTGTTCTAGCATCTTCGGTAAGTCTTTTAAAATGCCTTGACGAACGTCTTCACTATTGGAGCGAATAGTCCCGACCATATTGACCTGATCTGGAATCACGTTACCGGTGGTACCACCCTGAATGCTACCAATACTGACCACGCCCATTCCTTTGGTCAGATCCGCTTTACGGCTGATCAAACTTTGCAGATTGGTGACCATCTGGGCAGAGGCATAAATTGGATCTTTTCCTGCCCAAGGCATCGAACCATGAACCTGACTTCCATTGACCTGGATGCGTAAATGATCGGCACTGTTTAAAATGGCACCATCTTTGTAGAAGATATTGCCACTTGGCATACCGGCCATGACATGCATACCGAAAATGACTTCAGGTTTTGGATTTTTCAGGGCGCCGTCCGCAATCATTTTACGCGAACCAATCTGATCGCCTTGGGTAAAGTTATCAATATCTGCACCACCTTCTTCGGCTGGCTGGAACACAAATACCACCGTTCCTGCAATTTTATCTTTGTTAGCGGCCAGAACTTTGGCTGCACCCAGTAACATGGCGGTATGCGCATCATGACCACAGGCATGCATCACATAAGATTCTTTGCCCTGATAAATGGCTTTTTGTTTGCTGGCGAATGATACCGGTGCAGTTTCCTTAATTGGTAATGCATCCATATCTGCACGCAATGCCATGACCGGGCCGGGTTTACCACCTTTTAGTACACCGATCACACCCGTTTTGGCATAACCTTTTCGTACTTCAATCCCATAGGATTTTAATTCTTTTTGAACCAGTTCCGAGGTTTTAAATTCCATATTCCCCAGCTCAGGATATTGATGAATATGCTGGCGTAATTTTATGGTGTGCGCTTCAGCCGTTTGTACAGAATCATCAATCCAGTCGGCCAGACTGAGTTGGCTACAGAAAAGAAGAGGAAGACAAAGGGAAATCTGCTTATACATATTCATACTTGGGGAGAACCTTAAGAATTTTAAATGGTTAAAGTGATTCTCTAGGATTGCATATTGATTTAAATTTGACCAAAACTCTCTAAGTATTATGATAATACCTTTAAGGTATATTGCTTGTTAGACCTTGTTCTAAAAGAGCTTTATGAATACTTTTACATTGTAAAATTATGTACCCTTATTTATTTTCTATATGCTAAAGGTATCAAAATTATCAATAAGACAAAATAAAAACAAATATCAAAAATAGATCAGGACAAGATTCCGCGACAATCATTAACGCAACCTTTGGGCGAAAATGATGAGTTGTGGATTACTCTAGGTTTAGATGAAGACTTAGACGAAGCCATGCGTAAATCGACACGCGAAGCAATCCGTTTTTTGGTCAATGAATACGGAATTTCAGAAGAAATTGCTTATGCATATTTAAGTGCTGCAACGGATTTTAAAGTATCGCAAGTGGTAGATAAAACCAAAGGTATTCACGCGATGATTCGTAAAGCGGACTTTTAGGAGTTTAAGAAAAAAGAGAAGTAATTTTTTTATTTAGTTTTTTGTTTTGTGCTTTTGCCAACTGATTTAGACATGTCAGTTGGCTTTTTCTTTTGTAATGGTTTGAAAATTTTTAGAATATCAATAATAAAAATTTATTGAAATGAAATGGGGAAATTGTGGCAGAGCAGAATAATAATGCAGTGATGATTTCAATTGCCATGGACAGTGCCACAGCAGCCTTTTGATCAAACGGCAAGTGTTGTAGAGAATCCAAATAGAAAGATGGAGCTTGATCTCAATCATTCGACAGATACGACAGCAATTTCATCATTTACTTTATCTGTCATTATTGCGCTTATTTTAGGTAGTTTCGCAACTTGGCTTGCTTATTGGTATGGACGTAAGAGTTTTCAACTCACAGAACTATCTTTTAAAGTAGTAAGTGAAGATATTAAAGAAGCAGCAGAATCTCATAGAAATATGACTAAACAACTTATAGAAAGTCAAGAAAATTTAAAAAGAGTTGAATTACAAGAAGAATATTATAGAGGTTGGAAACTTAAGTTAATAGACGATCTTGCTGTATTGAAACCATTAGTGCATAAATACATTACATTGTTAGGCTCTGTAGCTTTAGTACTAAATGATGTGAAAGACTGGTTCAAAAATAATGAATACGAAGATATGCGTTCAGAATTAAAGAGTTTAGAAGATGATATATTCCCTTTAATAGCTCGTATTAGGGTGTGTCCTCATTTGGCTTTGCACCAAATAAATATACAGGCTATACGAATCATAGATTTATAATTGCGTGCCAGTTTATCAAATCGAGTTGCAATAGCACGGAAATGTTTTAATCTCGCAAAAGCATTTTCAACTAAATGTCTTAATTTATATAGATATTTATCAAACTCCTTATTCGATCTCTTACTGTTTGATCTCAATGGAATAATGGGAATCATATTCTTGTTCTTGGCATATATTCTAATGTGCTCAGCATCATACCCCTTATCAGCAATGAGATAAGTTGCCTCGTCTACCGTATCAATCAGTTGTTTTGCAACTTGACTGTCGTGGACGTCACCCCCAGTGATTTTAAAATCAATCGGTAATCCATTCGCGTCGGTTGCAAGATGTATTTTTGTTGTTCGTCCACCACGTGATTGTCCAATTGCTCTTTCGAAACCATGCCGAGCTCCACTTGCATGTTGATGCACGCGTATGTAACTTCCGTCAATGAATACCCATTCTTGATCCAAGACGCCTCGTAATCTAAAAAAAATTTATCCCACAATCCCTTGCTTGCCCAACGATTAAAGCGATTGTAAGCAGTTTGCCAAGGACAAAATTCTTGGGGAATATCACGCCATGTGGCGCCTGTACGCAGTTTCCATAAGATCGCTTCCATGATATTTCTACTATTCTTTGAACAGTAACAACCGTGTAATCGCATAGTATCTTGAATTTGCTGCCAGATATCATCGGTGAGAAGAGTACGTGCCATTGAAAAAATATAGAAATCAAAAGAGCTTAAAGGAGGATTTTAAGTATTTAAAACCAATTTTTCAAATGAGGACACGCCCTAGTACTCATTTAAAAATGTTAGTAGAGGAAGATCATGAATTAGTATCTGAATGGGACGAATTTGAGCGTTATCTCACTCAGCTACAAATCATGTGTATTACCGCGGTAATTGATAAAGAAGGTATTGCTGATAGTTTCAAAGCTCTAAACATTGTAGTAGATTCTCTTATTCAAAATTTGAAATCTATATTCAATAAAAAAGCAGCCTAAGCTGCTTTTTGAATCACTTTTCTTTTGGCTCAGGTGGTGTCAATCCAAACTGTAAATAGGCCATATTGGTGGCAATACGGCCACGTGCAGTACGCATCACATAACCTTGCTGAATCAAATATGGTTCAATCACATCTTCCAGCGTACCAGAATCTTCTGCCATGGCAGCAGCCAACGCTTCAACACCAGCAGGGCCACCATCAAAACGTTCTAATAACATCGATAGATAACGGCGGTCTAAAGTATCTAAACCATCTTTATCGACTTTGAGCATGTCCAAAGCACGTTGCGCCATATCCTGATTAATTTCACCAGTGCCTTTGACCTGAGCATAGTCACGTACACGACGCAATAAGCGGTTGGCAATACGCGGTGTACCCCGTGAGCGACGGGCAATTTCTTTTGCGCCATCACCGGTCATGGGTACATCCATCAGGTTGGCTGAACGTTTGACAATGTGGGTCAAATCTTCAACTGAATAAAATTCTAAACGCTGTACGATGCCGAAACGGTCACGCAAAGGAGAGGTAAGCAGACCTGCACGTGTGGTTGCTGCAACCAGGGTAAAGGGTGGCAAATCCAGTTTGATTGATCGTGCAGCAGGCCCTTCGCCAATCATGATGTCGAGCTGGTAGTCTTCCATCGCTGGATAGAGAATTTCCTCAATCACCGGTGAAAGACGGTGGATCTCATCAATGAACAGGACATCACCTTCTTCCAGATTGGTCAGCATGGCGGCCAAATCACCGGCACGTTCTAGCACCGGACCTGAAGTCGACTTAAGATTACCGCCCATTTCGCGGGCAATAATATTCGCCAGCGTGGTTTTACCCAGGCCGGGCGGGCCAAAAATCAATGTATGATCCAGCGCTTCTTCACGGCCACGGGCGGCACCAATAAAGATTTCCATTTGCTCTCGAACCACAGGCTGACCAATATAGTCATCGAGTGAGGTTGGACGGATGGCACGATCAAAATGATCTTCTGGTTTTTCAGAACCACTGATGAGACGGTCTTGCATATCTTTTGAGTTAATCTCTATGGTTTATTTGAGGTGAATAAAGTCATAGCCTCAAAATGCTTTAACAATTCGTATGCCATTGTGCAGGCATGCTCTTACTTTTGACAGGGCAAAAGTAACAAAACCCTTTGCAAAAATAATGGCACATCCTATGCCATATTTCTGCGGCAGCATCCATGCTGCCTTCTCATCTTCATTTTGCAGCGAATATTTAAATCAGTATTAACGATTCATCGATTTTAATGCGGCACGAATAATGTCGCTGGCTTCAGTGTAATCTGCTTTAACCGCATTAATCAGTTTTTGCGCTTCAGCAGGTTTATAACCCAAAGACTGTAATGCAGCTTCTGCTTCAGCCACGGCTGAATTGCCCATAAACTGAATCTGTGGTGCAGTTGAATTGCTTGGCGCAGCACCTGAAGCCATGGCTTTAAAACGGTCACGTAATTCAATCATTAAACGTTCAGCGGTTTTTTTACCGACACCGGGAACTTTGACCAAGGTATTCACATCTTCATTTTCAACGGTATGAATCAGCATTTCCACACTTAAAGTCGAAAGAATACCCAAGGCCATTTTGGGACCCACGCCGTTGACTTTGAGTAAGGTGCGGAAAATGGTTTTTTCCTGAGCATTGATAAAGCCATACAGCAACTGTGCATCTTCACGCACGGCCAGATGGGTCCAGAGTGTGACTTGTTGTCCTTTTTGCAGCTGGCAGAAAGTCGTCAGCGGCGTATCAATTTCATAACCGACGCCATTTACATTTAACAGTACGGTGGGTGCTTCTAAAGCCAGTACTTCACCAATCAGACATCCAATCATCTTTTATCATCACTAAATTCAGTTTTGCTGCATAGTAGTCAGCATTTTCCGGAAAGGCAAAATCTGCCGCTGTAAAATAGATGATTTTATTACAATCATCCTCCCATACAGCAGAATATTTTATAACAATCCGGCTTTATTGCCTTGTAATTCCTGCGACAGGTTATAAGCCTGATGATCAGAAAATTTCGAAACAATATCCAGCACCTGCATGATATTGTCATAATGGCTGGCGCTAAAATTCGCCCCTGAACGTTGCAGAATCGACATCAAGCGCTGTTCTTTAAAACTCAGGTTTTTATGCGGCGTTGTTAAGGGAATAAAGGCATCCAGAATATTTTGCAAACATTGATGCGCGATAATTTCCAGTCCTGCTTTTTGCGGATGCTCAAAAATTTTATCCCGTGCCAGTTCTTTGGCGCGATTAATCCCGATTTCAATGTCCGCAGTACAATATTGCAATAAAGTACCTTGTAACTGACCCGATAAAATCTGGTCATGATGACGGGCAAAAGCCGTTGTCACTTCATCGACCAGACGTTTCATGACCCGACCACGCAAGGCGGCAATTTTTTGCTGCCAGGTGGTATTGCTCATGGCGATTTCAGAAGGAATACCATAATCACCGAGCAGATTTAAAAAGACCGGCTCAACTTCGTCATAACTGAGCATATTCAGGCTAATACCATCTTCAAGGTCAATCAGGGCATAACAGATATCATCAGCCGCTTCGAGCAGATAGGTCAGTGGATGACGGCAGTAATGATATTCAGCTAACTGAATCAGTCCGAGTTGTTCTGCAATCTGCTTTAAAATCTCTTTCTCGGCCTGATAGCAGCCAAACTTGGCCCGATTGCTGGCAGGTAAATCGACTTGAGATGCCATGGTTTTTGACAGCCACGGATATTTTAAATAAGCCCCTAACGTGGCATAAGTCAAACGCATGCCGCCATCATTGGGATGGTAATCGATTTTGGTCAACAGGCGTAGACCTTGGGCATTGCCTTCAAACTGACGTACATCGGCTTCTTGTTCAGGACTGAGATCTTTTAAAAAATCGGTATGCGATGCATCGTCGAACCATTCTCGAATGGCATATTCACCGGCATGGCCAAAAGGGGGATTACCAATATCATGTGCCAGACAGGCAGCCTGAATAATGGCACCGACATCGGCCGGGGAAATCCAGGGCGGTAACTGATCTTTTATTTTCTCTGCGGCCAGCATCCCGAGTGAACGCCCAATACAGGACACTTCAAGTGAATGTGTGAGTCGTGTATGAATACCATCGTGCTGGGTTAAAGGGTGAACCTGAGTTTTACGGTTCAGCTGGCGGAAACTTTGTGAAAAAATAATACGGTCATAATCTTTGTGGAACGGGCTACGTGCCAGTTCAGTACTTTGCTTTTTACTACCAATCCGAACTGTCGAAAGCAGCTCTAACCAACGCATTTGAGTCATTTATCATTATTCAATTCTTTGCTAAGTGCATCATGCCAAAAAAGTAGCAACAGCACTAGAGTGCTGCGACATGAATTGTCGGAACAAACAAAACCCTGTGGAAATTTCAGCTGAACAATCGCTATAAAAAAACAGGTCATATTGACCTGTTTTTATCTCATGATAGAAGTGGACTAAAGCAAATCTTCACCACTGATCTTGGCTTCCTGGATGTCTTTATAGACCCCAATGCAAATGACGAACAAAATCATCGTCGCCACCAATGGCCAAAAAAGTACATATAGGGTCATAAATTGACTACTCATCTGAAATCTCCTTATTTACTTTTCTCAGATATCTGGTGAAATTCAATCACCATCTTATTGATTTGTTTAAAATCAAATCGTTCTTTGCTATTCATTAAAGTCAGTACGGTACAGACAATGGCGCTGCTGCCGTAGGCGGTCAGGGAACTCAATAGCGTGCCATAATCACGCAGGAAGCCGATGGTCCATGGAAGGAAGCCGATACTGGCCAGAATACCGACCACCAGGCCGACTTTCTTGCCAAAGAAGCCAAAGCTCATCAGACCCAGTACCACACCAATACCGATGGTGGCCATAAGCTCAAAACTGAGTGCGATCAGACCCTGAATTGGCAGCCATTCAAATCGAACCACCAGAAAGCTTAAAAATGCGATACCGACAGACCAGTTAAAGGCACGGGCATTGACCTTGTCCCAGTACAGGCTGGCAATCACCGGGAATACGATGGCACCCCAGAGTGCACCGACGAAAATCAGCATCGCTAGAATGTCGAATTTAAGCGTGGCAATTAAAATACCGAGCATGGTGGCTACAATCATGGTCATCCGGCCAATAAACAGCATTTTCTTCGGATCAGGACGATTTTTAGCAATCTGTTTGCCATAAATATCGGTCATTACGATGGCAGACAGGGCAGATAAATCCGAATCCGCCGTTGACGAAAGCGCGCCAATCACCATGACAAAGAGTAAGGCCACCATAAATGGAGACAGATACGTTGCTGCCATTTGTGGAATCAGGTTGTTCAGGTTGCCATCAATCGGCTGAATCCCGGCAAATAGTGCCAATAATCCGAGCATTCCCAAACCGACGACAATCGCGGCATAACCGATGGTTGCAGTAATGAAGCTGGGTTTGATCAAGTCTTTACGCACTGCAAACAGGCGTTGGGCGATGGTCTGGTTACCAATTGCATAAGCCAGTACCGCCACAAAAAATGGTGCACCCTGTTCTAAAAATGCGGTTTTCGAAAAGAAATCCAGTTGTTCCGGTTGCAGATTATGCATGCCGGTCTGGAACAGTGAGGGGCCGCCCAGGGTGAAAAATAGCGTCGGAATAATGATCACTGCCGCCACAATCATGGCGACCAGTTGACCAAAGTCGGTAAATACCGAGGAGCGGAAACCTGACCATAAAGTATAGGACAGGACGCCAATTCCGGTAATCAAGACCCCATGGATAAAGCTGAGGGGAGACAGAATTTCAACCAGCGCACCTGCTGCGGTAAAGTTTACCATCAGACTGATCACGCTTCCGACAATATTGGAGCCTGCCAGAATCATCTGGCTCTGGTTGCCATGCCGTGCATGCATGATTTCTGCCAAAGTGTGTGCATTGGGTGCCAGGTCGCGGAAACGTTTGCCGAATGGGTAGATAAATAAAATCATCAGTGCACCCCACAAACCATAGTGTAAGGCACCGGAAACACCGTATTTATATCCGGACGAAGCTGCTGCATAAAATGAAGCGGCCCAGATCCAGGTGGCGGTCATACTGGCCGCAGACACTCCAAATCCGATGGAGCCATTCGAGACCATATATCCATCGACATTTTCATTTTTTTGCTTAATGCGTAACGACAATAGAAAGGTGATGCCATAGAAAAGCACCATCAATAGTACAGTTGCTGTACTAGTGAATTGAAACATACATACTCCTTAAGCGGGTCACCTTTTGTTTTTGAAAATTAAATCATTGGCAACAGATTAAGGCTCTAGATTAGACAGAGCAGTGAAGCTACAGAAAATAAAAAAACCAGCGTCTGAATATCAATTGGATATTCATATCTGCAGCAGAAAAGAGGATGATTCATGCGTCCTGAATGTGGACATTTCCTCAGCAATTGGCGTAGAGGTTAACATAAAATCATCAAATTTACTGATGAAGTCATTAATTATGTAGATTCTTTGCTGATATAAGGCTATTTTTGATTTCAACATCTTATAAAATGTAGATCTGTTGGTTATATATTTTTATAGGAATTACAGGTATTTATTGCATGGTTTTTTATTAGAATAAAGATGGATGTCAGTCAGAAAATGAAAAAGTAACAAAATTTTAATATTTCTTATTTTCTTCATTATGAGTAGTGATTTTTTTCATAATAGCCTAAAAAACTTTCATTAATTCATGTCTGATGATGCTTATATATTCTGAATTTTTGCATAAGAATAGAGGCCGAGAATCAGTTTGAATTTAAGCTTTATATTTTCAATTGATTAGCATGTAATTTCGCTCTTTTTAGCGAAGAATTTAAGAAATATTTGAATCAATATTTTTGGTTAATATATCGGTGAAAACAGACTTAATATCCTGGAAATCCATTTACTAAAGTAGATCTATTGATTTTAATTCTCACTCTTTATTAGAAACTATGGTGAGGTCTTATATGTGAGATTTAGGTATCTTTGAATAGAGTTCATATATTAAGATGAGTGATCGGAGTAATCTGGGCTACCGGATATTACTGGAAGTCGATTGAAGCAGGCGATATAGTTTGCTCATACAGACAGGCTCGAAAAGGGAGAACAGCGGGGCAGAGTCTTAAATCCTGCAATGGAGCCCGGAATGGGGATAGCTGGATACAAAATTATTTCAGTAGTGCAACTCGCCGACAGAGAGATGAGCTAAAAAATGAACTCGACTGTTTCAGTCTATCTGTAAGTGAAAGAGGACTCCACCCGACAGTCAGGGTGGAGGTGAATTTCACAGATTTTAACCTTGTTGGTTTTGAATGTATTTCTTAATAATATCTAAGGGCGCACCACCGCACGACCCTGCAAAATAAGATCGTGACCATAAAACAGGTTTTGCATAACTACCACGTAAATCTAAAAATTCATTCCGCATTCTTCTGCTTGTTACCGATTTTAAATTATTCACCAACTTACTAAGCTGAACAGTTGGTGGGTACTGAATAAGCATGTGAACATGGTCAGCCTCACCATTACATTCTTTTAGCTCTGCATCAAAATCTTTGCATATTTCGGCTACACACTCACTAAAATACTTATGATGTAGATCATTTAGAATTTTCTTTCTGTACTTTGTAATAAATACTAAGTGTACGTGTAAGTTAAAGGCTGAATGGCGGTTTTTATAGATTTCAGTCATTGTTTGATTGTTCATTTAATGATAGCATTTGATTATATTAACACATACATACTCATTTATGAAAATCAACAAAGCGTATAAATTTAGGCTTGAGCCTAATGCAGAGCAGGAGCTTGTTTTAAATAAGTTGCTTGGCTCTGCACGTTTTGTTTGGAATCAAATTTTAGCTGTATCGTTCGAGATGCTTGCTAATAATGAGCGAATCAACAAAGTTAATTTAGTCAATAAAATTCCTGAATTACGAAAAAAACCTGAGTGTGCTTTTCTAGAAAATAGTTCAAATGGCGTTTCACTTCAACAAAAAGTGCGTGATCTTGGTGATGCTTGGGGGAAGTTCTTTGACCCGAAAGAACAAGCCAAGTTAAAGCAAAAACCATTTAAAGCCAAAAAACCAAGATTCTTTAAATTGCCTGATGGTCGTGAAGTCCAACTTAGACCACTCATGCCACGATTCAAAAAGAAATCTAATGGCTGTGATTCCATTCGTATTGTTCAATTCAATAGATACTGTTGGGTTAAAGGCAACCAAGTTAAGTTACCTAATGACATTGGCGTTGTGAAATTCAGAAAATCACAAAATATTGTGGGTGAGATTAAGAACGTCACAATCTCCAAGCATGTCGGGAAATGGTATGTGTCATTTGGTGCTGAAAATACGGTAGAAGCACCAGTCCATCCATCGAAATCAGCCATTGGCATTGATTTAGGTATTAAAAAGTTAATTACAACGTCTAGTGGTCAAGTATTCGACCCGATCAATAGTTTCAAGGCCAATCAAGTAAAGTTGGCTAGGCTTCAGCGCAAGCTGAGAAAGAAAAACAAGTTCAGTCAAAATTGGAAAAAGCTGAATCTCAAGATCAATACATTACACCATCATATTGCCAATATTCGGCATGACTACTTGCACAAAGTCACCACAACGCTCAGCAAAAACCACGCAATGATCGTAGTTGAGGACTTAAAAGTAGCCAATATGTCGAAGTCAGCGAAAGGCTCAATCGAGAAAAAAGGAAAGAATGTTAAAGCCAAGTCCGGCTTAAATAAATCAATCCTGGATCAAGGTTGGTCAATGCTTGTTGGTATGTTGGAGTACAAACAGCAATGGCGAGGTGGTTTGCTTGTTAAAGTTGACCCTAGATATACAAGTCAAACTTGTAGTTCATGTGGTCATGTTGCAAAAGAAAATAGGCTTACTCAAGCAAACTTTGAGTGTGTCAGTTGTTGTTTTAGCGAGAATGCAGATATTAATGCTTCTCGCAACATTTTGGCGGTGGGACACATCGTTTTGTCTGTGGAGGGTGGATGCGGTAAAGGTCGCCTTGCGAAGCAGAAAGCAAGTGAAATCCGTGAGGAAGTCACCTAAGAGCTTTTGCTTTTAGAATCCCCCACTTGAACATCGTGAAAGTGGTGGGAGTATGTCAACCCGAGAAGCTTTAGTCTATCCTTAATAAGTTTTTTATAACGGCTCAAGAATAAGTTCTGTACGCATTTTAAGTGGTCTTGCTGTTGAAAAATAATACAATTTTCTTAAGTGAAATTATTGTTAATCGGTTTTGATTTTTCTTTAACAAATTGTGTTAATCTACGCGACTACATTCAATTTTCCTGCCTGAAAATAAACACAATATTTTAAAAATACAGAATATTTCAGCCGTAGTTTTCGTATTTGCCATCTAGCCGATTTCCTTATTTCACAGTAGAATATGCGCTCTCTCAAGTCACATTGTGGCATGGTTGTTCAGACCATCCCGTGGAGCCAAAATCAGCATGTTTATCGTTGCCGGTGCACCCGCACATTCTTCTTTTAAGAAAACTCAACTATTATCGCGTTTGACGTCAATTAGTTCTGTTCAATCAATTGAAAGTCAATGGGTCTACCTCTTTGACCAAGCGCTCAGCGAGCAACAACAGCAATCAGCTTTACAGCTTCTCAACGATGGGCAATCTTTTGAATTGCACCAGGCTGCAAGTGATGAAATCCAAATTTTAGTGACACCGCGTGTCGGCACCATCTCGCCTTGGTCTTCTAAAGCTACAGACATTTTCAAAAACTGTAATACGCCGGTTCATCGTCTTGAGCGCGGCGTTTTATTTACGTTGAAGGGTCTAAAAGACGTATCAAATGAAGTTCAACAGATTTTGCATGACCGTATGACTGAAAGCGTATTCAATGCGATTGAAGAGGCTGCGGTACTGTTTGTTGAAACAGCACCAAAACCACTGAACTCGATTGATATTCTGGGTGAAGGTAAAGAAGCACTGGTTAAGGCCAATAATGAATTTGGTTTTGCATTGTCGATGGAAGAAATTGATTACCTGACTGAAGCGTTTATCAAGCTGGGTCGTAATCCAAATGACATCGAACTGATGATGTTTGCACAGGCAAACTCTGAGCATTGCCGTCATAAAATCTTCGGTTCTGAATGGACCATTGATGGTGAAGTTCAGCCATTGTCATTGTTCCAGATGATCAAGAATACTTATAAAGAATCACCTACAGATGTATTGTCGGCTTATAAAGACAATGCTTCGGTGATTGTCGGTTCGGATACCCAGCGTTTTTATCCAACCAAAGAAGACAATGGCCAGCAGGTTTATAAATATAAGAGTCAAGCCGTGCATATCTTGATGAAAGTGGAAACTCACAACCATCCGACAGCGATTGCACCATTTGCCGGTGCTGCGACAGGTTCGGGCGGTGAAATCCGTGATGAAGGTGCGACCGGTCGTGGTGGTAAGCCTAAAGCAGGTTTAACCGGCTTTACAGTATCTAACCTGAACATTCCGGGCTTTGAACAGCCTTGGGAAGAAAACTATGGCAAGCCATCGCGTATGGCATCGCCGCTACAAATCATGATTGAAGGCCCATTGGGTGGCGCTGCGTTTAACAACGAATTTGGTCGTCCTGCCTTAAATGGTTACTTCCGTACCTTTGAACAAAACATCAATGGCGATGTTAAAGGTTTCCATAAGCCAATCATGATTGCCGGTGGTTATGGCAACATCCGTCCAGATCACGTTGAAAAAGATCCAATCTTGCCGGGCGATTTATTGATCGTGCTCGGTGGCCCTGCCATGCTGATCGGTCTCGGCGGTGGTGCAGCATCTTCTGTAGACAGCGGTAAACTCGGCGAAAACCTGGATTTCGCTTCGGTACAACGTGAAAACCCGGAAATGGAACGCCGTTGTCAGGAAGTGATTGATACTTGCTGGCGCATGGAAGACCAGAACCCGATCGTGTCTGTACATGATGTGGGTGCAGGTGGTGTATCGAATGCCATGCCTGAACTGGTGAATGACCATGAACTCGGTGCGGTGCTGGATCTGCGTAAGATTCCATCGCTTGAGCCGGGCATGTCGCCTATGGAGATCTGGTCAAATGAAGCGCAAGAGCGTTATGTACTGGCGATTCGTCCATCTTCTTTAGAATTATTTGAATCGATCTGTGCGCGTGAACGTTGTCCGTTTGCGGTACTCGGTGAAGCAACTGAAGCGCGTCACTTAACCGTTGAAGATCCGTTATTTGGCAACAAGCCAGTGGATATGCCAATGCAGGTAATGCTTGGTGGTACACCGCGTATGAGCCGTTCATATGAAACCATTGAACGCAAAGGCGATGATTTCGACGCGGCTAAAGTCACAGATCTGAAAGATGCGATTTATCGTGTTTTGAAAAACCCGACAGTGGCTTCTAAATCATTCCTGATCAGTATTGGTGACCGTTCGATTACTGGTATGGTGGCACGTGATCAAATGGTCGGTCGCTGGCAGGTTCCGGTGGCGGATGCTGCGGTAACAACGACAAGCCTAGTAGGCTACACCGGTGAAGCGATGGCGATGGGTGAACGTCCACCAGTCGCATTGCTCAATCCTGCTGCATCGGCACGTTTATCAGTGGCTGAATCAATCTCGAACATCATGTCTGCAAAGATTGAAAAAATCAGCGACATTAAATTGTCTGCAAACTGGATGGCTGCTGCAGGTCAACCGGGCGAAGATCAAGCGCTATTCGAAGGTGTAAAAGCCATCGGTATGGAAATGTGTCCAGCACTGGGTATCGCAATTCCAGTCGGTAAAGACTCATTGTCAATGCGTACCACCTGGAATGACGAAGGCGAAGACAAGTCTGTCACTTCTCCAATGTCAGGCGTGATTACTGCATTTGCACCTGTGACCGATGTTCGTAAAACATTGACCCCTGAATTGAAAAATGAAGAGTCGGTACTGGTTCGTATTGACTTGTCTAAAGGTCAGTTCCGTCTAGGTGGTTCGATTCTGTCTCAGGTGTATAAAGCAATCGGTTCTGTGACGCCTGATGTCGACAGCTTCGATGACTTCAAAGCATTTTTCGCTTTGGTTCAAGACTGGAACAACCGTGGTCTGATCAAGGCATATCATGACATCGGTGATGGTGGTTTATTGGCGACTGTTGCAGAAATGATGTTCGCATCACGTTTGGGTGTAGCACTAGAAGATCAATCAATTGCAAGCTTATTCGCTGAAGAAATTGGTGCAGTCCTTCAAATTGCCAAAGCAGACTGGGAAGCGCTACAAGCTGAAGTTGCAGCATCTACCCTGAAAGATGCCATTCAGGTGGTGGGTACGGTAAATAACACGGATCAGTTATCTGTAAACGGTCTAGTACTTGAACGTGCTGATCTGCAAGTGGCTTGGACGGAAGTATCCCACCAAATCCAGCGCCTACGTGACAACGTACAAACTGCGGATCAGGAATTTGCTCTTATCACTGACAAATCTCATGCAGGTATCATTGCGAAACCGACATTTGATTTGAATGAAGCGATTGAAGCGCCGTACATTAATTCACGTCGTCCGAACATGGCGATTCTGCGTGAGCAGGGTGTCAATGGTCATATCGAAATGGCAGCAGCATTTGATAAAGTCGGCTTCAATACCGTTGACGTACATATGAGTGACTTGCTGGCAGGTCGTATCAGCCTGGATGATTTTGAAGGCTTAGTGACTTGTGGTGGCTTCTCTTACGGTGACGTGATGGGCGCTGGTGGCGGCTGGGCAAAATCAGTATTGTTCAATACTAAACTGCGTGACCAGTTTGAGAAATTCTTTAACCGTCAGGAAACCTTCTCGCTGGGTATCTGTAACGGCTGTCAAATGTTGTCTCAGTTGGCTCCGCTGATTCCGGGTGCTGATGCTTGGCCACGTTTCCACCGCAATACTTCTGAAGTGTTTGAAGCACGTGCGGTGAATGTTCGTGTGGAAAAATCAAACTCTGTATTGCTTCAGGGCATGGAAGGTTCGATTCTGCCGATCGCTGTAGCACATGGTGAAGGTCGTGCGGTTGCAACTGCGGAAAACTTTGCTGCGCTCAACGCATCGAATCAGGTGGTTCTGCGTTATGTAGATAGCTTGGGGAATGCAACACAACATTATCCATTGAACCCGAACGGCTCACCGGAAGGTATTACCGGTGTAACCTCTCAAGACGGTCGTGCAACAATTATGATGCCGCACCCTGAACGTAACTTCCGTGCGATTCAGCATTCTTGGAAACCAGAAGACTGGGATCAAGATGGTGCTTGGTTACGTATGTTCCGTAATGCACGTAAGTTCATTGGTTAATCGGTTTTAGATTAAAAAAGGGTTGCGTCAGCAGCCCTTTTTTTATGTATGTTTCGGAGTTAACATCGTTTAAATAATTCAAATAAGTAACCAGTTAGGACTTACGCATTGACGGATTCAAAAAAGTATTAAAATACTTTATAAAGTATCTGTGATCAGACGAATTAAACATGCTTCTACAGCAACTTGTACATTACCCATTTATATGGGCTTTCTCATGAC
>NZ_VPAV01000008.1:0-116994 GCF_013418995.1 Acinetobacter sp. YH12106
ACAATAGCAAGAGTGAACCACCTGATCCCTTCCCGAACTCAGAAGTGAAACCTCTTTGCGCTGATGGTAGTGTGGGGTTACCCATGTGAGAGTAAGTCATCGCCAGCTCATTATTCGAAACACCCCCCTGCTTATGCAGGGGGGTGTTTTTTTGTGTGCGGGATTTTTAAGAACTTTTAATAAGTAATATTGAAACTACTAGAGCTTCTCAAACTTATTGAAGTGCTTAAATATATTTATATTTCAAAGCTGATCAAAACTTTCTTAGGAGGGTTGTTCTTATAGGAGTGATAGGAGATCTTGAATCTTGGGTTTGCTCTAAAATAATTGATAGGCCGATCTTATAAATCTTGGCAAATAAAAAAACCAGCAAAATGCTGGTTTTTGATTGCAGTTCATTTTAACCAAATACGCGCATTACGGCTGCGATTAATACCCAAAGAATTGCAATGGCGATGATGGGTTCAACAATCTTTGCCCATTTTGGGGTTTCTACAAGAACGACGTCTTCAACATCTTGATGCTGATGATTCTGGCTTACCATTTGATTAAACTCCTTCATTGATGCCTCCAATGATAGCTCTTCTTGTACAATTGGTTTAGAGCCTTTGAGTTCTGTTAGGTTGTTTGTTGTCCAAACCCAATCATCTGCTTGACCGGATAAATGTTCAATCTGGCCGGTGAGCAGTTCTTGAATGCTGTTAAGATTATGATTGCCGGTATCATGTAACTGTTTTAATTCAGTGAGCTGTAAATGGAAAATTTCCGAGGTGCTTTGTTCTAGTTGAGTTCGATCCAGAGCTGACTGGTTTTCCGAATGGGTGGCCAGATGACGCACGACTTCCAGTATATATAATTCATCAGGATGATTAATTTCGTTATAAATTTTTTGTGGATTGTTGCGCCACTCGGTAATCAGTTTGCCTAAAGTTAAGGCATTAATTTCAGTTATATATTTTCGTCTTTCTTCTTTCGTATGGTCTTTTAGAAGCTCAGGCTTTTGAGTTTCTATCTGTTCAACAAAATATTGTACTAAATCAAAAGCCATTCACTTGCTCCATTATTTTTTAATCTAATAACCTTAAAGTTGGTTTTTTCTTTGGCTGTTCAGGTTTTTCTTCAGTGCTTGATTTTAAAGCATCTTCATCGGTTTGTGTATGTTCATATTCACTTGGATCAAAGAATAAACCTTGGCCGTTTTCACGTGCGTAAATACCGAGTACGGCTGCCATAGGGACATAGATATCACGAGAGACACCACCAAAGCGAGCAGAGAAGCTAATTGCATCATTGCTCATATGTAGCGCATGTACCGCATGAGGCACAATATTCAGCACAATCTTCCCATCTTTAATAAACTGCTCAGGAACCATGGTATTTGGACGTGTCGCATCGACCAGCAAGTAGGGCGTCATATTGTTATCGCAAACCCACTCATAGATTGCGCGTGCCATATAGGGACGAGTAGGGCTAAGGTTGAATTCTTGTTCGGACATGATGTTTCTCTACAGGTTCTTGATTTGTGCTGAATAACGGTTTTTTTCCTGCAATGTCATAGATTTTACAAAGGCAGGACGACTGAAAATTCGCTGGCAATATAAATAAAATGGACGGCATTGCTGCTGCGGTAATTCTATGCCCATCTGTTTCAGGCGGATAAAAATTGGCGCCAACATGCAATCCAGAATACTGAATTGTTCAGACATAAAATAGGGAAAATGCTGGAATAGTGGCATCAATGAGGTCAGGATATCTTGTAACTGCTTCTGTGCCTGGTTTTTGGCTTTTTTATCTAGGGTGTCTGGATGACGTAACATGATATCGGCCAGTTGTAGCCAGTCATTTTCAAAGCGCCAGATGTATTGACGTTGCTCCGCGCGCGGCATCGGCGCATCGGCATACAGTTTATTCTGACGATAGCGATCATCTACATATTCAGAAATAATTGAAGTATTGAATAATTTGAGTTCATTTTCGATCAGCATCGGCAACTGATTATAAGGATTGAGACTGGCCAGATCCTCGTCATCTGTATCTACCAGAATCAGGTTGTATTTAATTTGCTTCTCGGCAAGCACATAGCGAATCCAATGGGAACGGAAGTCATCGGCATGACTATATAAGGTAATTCCTTGAAGAGGCGCGCTTTCGACTGACATAAATCCTGATGAAGTTCTAATGAATAGACTAGGATACTAAAATTCAACCTAAAAAGCACCAAGCATCAAAGATCAATCGGCTTGAGCCAAGGTAGATTATAAGAAAAATATCTGGAGAAAAACAGCATGCTTATTAAACTGCTCATCATCCTGCTATTTATTGTTATTGGCGTAGCAAATTATTATCTGAGTAAATCATTCTGGTGTCATGACGGGGGCTGGGGAAAAGATATACATGAACAATAACCGCAAAAATATCCTTCAATATTGAAAATGAATACTTATAAAAAAAGCCTTGGAATAATCCAAGGCTTTTTGTCCGGTTCGATAAACGAATTAACGTTTAGAGAACTGAGGACGTTTACGAGCTTTACGTAAACCAAGTTTCTTACGTTCAACTTCACGAGCATCACGAGTAACGAAACCAGCTTGACGAAGAGCAGGTTTTAAAGTCTCGTCAGAAGCGATCAATGCACGAGTAATACCGTGACGGATTGCGCCTGCTTGACCACCGATACCACCACCAGCAACAGTGATGTAAAGGTCATATTTCTCAGTTGCTTCAAGCAGCTCAAGAGGTTGGTTAACCACCATACGAGCAGTTTCACGACCGAAATACTGTTCAAGAGTACGGTTGTTAATTACGAGTTTACCAGTACCAGCTGATAGGAAAACACGTGCAGTTGCGGTCTTACGGCGACCTGTACCATAATTAGTAGCCATGTGCTGTTATCCCTTAGATGTCCAAAACTTGTGGCTGTTGAGCAGCGTGTGGATGCTCAGTACCTGCATACACTTTCATTTTCTTGATCATTGCATAACCAAGAGGACCTTTAGGTAACATACCTTTAACAGCTTTTTCTAGAACTGCTTCTGGTTTGTGAGCGATTAACTTTTCAAAGTTAGTCTCACGGATACCACCAGGGAAACCAGTGTGGCGATAGTATTTCTTATCTTGTGACTTTTTACCAGTCACAGTGATTTCTTCAGCATTGATTACAACGATATAATCGCCAGTGTCAACGTGAGGAGTATAAGAAGTCTTGTGCTTACCGCGTAAACGACGAGCGATTTCAGTCGCAAGGCGACCTAAAGTTTTGCCAGAAGCATCAACAACGTACCAGTCGTGTTGAACCTCAGCTGGCTTAGCGCTGAGAGTTTTCATTAAACCACTACCTATTATAGTTGGTTTGGACTATGGAATCTGTCCAAACTAAAGGAGACGCGATTCTAAACGAATACGTGAAGAATCACAAATGAAAATTGAAATTTCAAGCGCTGTATTTTATCTAATCTCCTGAAATAAGGAAAGGCATAAACCTGAATATCTCGCAAAAACGATGACTATATTTGTAACTATCCCTTCAATCGTATCAAAATATTGATTTATAAGGACGCTTTGCAATGATCGCTGCAGCCTGGATATGATCGGGTTATAATATTTCTCAGCTTTGCCAAATTGAGAAGATGATGCTGCCTTTATATGTCACCAGCGGGGAACCTGCCGGAATTGGTCCCGATATTTGCCTGAGTCTGGCAGAACGTGTGGATGAACGTCCGATTGTAGTATTAGCCGATCTGAATATGCTGAAAGCCCGTGCAGATCAATTGAAATTGTCTGTGGCGTTGATTGAATATACCGGACAGGACGCATCTTCAAAAAAAGGTCAGCTGTATGTTGAACATGTGCCACTCAATCAGCCTGTGGTATTAGGTGAATTGAACCCAAACAATGCCGCTTATGTATTAGAACAACTGCGACGATCTGCGGACTATGCCATGTCAGCTAAAAGTGTCGGCGTGGCAACTGCACCGGTGCAAAAGTCTGTGATGAATGAAGCTGGCATCCATTTCAGCGGTCATACCGAATATTATCAAGAATTTGCAGGCGTTGAGCGGGTGGTGATGATGCTGGCGACCAAGACTTTACGTGTGGCTTTGGCAACGACGCATCTTCCTTTACGTGCCGTTGCCGATGCGATTAGCAAAGAGCGTTTGCATCAAGTCATCGATATTCTGATTCACGATCTGAAATCCAAATTTAAGATTGAACATCCACATATTTTGGTCTGCGGTCTCAATCCGCATGCAGGCGAGGGTGGCTATTTGGGTATGGAAGAAATTGAAGTGATTAATCCGGTACTTGAAAGCTACCGTGCTCAAGGCATCAATATGAGTTTAAGCTTGCCCGCAGATACTTTATTTACCCCGGAAAACTTAAAAGATGCCGATGCGGTTCTGGCGATGTATCACGATCAGGGCTTACCTGTGTTAAAATCACAGGGCTTTGGTGAAGCCATTAATATTACCCTCGGCTTACCCTTTATTCGTACATCTGTAGATCATGGCACAGCACTCTCCCTTGCGGGTACGGGACTTGCGAAAAGTTCCAGCCTGCACGTTGCTGTCGATTTAGCCCTCGATCTGGCGCGCCACTGATTATTGTTCATCACTCACGTTGGAAATGTTTTTATGTATCAAATTAATGCCTTAAACCCAAAAGAAGAAGGGCATCAGGCTCGAAAACGATTTGGTCAAAACTTCTTACATGACCAACGTGTCATTGCCAAAATTGTACGCTCAGTCAATCCACGTCCAGGTCAGAACATTCTGGAAATTGGGCCGGGTCTGGCTGCATTGACCTCACCTTTGATTGGTGAATGTGATGCATTGACTGTGGTCGAACTTGACCGTGATTTGGCTGCGGGCCTGCCGGGTCGTGTACCACATCCAGAACGTTTAACCATTATTGAAGCCGATGCACTGCGCTTTGATTATTCAACATTATTTGAAGAAGGCCGTCCGCTGCGCGTGGTTGGTAACTTGCCCTATAATATTTCTACTCCCCTGCTTTTTCATCTTTTGGAATTTGGTGGCAAAGTGCAGGACATGCACTTCATGCTGCAAAAAGAAGTGGTTGATCGGATTACCGCATTACCAAATACTAAGGAATATGGCCGTTTGTCAGTCATGATCCAGTATTTCTGCAAACCGACTTTCCTGTTTGAAGTACCACCGGGATCTTTCAATCCGCCACCAAAAGTAACCTCGGCGGTATTTCGTTTAGAGCCTTATGCAGACAAGCCGATTGTGGCCAAAAATGAAAAAGCGCTGGCACGTCTGGTATCTCATGTCTTTACCCAGCGTCGTAAAACCTTGCGCAATAGCTTAAAAGGCATGCTGGTTGAAGATGGTTTTGAAAAAGCGGGTGTTGACCCGATGGCACGTCCAGAAACTCTGACCCTTGAACAGTTTGTTGCACTTTCAGATCAAATGGTGGCTTAAATAACGATGAACCGCACTGTTCGATATAATTATGTAATTGGCGATGTGCAAGGCTGTTTTGAGGCCTTGAAAGCTCTGCTTAAAGAAATCCGCTTCGATGCAGATCAGGACTTTATCTGGTTTGCTGGAGACTTGGTGGCACGAGGTGAAAACTCAATTGCTGCACTGCGGTTTATCAAGAAGCTGGCCGAACAGGGATCGGCTGCAACAGTCTTGGGTAATCATGATTTGACTTTATTGGCCTATGCCCGCGGCATCAAGCCGATTAAAGAAAAAGACAATGTTCGTGATGTGATTGATGCCATCGACAGCGATGACCTGATTGACTGGCTGCGTAAACAGCCGCTGTGTCTATTTCCAAATGAGCAGACTATTCTGACCCATGCAGGGATTCCGAATATCTGGAATGCAGAAAAAACTGCTCAATTGGCACAAGAAGTTGAAGCCATCATTTCTAATGATGACTTCGATGTGCTGGATGATTTTTTGAAAGAGATGTTTGGGAAAGAACCCGCACTGTGGTCAGACCAGCTAAAGGGCCATGAGCGTATTCGCTGTATCGTGAATTATTTGACCCGGATGCGTCTCACTGATGCAGAGGGGCGTCTGGAATACAGCTTTAAAGATGCGCTAGATGATCCAATGCCGGAAGGCTTTAAACCCTGGTTTGAATTTGAGTCATTAGCAGCGCAAAGCCATCAGATTCTGTTTGGTCACTGGGCTGCCTTAAATGGTAAAACTATTTCGGACCGAATTCAAAATGTCGATGGTGGCTGTGTCTGGGGCAATCAACTCATGGCATTCCGTCTGGAAGATCAGCAGATGTTCGCGGTTGATAATCCGGTGATCTAAGTAAATCCAATAAAAAAAGCCACGTGATCACGTGGCTTTTTTAAACTATCTATTAGTCTGCACGTATCCAGGTCTGGTTACGACCAAGTACTGAAACACCTACACTGGCGCGCAGGGTTAAACGTTTGCCAGTGTTGTTTAAACGCATTTTTGCGTCATAAATTTTACCTGCCAAAGGATCAATCACTTTACCTTTTTCATAGTTATTGGTGCCTTTAACATGTTTTAAGCCCTTGATAATTGTCATACCTAAAATGGGCTGATTGGTATAGGGAGCAGGGCAGGCATTACATTTTTCACGTGGTGTATAGCCCGGACGAGGGGTAACTTTCACAATTTTAGCAGAGTAAGTGTCGTTAGGCTCTTGGCTAATTACGATAATCGCTTTGGCAGCTCCCGTTTTATCATCAATTTGTTGCCAAGTTCCAGTAATATCTTCCGCCCAAAGGGTCATGCTAAACCCTGTGGTCAATGCGGCAAGTAATATTTTTTTTAACATAGAGAGTCATTCCAGAGAGTTTTTTGTCATCGCGCCCTCATGTTAGGAATTATGATTAAATAGTCAATAATTATATGAATACTATAGAGTTAATGTACTAAAAAAAGCTGCCAAGTTGGCAGCTTTTATTAATATTGAGAATTGGATACTAATCCTGACGAATCCAGGTCTGGCTGCGGCCTAAAGCAGAAACGCCGACATAACCACGCAAGGTTAAACGTTTACCATTGGCATTTAGACGTACTCTGGCATCGTAAATTTTACCTGCCAGCGGGTCGATCACACGGCCTTTTTCATAGTTATTGGTGCCTTCCGCATGTTTTAAGCCAGTCAGTACATCCATGCCCAGAATAGGTTGATTGGTATAAGGCGCGGGACATTTATTACAGGTTTTTTGTGGAGTATAGCCCGGACGTGGCGTAACTTTGATAATTTTTCCGGCAAACGTACCGTTATCATTTTGGCGAATTTCAATCACTGCTTTTGGTGAACCGGTTTTGTCATCAATTTGTTGCCAGGTGCCTGTTAAGTCCTGTGCATACGCAGTGCCAGTCATCATGGCAGCGATGAATATTAATCCTAATTTAGATTGTTTCATTATATTTATCCCTTTTTTTATAGATGAAATAAAATATCTCCAACACAAATGTGCTGCTTTATTAATCCTGGCGAATCCAGGTTTGTGTACGGCCGATGGCAGATATCCCAATGTATCCACGTAGAGTCAGTCGTTTCCCATTGGCAGAAATCCGCCCTTTTAAATCATAAATTTTGCCAGTTAAAGGGTCGAGTATTTGACCATGTCCATAGTTATTCTTGCTGGTTGGTTTCAGCCCTTTAATGATCTCTAGTCCTAAAATCGGTTTGTCTGTATATGGGGGTGGGCACTTTATACATTTTTCCCGTGGCGTATAGCCTGGTCGCGGTGTAACTTTGTGAATGTTCCCAGTATAAGAACCATCTGCCTGAGTTTTCATTTCAATCAGTGCTTTAGGTGAGCCGGTTTTATCGTCAATCTGTTGCCAGAAACCCGATAACTCCTGCGCAAATGCCATGGAGCAGGTGACTATAGAGGCTGTAAATACACCTAAAATTGCAATTTTCTGCATACGATATCCTTATGACAACGCATCAAATTCCATTTGATACATATTATGTAAATTCTACTTATTATACTTTCATAATCCATGAGAAAAGCATATGTTCAATATTCATACAACTTAATGTATGAAAATGCAAGCTTCTCTCTGCTAAATTTTAAACTCATCACATTTTATTCAATAGAGTATGAATTAATCCTGTTTAATCCAGGTCTGGCTGCGACCCAGGGCCGAAACGCCTACATAGCCGCGTAAAGTCAGACGTTTACCATTACTGCTTAATTTTGCCTTGGTGCTATACACATTCCCGGATAATGGATCGAGTAGTTTGCCTTGAGCAAAGTTATTATTGCCGGTGTGCTTCAGGCCTGTCAGTACATCCAGTCCAAGAATCGGTTTATTGGTATAAGGTGCAGGACAAGAGACACAATTTTCTTTTGGGGTATAGCCCGGGCGCGGCGTGATTTTGGTAATTTTGGCCGTATAAGTGCCTGTAGCTGTTTCGCGAATTTCCAGGAATGCTTTAGGTGAACCGGTTTTATCATCGATATTACGCCATGTCCCTGACAGATCCGAAGCTAAGGCCAGATGGCTGAAAGAGGTTAAAAGTAAAGCCGAGAATAATTGAACCTTTTTCATATTTCTGTTCCTTGAATAAAATTGTTTTATGTTTGTATATTAGGAACGATTAAAGCACAAAACAAACAATTAAAATGATTCACTAGTCACATTTTTTGCAAATAAAGTATAAAAGTAGGCAGCCAGATGGCAGTAAACACCGCATTGACTGCCATACCGAAAGCGGCATAACGTCCCGCAACACTGCCACGCTGCCAGGCCTGAGCTGTACCAATCGCATGTGCTGCCAATCCTAAGGCCAGTCCGGAAGCACGTTCATCATTGATATGCCGCAGGATAAACGGTGAAAATGCTGCGCCAATCACTCCGGAAAGAATCACAATCAGAATCACCATACTGATTGGAGCATCCAGCAAGGTGGCGATATTAATCGCAATGGGTGTCGTCACCGCCCGAGTCGCGAAAGCCATAATATCTGCGGAAGACATATGCAGCAGATATGCCAGTCCCATTGGCAGGGCGACAGCACTGATACTGGCAAAAACCAAGATACCGATAATCGCTTTTAGTGGTAAGTCATCATAGCGCATTGCAGCCAGTGGAATGGCCAGGGCGACGGTCACATAGCCAAGTAAATGATTGAAGAGCGGATTCACTTGATCCATGTAATTTTGATAAGGAATCCCGAGCACAAATAAAATTGCAAGCACAAAGAACATGCTAAATACGATGACAGGAATTTGCGGGATGATCCGGTTACAGGGTTTGGCAATCAGATAGGCCATCAGCGTGACCGCAAAGCCATATAAAATAGATAACATGCGGTACTCCTATAACCAGCGCTTGGCCATTTTGGCGTAAATCCATAAAGGAATCAGGGTGCTGAAAAACATGATGAACAAAAATGCCGGAATTTTCTGGCCCATATGGACCAGCATCATCAGTGCACCTGCACTGACAGGCAGGAAAGCAAAGGCGCTTTCCTTCATCAGCTTGTTATTGGTGTCTACGAGACGAGCGGGAAGTTTGCCGAAATAGCGCCAGGTAAAAAGGGCAATCAATAAGCTGAGTAACCCTACCAGATTGCCCAATTCAGGATGATCCAGCTGGGTCATGAGCCAGACGGATGCTTCCCGAAAGACAATAATAAGTAACAGGGTGCCGATCCATGCTGGCCAGTCTATTCGTTTTATCCAGTTCATTCGTATGATCAATTATTAAGTTTACTTATCAAGTTTTACTCGATCTTTGACCGGATTTCAAACGCTTCCAGTGGACGTTGAAACTGCTGCGCCTGTTTTCCCAAAATTTCATCTAAAGGTAAATGCGCCTGTTTAATCAGCTGCTCCAGTTTTTGTGCTGCAATCCGAATATGTAAATGCAGCTGACCTTCATCATCATAATGTTCTGACTGGATTACATTTAAACCATAAAGCTGGTTGCGCAGCTTGCCGTAGGCGGGTTTCAGAATCAGGTCAAAGGATTGCAATTGTCCCATCAGGGCTTCATGTACCGCTTTACGCAGCAGGTCGATCCCTTCGCCACTATGTGCTGAAACATAGACACGTTCTGGCTCACCCGGGCGTCGATAAATAATTTTGGCCTCATCGCCGCTACAGTCAATTTTATTGTAAACCTGCAGGATCGGAACATCGGCACCAATTTCTTTCAAGACTTTTTCAACCGCTTCAATCTGCTCCAGCATTTCTGGACTACTTGAATCGATGACATGCAGCAACAGGGTAGCTTCTACGGTTTCTTCCAGGGTCGCCTTAAAGGATTCAACCAGCGAGTGGGAAAGATTGCGAACAAAACCCACCGTATCTGCCAATACCAGATTACCGATGCCATCCCATTCCAGACGTCTTAAAGTCGGGTCCAAGGTGGCAAAAAGCTGATCGGCTGCATAGACATCACTCTTGGCCAGCAGGTTAAACAGGGTCGATTTGCCGGCATTGGTATAACCGACCAAAGACACAGTGGGGACAGCTGCTTTTTGACGGGCAATACGACCTTGCATTCGGGTCTGGCGGACTTTATCAATTTTGGCTTTCAGTTGTCCCATGCGAATACGCAGTAAACGACGGTCAGTTTCAAGCAGGGTTTCACCCGGGCCACGCAAGCCAATGCCGCCTTTTTGGCTGTCGAGATTGCCACGGCTGCGAATTAAGCGGGATGATAAATGTTGCAGTTGTGCCAGTTCGACTTGCAGCTTGCCTTCATAGGTACGGGCACGCTGGGCGAAAATATCTAAAATCAGTTCGGTACGATCGACCACACGGCACTTGATGACCTGTTCCAGATTACGGGCCTGGGCCGGTGTCAGGGCATGATCGACAATGACCAGATTGGCGTCCAGTTCTTTTACGCGTTCGGCGATTTCTTCTGCTTTGCCTGACCCGATAAAAAATTTGGCATCCGGTTTGACGCGTTGAGCATGAATATGTTCGAGAATTTCGGCATCTGCAGATTGCGCCAGCAGATTAAACTCTTCAGCATCAAGGTCATCCAGCATTTGTACGCTGACACTCACCAGAATGACGCGTTCTTTCCCCCGATGTTGTTCTAAATATTCCACTCAGGCCAATCTCCACTTGAAAGCTTTAGTGTAGTTGAAAAAGAGCGAGGCAGATACTGAATTAGCGCGGCTTTGGTTTAAAGTGCGGTGACAAACAGTTGTGCAAGTGTTACCAGTACAGCGGCATAGATACAGGTACCACCCAAAATATATTTGAGCACTTGTAAAGGCTGAAGCTTTTCATTCGCAGGCTGGGTTTGATCTGGCATGGCAGCGATCCTTTTTAATCTAATATTCCGATGTTTTTATTCTAAATGATTTATTAATCCAATTAAAATTGAAGATATAGATCTTATTGGTCGGTTTTTATTATCAATGCATGTTGCGAATGAACAGTATAGAATGAGTTTAATTCGTGGATATTCCCTGTATCTAGCTTAGGATTTAGTGACGTTTTTATGAACCCAACTGTACAAGATCAAACATCTCACCGACATGGCTTGGCAAAATTCTGGCTTTATACGCGAAAAGTAACAGCTTCACTGGCTGTTATCAGTGAAGGGTTCTATTTGGTTTTCCGTCACGGTTTATACAAAAATCCGAACAATCCAACCAATACCCGTTATGTGCAACATTTTTGTCGACAGTTGTGCAAAGTATTCAACATAGAAGTCCAGGTGCACGGTGAAATTCCGCGCGAACCCGCTTTATGGGTGAGTAACCATGTGTCCTGGCTCGATATTGCAGTTTTAGGTTCAGGGGCACGCGTATTTTTTCTGGCCAAAGCAGAAATTGAAAACTGGCCAATTCTGGGTAAATTGGCCAAAGGTGGCGGCACTTTATTTATCAAACGTGGTTCTGGTGATTCGGTGCGTATCCGCGAACAGATTACCGGATTTTTAAAACAGAATATTCCCGTATTATTTTTTCCTGAAGCCACCACTTCAGATGGGCGAGCCATTAAAAAAGTACACGGCCGGATTTTGGGTGCTGCGATTGAGGCACAGCGTCCTGTGCAAATTTGCCTGATTTGTTATGTGAATCAGCAGGGCGACCTCGATGTGGTTGCGCCGTTTATCAATGACATCAGTTTTGCAGCCCATGTCAAAAAAGTACTGGAAATGCCACAAGTGATTGCACATTTAGTGGCTTTACCTGCAATCGCGACTGAGGGGCACACTGTTGAAAGCCTGACCCGTGTGGTACAGCAAACCATGCAGGCTGGCTTGGTGGAGTTGCAATCGCGTGTACTAGAAAAGACTTAATAAAAAACAACTGGATGAGAAATTTAGGCATTTGATATCTATTCTTGGGAATAGACGTGTATAGCCTCATCTTTGCTTTAAACATTTAAATGGCTTTGTGTTGGCAAAACTCTACTTTTGACAGACCCAAAGTAGGCAAAAGTCTTTATTAGCCATACACGACGTCCTGTCGTGATGGATAATGTGTGGCATCCTTGCCACACTCATATCTCTGAAACTTGGGGCAAATCCATGAGAAGCAGGCAGTGTTAAATAAGAGGCTATTTTAAATAGTTCAACTCAAGCTGTTTGTCACTTACATAAACCCTTCGATCGGCAACCAGGACATCAGTTTGAGTCCAGCTTTTTGGTACCATCTTATTCCGGGTTCTTTGGTGAAGGTTTTAACCTCTCCATTGGCTTTCTTGATTTTCCAGTTAATATTCTGGTTGGCATCCAGCACCAGTTTATAGGCATATTTACTTAAGTTCTGATCCATGGTTTGGTGCACTGCCTGTGCTAAAGATGGACTATTCAGTAAGACACCAATTTCAGTGTTGAGATATGCAGAACGTGGATCAAAGTTAAAAGAACCAATAAACACCTGTTTTTGATCGATTGCCATCAGCTTGGCATGTAGGCTGGAGCGGCTTAAACCTTTCAGGCTGACTTTGGCTTTTTTGGAAATTTCCGCTGTATTGGCATTGAGATGATCGGCATCTGGCGCTGCAAGAAACTCATATAGCTGCACATCATTTTCCAATAAATCCTGACGATATTTGGCATAAAAGGCATGTACCACGGCAACATCATTGGCTTTAAACGAATTGGTCAAGACACGGACCTCGATATTTTCATCCGCCAGTTTCTTTAAACGATCTGCGCCAATTTTTTCCGGAACAAAATAGGCAGAGACAATATCAACACTTTGTTCAGGTTTTTCGAGATGTTGTAATAACTGGAAGTTGAGATGTTCTTCGGCTTTGGCCTTGGCCTTGATTTTGCTTGGAGGATCTTTGACCACTTCGGCTTCGACCCAATCCAGTTGAATGTTTTGTTCCAGCCATTGATCAAATGCTCTGGAACGATTGGCCAGATCCAGATAATTCTGTGTGGCCTGATCCTGACTGTGCTTTTCCAGTTGTTGCTTCAGGCTTGGAAAGCGTAAGCCATGATGGCGCGGATTGACAATCTGTTGCACCGGATAGGCATAATCATCATTCCAGTATTCATCGAAGGAATGAATGATTTCATCCGATGCTGCACCGACCAGCATCACATCGACATCGGAAAACTGATAAATTTCACTGACATTATAATACTGGTTACTCATATTGCGTCCACCAATCAGGGCAATCTGGTTGTCGGCAATAAAACTTTTATTATGCATGCGGCGATTAATACGCTTTAAATCCAGCACCATGTCCATGGCACGATATTTTCGAAAACGGTAGGGATTATACAGTTTGACATCGATATTCTGATGCTGGTTTAAGGCCAGATAAATGCCTTCCATTTTCTTGGCATTATTGTCATCCATTAACAGACGCACTTTTACGCCACGATCTGCCGCCTGAATAATCGCATGCAGGGCAAGGGTGCCAATCCGGTCGTTGTCCCAAATATAATACTGTAGATCCAGACTACGCTCGGCCTTGTTAATCAGCTGGATACGCGCACCCAGTGCTTCGAGTGGGTCATAGAGCACACGATAACCGGTCAGGCCGATGTTCTGTTCACGTAAAGGTTCAACAATTTGCGCCAAACTGGTTTGTGAGGTATCTGTTTCAAATGCCATCTGGCTAGGCTGCTCAGTTTGCTTGGGCAAAGTACTGCATGCAGGAAGACCCAAGATCATGCTGCAGCTCAGTAAAATCCCAGCTTTATAGCGGTAAATTGATGAAAAGCAGGAAAATTTTGAATGAGCTTGAGCGTGGGAAGCAGTGGCCATATAAGTCGAAGAATGAAAAATTAGAATTGAGTATAATTGCCAGCTATGAAAAGATAAATATAAAGCCAGTAATCAGCTTCTCGACTCGACAAGGCAAATCTATGTGGGATACCAGTTCCGTACTTTTTTATTTTTATTTAGGCATGGCCATTCTGGCCATCTGGGCTGTGTACCAGGCATGGTCGAGTCAATCTCGTACCGAGACCATTCATCCATTTAAAGCATTTTGTCATTTGTTGGCTTTTTACCTGTCCTATTTACTGGTTCCACTGGTGTTCTTCAGTATTTATGCCGGATGGAGCGGTTATTATTCCTTGCATGAAGCTGTTTTTGTATTTTTGATCAGCGCCGTCTTGAGTTATGCACGCTTTATCGAGCCGCATTTAATTCAAGTGAAAACGACACAATATCAGATCAATGCGGATAAACGCTTAAAGCAACCCGTCCGGATTGCCCTGATTGCAGATTTACATATCGGTCTGTTTTCTGGTCATGAACGGCAGTTGCGACAAATTGTGCATAAGTTAAATCATGTTCAACCCGATTTGGTGGTGGTGGCCGGAGACTGGACTTATGAGCCGGAAAATAAACTGGCACAAGAACTGGCAGTTTTAAAAGAAATTCATGCCCCAGTCTATTCCGTCAATGGCAATCATGACGAGCAATATCCGGGACCACCGATTCAGGAACTGTTGCATTATGCACTGCAAGTCAATCAGGTCATGGATATTGAAGGGCAAATTGTCGAATTTGATGAATTTCGGCTCTTGGGTGTGGGCGATCTCTGGGCGGGTAAAGCCGATATGCGCAGTCTGCCAGATTTACCTCAGGACAAGCCTTGGGTCATTTTGTCGCATAATCCCGATACGGTGGATATGATTCCCAAATTGCCGACACGTCCTCTCATGCTGGCTGGACATACCCACGGCGGACAGGTGGAATTGCCTTGGCTGACCGATTATGTCATGAAAAAAGTGTCAATTTTGGGGCATAAGAAGGGCATGTACCGTCATGAACATGCAGATGTGTTTGTCACGGTCGGCACCGGTTTGGTCGGCGTACCTTTTCGTTTTCGAGTGCCGCCCACTATCGATATTATTGAACTGATCTAAATGGAGATATTGTCCTGTTCAGCTTTAACTAATGATCCAGATCAGGATCAATAACAGCACTGCAATGGCTGCCAGAATCCAGATTTTATTTTCAATTTTTCGGGTTGGGACTTCTTCGCGTAATTGTCGTGCGGTAATTTCAGCTTCTGTGGGGGTATTCAGGCTCGGATGGGTCGGAATTTCAAGGGGAGGCGTTACCAGGTCAATCTCACCCGCATCATCACTAAAGCGCGGTCCTGTGCTTTCAGTTTTCATGACCACATCGTGCTCACGGACAATCTCTTCAATCACTTGCAGCGCCTGGATTTCATTCAAAGTCGTATGCTCGGTGATATAGCGAACGGCCTCTATTTTTTTATCATCTTCCAGCAAAATGATAATATTGACCAACTGTTTCTGGGTTAGGGATTCAATAAGCTCCTGCATTGCCTTGTCTCATTGTCTGGTTGAGTCCATTTGATTGTTGAGCAAATTTAACGAGATAAGTAGCAGAGTTTTGTTGTGAAATCATAAAAAAGCCAGCATCGAATGCTGGCTTTTAAATCAAACTAAGACTTTAAATTTGATTATTTACATCATCATTCTTGGTTTCACGAATCAACAGAAATGCAATCAGTGACAGGATTGATGCTGCGGTCAGGTAATAACCGACTGCAGACAGACCATAAGTCGTTGCCAGTTTGGTGGCAATTAGCGGAGCAAAGGATGCACCAAAGATGCCTGCCAGGTTAAAGGTCAATGCAGAACCGGTATAACGTACTGAAGTCGGGAAGATTTCAGACAATACAGTGCCGATTGGCCCATAGGTTAAACCCATGATCGCCAGACCAATACACAAGAACAGGAATACCACCAGCGTGCTGCCAGATTCCAGCATATCTGCAAAGAAAATCCCGAAGATGGCAGAGATAACACAGACTGCAATCGAGGTGGTTTTACGGCCAAACTTCTCGGCCAATACTGCAGAAAGTGGAATAAAGGCAGCAAAACATAGGGTTGCAACCAACTGCAATTGCAGGAATTCTTCACGAGAATAACCTAGCTGTTTAGTACCCCATTGCAATGCAAATACTGTGGTGAGGTAGAACACCACGAAGGTACAAATTGCAGCGATGGTGCCGAGTACCAGCATGCGAGAATGTTTTTTGAAGACTTGAACAAATGGAATGTTCACTTCTTTTTGTTTATCTAGCACCTTTTGGAATGCCGGGGTTTCATGCAATTTTAAACGAATCCATAAACCGACAATCACTAGCAAGGCACTTGAGATAAATGGAATACGCCAGCCCCAAGCCATAAAGTCAGCCTCAGACATGAAAGCGCCCAACGTCAGGAAAGAACCTGTTGCCAGAATAAAGCCGATTGGAGCACCCAGTTGCGGGAACATGCCATACCAGGCACGTTTACCTTCAGGTGCATTCTCGGTGGCAAGAAGTACTGCACCTGACCATTCACCACCCAGCCCCAAGCCCTGACCTAAACGACAGAGTGCAAGCAAGAGTGGTGCAGCAATCCCGATTTGCGCATAAGTGGGCAAGAGGCCAATCGCAACGGTGGAAATACCCATGGTCAGCAAGGCAGCGACCAATGTGGCTTTTCGCCCGATCCGGTCACCCAAATGACCAAAGAGTGCCGCACCAATCGGGCGGGCAATAAAGGCAATGGCGAAAGTGGCCAGCGACTGAATGGTGGCAGTCATCGGATCTGTACTTGCAGGGAAGAACAGATATGGAAAAATAATGACAGCAGCAGTGGCATAGATATAAAAATCGAAGAACTCGATTGTAGTACCGACCAAGCTCGCGGTTAAAACGCGAAATTTTGAATTTTGTGCTGGCTGAGCAGCAGAATTAGACGACGCCATGAAGAACCTTACACTTACTAAAAATAAAAAAGCTTAGTTTTAAAAGCGTAATCTTTTTAAAAAAGGCGTAATTTTTTAAAAAAACAACTGCAATCTTCTCGCTTTAACTCGCTCAGGGTCACTGAAATGAAAAAGAAGATGATTAAATCACGTAAAGATAGATAGACAGAAAATGTGATCCTGCGCCTATCAATACAAATATGTGCCAGATAGCGTGGGTATATCTTACTCTTTTTAAAGCGTAAAACAATGCACCTACGGTATAAGCCAATCCGCCAATGATCAGAAAGGTCAAAGATTGAGCACTAAGATATTGTTGCATATCATCCATCACCAGCAGCGCCAGCCAGCCCATGACCAGATAAGCCGCCAAAGAAATTTTCTGGAAACGATGAATGAAAACGAACTTGAACAGTGTACCAATGAGGGCGATCACCCAGAGTGCAATCAATAAATACTGGGCTTTGGCTGTTGGAATGGCAATTGACAGGAAAGGCGTATAGGTTCCGGCGATTAAATAATAAATTGCAGTATGATCAACTTTTTTATAAAAATAACGACGGTCTGCTGCGGTGGCCATGTGATAGAGCATGGACGCAGAGAAGAGCAAGATCATGCTCAGCGCATAGACCCAAAGTCCAATCCATTGTCCAGTACTGAGATAAGACCCTTTAATAATCAAAAGAATACCAGCAATTACCGATAGTCCAGCACCCACAGCATGACTGATATAATTAATTCGTTCCTCAGTGTGATCATAATCTGGAACCAGCGGCGCATTCTGCATGATTGTCATTCTTCTTTAAAATATACATTTGTATAGTAATTCAATTTTGCTTTTAGGTTAAGAAGATTTAAACTTGAGGGGCAATTCATTTCAGGTTTTATCTATGTCAACGTTGGCAACTCTCTCAGACCAAGAACAGCAGTTTTTAGATGTATTTCAGCAAGCTGTTGAAAGTGATCAATTTGATCGTCTGATCTTAAGCCAGTATAAAGGTGAACTGCAGGATTTAGAGAAAATGACCTTGCGAGTCATTTCATTAAATGGGCAAAAAGTACTGAGCTGTTTGTATCGCCATAAAACTCAGGATGTCACCAAAAACTATCCTTTAGCGGATGCACTGGCACAGGTGACAGTATTATTAGCATGTTGCAAGCAAGCCAATTTAATGACGCTAGATGAAGAATTACAGCTGAAAAAAAACAAGAAAAAAGCTATGTTGACCCGTACTAAAAACAAAAACTCGACGCTTCAGGTCAAGTCCGCTGAACAGGGTCATGACCGGATTAAACAACGTTATGTTGATCAGGACAGCATCTTTTTACAGCATCTCGGCATTAGCGATCATAACGCGCAGATCATTCCGAGCATGGCGCGTAAATGGAAACAGATTAATAAATTTGTCGAGATTTTTTCGGGTGCATTGGCGCAGCTCAAGCCACAAGTCGAAGGTCTGCGTGTGGTGGATTTTGGCTCCGGTAAAGGCTATCTGACCTGTGCTTTATATGACTATATGCAAAAACATGGTGAGACGCCGTGGGTTACAGGGGTGGAACTGAATCCGAAAATGGTCGAGTTCTGCCAAAAGGTCGCGCAACAATCTGGCTTTGATCAGCTCGACTTTTTTCAGGGCGATGTGCGTACTTATGAACCGAAACGTCTGGATGTAATGATTGCTTTGCATGCCTGTGATGTGGCAACGGATTTTGCGATTCACAGCGGTATTCGCCTGAATGCACAGATGATCATGTGTGCGCCATGTTGCCATAAGGAATTGCGTCCACAGTTACAGGCGCCAAAAGTGCTGAGTCCGATGCTGCAATTTGGTATTCATGCCGGTCAACAGGCAGAAATGCTGACCGATACCATTCGTGCGTTATTGCTGAAAGCCTATGGTTATGAAACCAAAGTTTTTGAGTTTGTGGCACTGGAACATACCAGTAAAAATAAAATGATTCTGGCGACGAAACGCAAAGATTACCAACAACCCGATCAGGAGGTCTTGAAACAGATTCAGGACTTGAAAGAAATGTACGCTATCCAAAAACATTCACTGGAATTGTTATTGAATAATCAGTGGGATCAGCAGGGGATTGGTTCTAAATGCTAAAGGATTCAGAGCTTAAAATTGTTTCGGGTGGTTGGGAGGATTTAGCGAAGCATGCCAAAACCATTCGCGAAGCCGTGTTTATTCAAGAACAGAATATCGCTGCTGAAGAAGAATGGGATGAGCAAGATGCCATTTCCATCCATTTTGTGGTCTATGAAAAGGGGCATGCGATAGCCACTGCAAGATTGCTGGCGAATAACAGTGTAGGTCGTGTTGCAGTGTTAAAGCCACATCGTGGCTTGAAGATCGGGCAGCAATTGATGCAGGCGATTATCGATTATGCCAAAGCAGATCATCGAAAAGATTTAAAACTGTCTTCGCAAGTACATGCCATCGGTTTTTATCAGGCATTGGGTTTTAAGGTTCAGGGCGAAGACTATCTGGATTGCGGCATCCCGCATATTAATATGTATTTAAACCTTTAATTTTTTAGTTATTGAGATACAAAAAAGCGAGGCATTGACCTCGCTTTTTTACGCCCTTACTGAATCAAGATCAGTGGCCATGCGCTGAGCTATGCTCGGCACTCTCCATATTGGCATGTTCTTCAGTTGACATATTATGTTCATTCGCTGTTGTATCGGAATGAGCCGTATTGGCAGTCGCACGTGCCTCACGATCTGCTTGAGCCTTCGCAATTGCTTCAGGAGACATGGTCGGTGCATTTTTAAAAGCATGCTGCTGGGTGGTTTGTTTATTTTGCTGGCTTGGCATGTAATCCGGTTCATTCGTCACCGCAAGCCAAAAAATAAACATGAATAATCCACCTAAAATACAGAAGATAATAAGTGCTTTCCAACCCCAAGGGGATTTTTCAGGTGAACTGTGATCAGTCATAGGTCTTACCCACGTGGATATCAAACTTATGTAACTTTATAACATAAATTGATCAAAAAGCAGATCGAAATCTGTCATTAGACGAGTGTATCCAGTGATTCAGCCAAATCCGGAAAATAAAAAGAGCAACTCAGTTCCTCTTTTTATTTAGAGCTCAAAATTATTGAATCGGCTGGCCTTCTGCTGCCCGGTCTTTCAGGAGTTGCGGTGCTTTGAAGCGTTCACCATACTTGTTTTCGAGTACCTTGGCACGGGTCAGCGCCTTGGCCAGACCATACTGATTTAAGAATTGCACCGCGCCACCCGTCCAGGCTGCAAAGCCAATGCCAAAAATGGAACCGACATTGGCATCGACCACAGACTCCAGCACGCCTTCTTCCAGACAGCGCACGGTATCCAGTGCCTGCACAAACAGGAAACGATCCATCATTTCCTGTTCAGAAAGATCAACCTCTTTTTTCCAGTGGTTGAGACCCGTCCAGAGCTGCTTTTTACCATTTTCTGGATAATCATAAAAACCTGCACCGGCAGCCTTACCTTTACGGTTAAACTCATGAATCATACTGTGAATGACTTCATCTGCGGGTGATTTGGTGATGGTCTGACCTTGTGCTTCTAAGACTTTGTATCTTTCATTGGCCACATGTTCGGAGAGGGTCAAGGACACTTCATCCTGAATGGCCAATGGCCCGACTGGCATACCGGCTTTGAGTGCAGCCATTTCAATCCGCGCCGGATGCACGCCTTCTGCCAGCAGGCGCAAACCTTCTTGAACGAACGTACCAAAGACACGACTGGTAAAGAAGCCACGGCTGTCATTTACCACAATCGGTAATTTGCCAATCTGCTGGACAAAGTCAAAGGCTTTGGCCAGTGTTTCTGCTGAAGTATTTTGCCCCTTGATGATTTCGACCAGCTGCATTTTATCGACCGGACTAAAGAAATGCAGACCGATAAAGTTTTGATCATTTTTTGAAGCCTGGGCTAACTCTATAATAGGCAGGGTCGAAGTATTCGATGCCATCACGCCATGACTGGCAAGATACTGTTCTGCTTCTTGTGTGACTTGAGCTTTCAGTGCGGGATTTTCAAACACCGCTTCAATGATCAGGTCACAACCGGCCAGATCTTGATTGGATGCAGTCGCTTGAATCAGGCTTAAAACCTGATCTCGTTGATCAGCAGATAAACGTCCTTGAGCTACTTTTTTATCCAGCAGTTTCTGGCTATAAGCTTTACCTTTTTCAGCCGCTTCAATCGAAATGTCTTTTAAAATAACCTGAATGCCTTTGCTGGCAGTCACATAAGCAATGCCTGCGCCCATCATGCCTGCGCCCAGAATGCCAATTTTAGTGGCTTTCCATTTCGCAATCTTTTGGGGACGGCTGGCACCGGATTTGATCGCATTCAATCCATGCCAAAAAGTAGCGATCATATTTTTAGAAATCTGACCGGTGGCCAGATAAGTAAAGTAACGCGATTCAATGGTCAGCGCCGTATCGACATCGACCTGAGCACCTTCCACCGCTGCCGACATGATTGCTTCAGGTGCAGGATAGCAACCTTTGGTTTTATCACGCAGCATCGCCGGGGCAATTGCCAGCATCTGTGCAACTGCTGGCGTTGAAGGGCTACCACCCGGAATTTTGTAGCCTTTTACATCAAAAGGCTGTTGTGACTTCGGATTGGCTTTAATCCAGACAATGGTTTTGTCTAAGAGTTCATCGGTATTGTCTGCCACATCGTGAATCAGCCCTAAAGATCGGGCTTTCTCTACACCCAACTGTTTGCCTTCCATCAACAAGGGAAAGGCATTTTGCAGGCCGAGCAGGCGCACGCTACGGACAATACCACCGCCACCGGGTAGTAAACCCAGTGTGACTTCAGGCAGGCCAAACTTGCTTTTAGGGTCATTCAAGGCAATACGATGATGGGCACACAGAGCAATCTCCCAGCCACCGCCCAGTGCTGTGCCATTTAGTGCAGCCACAACCGGAATGCCGCGGGTTTCGATATAACGCATCTGTGCTTTCATCTCTTCAATCATGTTGAAGAATTCAGTCGCATGTTCAGGTGTAGCTTGAATCAGTTCATCCAGATCGCCACCGGCAAAGAAGGTTTTTTTCGCAGACCGGAAAATGATGCCAGTAATATTTTCATCAGCTTTGAGTTTTTCTACGGTTTCAGCCAAAGCGCTACGAAAATCTGCATTCATGGTATTGGCAGACTGGTTTGGAGAATCAAAGGTCAGAATGACGATATTATCTTCAGTTTTTTGATATTGAATTGCGCTCATAAATTTTTATCCAGATCATAATGGGATGAATTTGGAGTTAATATCCTGATTAGATTTTAGAAATTTTCCTTATTACGGAGCCTTTCCAAATTCATCTAAATTCTTGGTTTAAGCTTCAGTTTGACCTGTCTTGCGAAATGTATTTCTCATTTAGCAAAAGTAGGCAAACCATTGTCATACGCAAAATCTATTAATTTTGTAAAACAATGATCTTGCGCTAAAACCAAAGCAGTGCTTTGGTTTTGCTCAGGTTGCATATGACTAAAACGTGAATCAAACACTTTAAATATTTGAGTTAAACCAATTCAATAATGGTGGCGATGCCCATACCGCCACCGACACACAGTGTGGCTAGTCCACGTTTTTTGCCTTGGCGTTCTAACTCATCCAGTAAAGTTCCCAGAATCATCGCGCCTGTTGCGCCCAATGGATGACCCATAGCGATTGCACCACCATTCACATTCACTTTCGCTGGATCAACATTGAGTTCGCTAATAAATCGCATCACCACCGCAGCAAAAGCTTCATTGACTTCAAACAGGTCAATATCATCAATCGTCAAGCCAGCTTTAGCCAAAGCTTTACGTGCTGCCGGGGCAGGGCCGGTCAGCATAATGGTAGGATCAGCCCCGACCAGCGCCGTGGCCAGTACTTTGGCACGCGGTTTTAAACCTTGTTCTTTGATCGCTTGTTCTGATGCGATGAGAACTACGGCTGCACCATCGACGATTCCGGAAGAATTCCCGGCATGATGCACATGATTCACCGTGCCAACTTCAGGATATTTTTGTAGGGCGATGGCATCAAAGCCCATCTGTCCCATGGTCGCGAAACTAGGATTGAGTTTGCCTAAGCCTTCAGCAGTTGTGGTCGGTTTGATAAATTCGTCTTTGTCCAGAATCACCACACCGGCCTTGTCTTTGACCGGGATAACAGAAGCGTTGAAATAACCATTGGCTTGTGCGGCAGCGGCTTTCTTCTGGGATTGCTCGGCAAACTGGTCTATGTCGGTGCGGCTATAACCGTCAATCGTGGCAATCAAGTCCGCGCCAATACCTTGCGGAATAAAATCACAGGCCATATTGGTTTCAGGATCCAGTGCCCAAGGGCCGCCATCGGAACCCATCGCTACGCGGGACATGGATTCGACGCCGCCTGCAACGACCAGATCTTCCCAGCCAGAACGGATTTTTTGTGCAGCCAGATTGACAGCTTCCAGACCGGAAGCACAGAAACGGTTGATTTGTACACCGGCGACATCATTGTCCCAACCCGCTGCGATTGCCGCGGTTTTGGCAATATCGGCGCCTTGATCACCAATCGGTGTGACACAACCCAGCACAATATCATCGACTTTTGATGTATCAAATTGATGACGTGCCTGAAGTTCGTTAAGTAAGCCAGTCAGTAATGAAATGGGTTTGACTTGATGTAAAGATCCATCTTTTTTACCTTTTCCGCGTGGCGTGCGAATGGCGTCGATAATATATGCCTCGCTCATAGCATGTCCCTTTTATTAATTTGCTGAAAATTATTCTAATGACTCGAGTGTAATACTTAAATTTTGAAGTGCAATGACGAGAACGGACCAGATCATTTGACGATTTTTGCCAATAAAAAAAGCCCAGGTCTGGAAGCCTGGGCTGGAGAAGAGGATATCGAGAATTTTAATTAATGATAACCATGCAACTGGCGATATAGACCTGGGGTTACACCGGTCCATTTCTTGAAGGCACGATGGAAGGTACTGGTTTCACTGAAACCGACCTGCTGCGCGACATCTTCGAGGGTTAGATCTGGATTCAATAACAGATGAATCGCGGCATCACGGCGCAAGGCATCTTTCACACCTTGATAGCTTTTACCTTCGGCTGCCAGACGGCGGCGCAAGGTTTGAGGAGATAAATACAGCATTGACGCGACATCATTCAATGTCGGCATTTCTTCGCCAATCTGGCTCTTCAATACATCACGGATTCTTGAGGTCAGCGAGTTGGTATTTTTAAACTTCACTAGGAGCTGAGCAGGCGCAGCTTTCAAGAATTCCTCTAAGGTTTCTTCATTCTGACGGATCGGCAGGTCCAGATAGTCCGCAGCAAAGGTGATTTCGGTACGTGGCATGTCGAACTGCATTACCGGCGCAAAGAACAGGGCATCATATTCATCGGCATGGACTGGACGTGGATAGCTAAAATGCACACGTTCCAGCGGTAAACGACGTTCAATCAGCCAAGATGCCAGACCATGCCAGATCATCAGCATGCTTTCGGTAATAAAATGATCCGGATCCATCGCATTTGGAATGAGGGGCACCAGACGTGCTTCGTGTTTGTCACGTTCCAGGGTCACCGACCAGTCATCACCGAAGAGTTTATAGAACTGCGAGGAAAGTTCCAGTGCATCACCTAAGGTTTTGGCATGAATGATGAGCTGACACATGATGGCAAAAGTGCCTAACCGGCGTTGCTGTTTGTCAAAGCCGACATGCTCGTCCTGGGTCACCATCCATAACATTTTAATAAAGCGGGTATATTGTTCAGGTGAAATACGGGCTTTGGGTTGATGCAGCAGTTCTGCTTCAATTCCGACGTGAGACAATAAAGTATCGACATCCATGCCTAAGCGCTTGACGCCAGATAAGGCTGCATTGACGAAATGGATACTGATCGTATCACGACTCATGTTTAATCCTTCAGTCTCTTTAATGTTCACTAATATTTGACCTAAATGACGAAAAATAATAAAGCAATGGCAATTTACAAGAACACCTTTGCCATTTTCTTACATATTAGATTGCCGAAACTATCAAGGTAAATGGCTGAACATGACATTGTTTTTATGCATTTATGTTTCTATGATGCTGAAAAAAGCAATATAAGTAGAGTAAATATTCCAATGTCATATACCTTAAAAGGATTGAAAATTCTAGACTTTTCTACATTATTACCAGGCCCATTCGCGACATTATATCTGGCTGATCTCGGCGCCGAGGTTGTGCATATTGAATCACCGACCCGCCCGGACCTGTTGCGATTAATGCCCCCCTTTGCCAATGGACAGGCCACTTCACAGAGTTATCTGAACCGAAACAAGCAATCGGTAGCACTGGATTTGAAAGATCCGACCAATATCGAATTGGTCAAATCCAAGGTTGCAGATTATGACATTGTGATTGAGCAATTCCGTCCCGGCGTGATGCAAAGGCTTGGGCTGGACTACTCAACCTTAAGCGAAATTAACCCCAAATTAATTTACTGTTCCATCACTGGCTATGGCCAAACCGGTACTTACAAAGCGAAAGCAGGACATGATATTAACTATCTGGCCTTGTCCGGTATTGCTGGACACAGTGGCCGGATCGAAAGTGGGCCACCAGCCTTGGGAATTCAGGTCGCCGATGTTGCAGGTGGTTCCATGCATGCCGTAATTGCAATTTTGGCTGCCGTAATTGAACGTCAGCAAAGTGGCAAAGGACAATATATTGATATATCCATGACCGATTGCGTGGTGACGATGAATAATCTGGCCGCATCCGCCAGTCTGGCTGGCAATCAGCATCAACGACCTGAGTCTGGCTATCTGAATGGCGGGACTTTCTATGACTATTATGCAACACAGGATGGACGTTATCTGTCGATTGGCAGTCTGGAACCTCAATTTATGCAGGGATTGGCACAGGCTTTAGAGCTGCCGATTATTCTAGAAAAAGGCAATTCTTTTGCTCCAGAAGATCGTGCTGCGGTGAAACAGGCAATTCAAAATAGAATAAAGTCAAAATCATTAGCGGAATGGCAAACACTATTCGCAGCGCTGGATGTCTGTGTTGAGCCGGTGCTAAAACTTGAAGAAGCTTTGCATTCTGATCTGGCGCAACAGCGAGAATGGCTAGTTCAGGTTCCATTAAAACCCGATAGTCAGCAGACCGAAGCACAACTGGCCTGTCCGATTAAATTTTCACGTTCAAAGATACGTTATGATTTTGTCGGTCAGTTTTTGGGTGAGAGTGAAAAATGGTAATATTTTTAATTATTTAAAAGACAAAAAAGGGTAAAAGATTGAAATATCACTATATGAAGATAACTGCTAACGATTGATGAATTAAAGCGTTATTGCTTTAAAACTACACTAAATGCGCTAAACCGTGATATCAGTGAAACTTTGGCAGGCTTATCAATAAAACAGCTATGAAATATGTATAAAAAGCATTTTATTGATAGGTTTAATCTCGCTATCCTTGCGATCGATATAATAGAAACTACTAGCAGCTGTACGCCATGTATTTATATACTGATTTCGATCAGCAACTGATTAATGAACGTGTTGCACAGTTCCGTGACCAAACGGAACGTTATTTAGCCGGCAAACTCACCGAAGATGAGTATCGTCCGCTTCGTCTGCAAAATGGTCTGTATGTGCAGCGTTATGCGCCGATGTTACGTATTGCAGTGCCTTATGGTTTGATGAACTCAAAGCAACTGCGTAAAGTGGCTGATTTGGCTAAAGAATATGACCGTGGTTACGCGCATATTTCGACCCGTCAAAACATTCAGTTTAACTGGCCGGCACTGGAAAACGTACCTGATATGCTGGCTGAACTGGCGACCGTGCAAATGCATGCGATTCAGACTTCAGGCAACTGTATCCGTAATACCACGACGGATCAGTATGCCGGTGTGGTGGCTGGTGAAATTGCCGATCCGCGTCCGACCTGTGAGTTGATCCGTCAATGGTCAACTTTCCATCCGGAATTTGCCTTCTTGCCACGTAAGTTCAAGATTGCAGTCTCTGCGCTTGAAGAAACCGACCGTGCAGCCACTGCATTTCACGATATCGGTGTATATATTGTGCGTAATGAAGCCGGCGAAATGGGCTATAAAATCAAAGTGGGTGGTGGTCTTGGCCGTACTCCAGTGATTGGCAGCTTTATCCGTGAGTTCCTGCCACGTGAAGACTTGATTGCTTATCTTGAAGCAGTGCTTCGTGTGTATAACTTGCATGGTCGTCGCGACAACAAATATAAAGCCCGTATCAAAATTTTGGTCAAAGCTTTAACGCCAGCGGTATTTGCTGAGAAAGTTGAAGCTGAATTTGCGCATACTGTTAAGACTTTGAAAATCGATGCAGACACTTTGGCAAAAATGGATGAGAACTTCACGCCATTCGATTACCAAGATTATGCAGATGAAGATTTCACTGAATTGTTCGCGCAATATCCGAAATTCAAACAGTGGTTCAACATCAATACCAATGCACATAAAGTGAAAGGTTATCGTATTGTGACGATTTCACTGAAACGTGCCGGGATTGCACCGGGTGATGTCAGCACGGAAGAAATGAACCTGATTGCAGACCTTGCCGATCAGTACACTTTCGGTGAGCTGCGTACCACGCATGAACAAAACATCTCACTGGTGGATGTACCGCAAAAAGATTTGTTCGCTGTATGGCAAACTCTTGAGCAAAATAACCTGGCACGTGCGCATATCGGTTTCTTGACCGACATCATCTGCTGCCCGGGTGGTGATTTCTGTTCATTGGCCAATGCGAAATCCATTCCGATTTCTGAAGCAATTTCACGCCGTTTTGATGATCTGGATACGATTTATAACCTAGGTAAACTGGATCTGAATATTTCAGGCTGTATGAATGCCTGTGGTCACCACCATGTCGGTAATATCGGGATTTTGGGTGTTGATAAAAAAGGCGCTGAATTCTACCAGATCACGCTTGGCGGTAATGCAGACCATGATGCCTCAATTGGCGATATTCTTGGGCCGTCATTTGCAGCAGATGTGGTGCCGGATATTGTAGAAGAAATTCTAAATACCTATCTTGATCTACGTCAGGACGCTGAAGAGTTTATCGATACTTATCGCCGTGTTGGCATCCAACCATTCAAGGAGCGTGCATATGCTTAATACCGCACTCGCAGTGCTCTCTAAAGATGGCACAGTGACAGAAAATACTTACCAGCTCATCGGTGAAGAGGGTGTTTTACCACAAGGTGATGTGGTTCTGACGGTAGATCAGTTAGATCAGCTTCGCCATGTTTCAGGTAAAAAAGCATTGTACTTAACCGTTGATGCTTCACCTGAAAGCAATGAATTTCCGCTAGCTCAATTAGATGCAATCTTTATTGAATTTGCCGGTTTTAATGATGGCCGTGGCTATTCATTTGCAGCACTTTTACGCCGTCAAGGTTTCCAAGGCGAACTTCGTGCCACTGGTGATGTATTCAAAGATGTGTTGAACTACATGAAGCGTTCCGGTTTCGATACTTTCGTGATTAAAGAAGGTAAAGACATTCAGGAGGCGGCTGCCGGTTTAAGTGATTTTAAAAATCCGTACCAGGCATCGACCGCGGTGAATCAGGCAAATTATCAAACAGGTGCCTAACCTGAAAGTTAAAAAGCTTGTCTGTAAATAAGTCTGTTTTTCTTATAAACAAAAAGCCTGCAATGCAGGCTTTTTGTTTGCTTTGGACGATAGATATGATTGTTTCTATACTATCCTGAATACTTTAAATTGCTGCGAATTGCTGTAGCATAAGTATCTTTATGCTGAGAGTAACGCGAGCAGAGCGCTAATTTTCGAGTATGCAAAATCAATCAAGAGGGCGATTTTAATGGGATCGTCATCTGATTTATTTTTTTAATTTTTTCATGATGAAGTGACTTGTCTTTATGCAAAATTCTATCCGTATTGGTATTGCTGGTTATGGCAACTTGGGTCGTGGCGTTGAAACCGCCATTCAAAAGAATCCAGATTTACAACTTGTGGGTATTTTTACCCGTCGTGCGCCTGAAACGGTATCTCCTTGCTTCGCAGCAACCCAAGTGTTCCATATGGACTCACTGACAGATTTCCAAGATAAAATTGATGTGCTGATTTTATGTGGCGGTTCAAAAGACGACTTACCGCAACAAGGTCCGATCTTGGCCAGCCAGTTTAATATTGTCGATAGTTTTGACACCCACGCACGTATTCCTGAATATTATGCAGCGGTCGATGCACCTGCAACAGCCAGCAAGAAAACTGCGATGATCTCCATTGGTTGGGATCCAGGCATGTTCTCGATCAATCGCTTATTTGGTGAAGCTTTACTACCAGACGGTGAAACCTATACTTTCTGGGGCAAAGGCTTAAGTCAGGGTCATTCAGATGCCATTCGTCGTGTAGAAGGTGTGAAAGCAGGGGTGCAATATACCATTCCTTCAACAGAAGCAATTGAGAAAGTACGTAGTGGTGTTCGTCCAGTATTAACGACCAAAGAAAAACATACCCGTGAGTGTTATGTGGTGCTTGCAGAGGGTGCAGATGCAGAAGCAGTTAAGCAAGCGATTGTGACCATGCCGGATTATTTTGCCGACTATGACACGACTGTGAATTTCATTGATGAAGTAACTTTAGCACAAGATCACCAGCGTATGCCGCATGGTGGTTTTGTGATTCGTAGTGGAAACACCAGTGATGCACATAAACAAGTGCTTGAGTTTTCATTAAAACTAGAAAGTAATCCAGAATTTACAGCCAGCGTTTTAGTTGCTTATGCACGTGCAACTTATCGTTTAAATCAAATGCAGCAGTATGGTGCAAAAACAGCATTTGATGTGGCACCGGGCTTGTTGTCAATGAAATCACCTGAGCAACTTCGTAAAGAAATTCTTTAAGTCTTATCATTTAAAGTACAGCTTTGAATATTTGACGATAAAAAGCCTCCAATCGGAGGCTTTTTGATTTCTAAAATTCCCCCTCCTTTATTAAAGGATGAGGAACGATGTTCCGCAAGAGGGGAGGATTTATAAAATCCCTCTAAATCTCTTTTTTAAAAGGGAGGCTTTTAATTAAAGCAACTCAATCGCCACAGCAGTCGCTTCACCGCCACCGATACAAAGTGCAGCAATACCACGTTTACCACCAGTACGTTTCAGCGCATGAATCAAAGTCAGGATAATACGTGAACCGGTTGAACCGACAGGATGACCCAGGGCACAGGCACCGCCATTAATATTGACTTTTTCAGGATCAAGCTTGAATTCATCCATTGGACACATGGTCACCATGGCAAAGGCTTCATTGATTTCCCAGAGGTCGACATCTTGAGCATTCCAACCTGCTTTATCGAGAACCTTTTGAATTGCACCCACTGGCGCTATGGTAAATTCAGAAGGATGCTGTGAATTTGAAGCATAGGCAACAATTTTGGCCAAAGGATTTAAACCTTTTGCTGCGGCATGATCCGCTGAGCTAATCACCAGAGCTGATGCACCATCAGAAATTGAGCTGGCATTGGCAGCGGTAATGGTGCCGTCTTTGGCAAAGGCTGAACGCAGGGTTGGAATTTTATCAATATTGGCATTGAAGGGTTGTTCATCTTTATCAACAACCACATCACCTTTACGTGTTTTTACCGTAACTGCTACGATTTCATCAGAAAAATAGCCTTCATTCACAGCAGTTTGTGCACGTTTCAATGAGCGAATGGCGAAATCATCCATCTGTTCGCGAGTATAGCCTTTGGTATTTGCCATATCTTGGGCAAATGAACCCATCAAACGACCTGTCTCAGCATCTTCAAGACCATCTAGGAACATATGATCTTTAATTTCGCCATGTCCCATGCGGAAGCCGCCGCGCGCTTTCGGCAATACATAAGGCGCGTTGGTCATTGATTCCATCCCCCCTGCAACCACAATATTTGCAGAACCGGCTTTAATCATATCGGCTGCTTGCATCACCGCTTTCATGCCAGAACCACAGAGTTTGTTAATGGTCACAGCACCCGTTGAATCCAGAAGGCCGGCTTGACGCATCGCTTGACGGGCAGGACCTTGTTTCAAACCCGCAGGAAGGACACAACCCATAATGACTTCTTCAATATCTGCTGCTTGTAAGCCTGCGCGAGCAATCGCTTCTTTTATTGAAGCCGCACCCAGTTCAGGTGCAGTTACACTGGCAAGGCTACCCTGAAAGCCACCCATGGCTGTGCGTGCACCATTGACAATTACGATATCAGTCATTGTTATATCTCCGTATGAGTTTTAATCAATTTTTCAAACATAAGCAGTATATTGAAAAAAACTCAGGATTGAAGCGCTAATCGCAGTCAATCATAAACTGCATAGTTCTGTTAGCAAGAAGGGAGACTTTCTACCCGGATATGTCCCATTTTACTCAGTACAATACGCTGTTGACTTGAAAGTTGAGCAGAACAATAATAGAAACTGCCATTCGAACCAATCGGAAGGGCGGTATGTGCCTGATAGGTGACACTTGGTGAACTTAATGCGCCTCGCCAACTCAGGTTGCCATATTTAAGATTTAGAGCATCAATGTGTAAAATTTGTTCGCCCGCATCGACTTGCCGGTTTTTATTTTTATCAATAAAGACCAGTATATTTTTATTCCATTGATTGGGGTGACAGCTGAGTGAATCCTGACTGGGACAGATCACAATATTCTGGTGAAACACGGCAGCCTGACTACGTGCATAACGGTTAACCGCAGATAATTTGATAGGAATCTGTTTGGCTTCCTGTCTGGACTGATATTCATGAAAGTAAGGCAGGGCAATACTGGCCAAAATTGCAAGCACTGCAACACAGATAATCAATTCAACAATAGTGAACGCTCTTGTTATTTTTCTATACATAGAGTTACCTGATTTATATATTATTTTTATAGGAAACATGTTATTAATTATGCGTTTTTTATGCTTTGTTGAGCATGTAATTTGGTTGTTACTCAAATCTCAAGAAAGCGATTAAAAAATAATTGGCAATCACAATAGGTCATTCAGAATAAAAAATTGAGTAAAAAATTACTGAATTACAACGGAAATTGTAAGTAATTTTGTCAATAATTTACTTGATTAAATTAATCAAGCACTTGGAAAAATAATAAAGTGTTTGTATGATGCCATGTGAATAGCTTAAGAATAAAACTGGGGTAATAAAAAGCCTATCTCAGGATGGCCTATTACGGGCTTGAGCTTGAACAACAATTGTTATCTCTGGAGGATAAATCCATGAAAATGAGTCGTATTGCTTTAGCTATGCTTGTAGCTGCACCTTTTGCTGCTGCAAATGCAGGCGTAACTGTTACTCCGTTGATGTTAGGTTATACATTCCAAGACACTCAGCACAACAATGGCGGTAACGATGGCGAATTAACAAATGGTCCTGAATTACAGGATGATTTATTTGTAGGTGCTGCTATTGGTGTAGAACTTACTCCTTGGTTAGGTTTTGAAGCTGAATATAGTCAAGTAAAGGGTGATGTTGACACTAACCGTGGTGAATACAAAGCTAAGAATATCGCAGGTAACTTCTATGCGACTTCAGATGTATTTACTGGCAACTATGACAGCAAAGTAAAGCCATACATGCTTTTAGGTGCTGGTCACTATGAATATGAATTTGATGATCCTGCATTAGCATACCGCGATGGTGAAGAAGGTACTCTAGGTAACGCGGGTATCGGTGCATTCTGGCACATCAACGATGCATTGGCACTACGTACTGAAGCTCGTGGTACTTACCACTTTGACGAAAAATTCTGGAACTATACAGCACTTGCTGGTCTTAACGTAGTTCTAGGTGGCCGTCTGAAGCCAGCTGCTCCAGTAGTAGAAGTTGCTCCAGTTGAGCCTGTAACTCCGGTTGCTCCAGCTCCACAAGAGTTGACTGAAGACCTGAACATGGAACTTCGTGTGTTCTTTGATACCAGCAAATCAAACATCAAAGATCAATACAAACCTGAAATCGCGAAAGTTGCTGAGAAGCTAGTTGAATATCCAAACGCTACTGCTCGCATCGAAGGTCACACTGATAACACTGGTCCACGTGCACTAAACGAACGTTTGTCTCTGGCTCGTGCTAACTCTGTTAAATCTTCACTTGTGAATGAATACAACGTAGATGCATCTCGCTTGTCTACTCAAGGTTTCGCTTGGGATCAACCGATTGCTGACAACAACACTAAAGAAGGTCGTGCTATGAACCGTCGTGTATTCGCGACAATCACTGGTAGCCGTACTGTACTAGTTGAAGGTCAACAACAAGCTCAATAATTAATTATTGAATTGTTAAAAAAGCGGCTCCTATGAGCCGCTTTTTTTATATCTGAATTTTGACTACACTGAGTCATTAAAGATGTAATTGAGTGATAACATGGGTGTTGAAATTCCTGAAGATTTACAAAATCTGGAAGCCAATAGCGGAATTTTCTCGATCTGGATGATTTTCCATCATTATGGAATTGACCTGCATATTCCGGACTTGGTTCAGCTCTGTCGTCACAATCCGGAAATGGGAACTTCAACTATTGCCCTTGCAGTGGCTTTGCAGACGCTGGGACTGGATGTTGCTTTTTTTAGCGAATATGATGCAGATAAACAGCCAGTCGAGCTTGATTTTTATCAACAAGCACAGACACTTAAAATACCTGTTGAAGAGCGTGTGATCTCTTATGCAGAAATCCAGCAGCAGGTGGAAGCAGGCCGTTTCGTGATTGTTTTCTACGATACCTTAGAAGGGGTCGGTAATCATTCATTGATCTATGCAATAGATGAACATGAGATCAGTTTCTTTGACAGTTTTGATGCGATGCCGGCAGATGTATTCGAGCAGCAGCGTCAGGCAGAGGGGATCTGTCAGCAAGTGATTGTGATTGATGACCGTAATTTTGTCATGCGGCATAACTAATCTAAGAAATTAAAAAATCAGCCCGTAGACTGATTTTTTAATTTATGATGGTTTATTCCTGATCAAGTTTCATAGGTTGTACATCCATCTCTTGATAAGACACCAGTTTGGATTTTTTCTTCCATTTGTATCCGAACCAGATTGCCAAGAACAATGGAATACTGATATAGGTCGAGAGAACCCCCATCCATTGACCTGCCAGAACATCCTGATAGTTTTGACCAAGGACGACAATCGCACAGAGAATAAAAGCAAACCAAGGAGCAAAGGGGAAGAACTTGGCGCGATAAGCCAGATCTTCCAGTTTGTAGCCTTGAGCCAAGTAACCTTTGCGGAAGCGATAGTGTGAAATCGCAATCCCGAGCCAGACAATAAAGCCGCACATGCCCGACATATTGAGTAGCCAGTTAAAGACTTCCTGTTCACCGAAGAAGGTAGTCAGGAAACACAGTGCTGCGATTGCAGTGGTGGCATACAGGGCATTCATCGGTACACCACGTGGATCCAGACGGCCAAACAGTTTTGGCGCACTACCTTTACGTGCCATATCAAATAGCATGCGCGTAGAGGAATACATGCCTGAGTTACCCGCAGACAGAATGGCTGTCAAAATCACCGCATTCATAATGCTCGCAGCAAAGGCAAAGCCGGCCTTTTCATAGAGCAGGGTAAAAGGAGAAAGCGCAATATTGTCGGTCGCAGCCGCCTGTAATAAGCGTGGGTCATTGTAGGCAATCAATGTGCCGATAATGAAAATACACACGATATAAAATAACAGGATACGCCAGAAAATCTGCTTGATTGCCACCGGAATGGTTTTCTTTGGATCTTTCGATTCGCCCGCAGCCACCCCGACCATTTCGGTTCCTTGAAAGGAGAATCCGGCAATCATCGCCACGCCAATTAAGGCTTGGAAACCACCGACAAAAGGTGCGTCACCAATACTCCAGTTGGCAAATGCTTCTGCGCCTGGGGTTAGCATAATCTTCACGATCATCCAGATACCGATAATGATAAAGGCAATAATCGCGACAACTTTCACCAGAGAGAAGAAGAATTCAGATTCACCAAAGCCTTTAACTGTCAGGGCATTAATCCCAAAAATAATGGCCAGGAAAATTGCACTCCAATAAACACCAGGAATATCGGGAAACCAGAATTTCATGATGAACTGAACGGCAACCAGCTCAAAAGCTACGGTAATGGCCCAGTTGTACCAGTAGTTCCAGCCCAAGGCGAAACCAAAACCGCCCTCGACATATTTAGTGCCATAAGTGAAAAATGCACCCGAGGTGGGATTATGCGTGGCGAGTTCGCCCAAACTGGTCATCAAGAAATAAATCATGACACCAATCAGTGCATAAGCAAGTAGTGCTCCGCCTGGCCCGGCATTGGCAATGGTCGCACCCGAGGCCAGGAATAGACCTGTACCGATGGATCCGCCAATAGCGATCATATTCAGATGACGAGCACCCAGCTTACGCTGCAGCTGCATCGTATTTTGCGTTTCGCTCATCACGATTCCTTAACATTTTTTTGTGTGCTAGCGAACAGCACTTTAAAGCCTTGTTGATCCGCTTTCACTGTGCAGCGACCAAAGTTTTGTTCAATCAGGGTCGGGTAGTTTAAGAAACGGTTGGCCACGATCCAAAGCTCGCCACCTGATTTTAAATGACGACGCGAAGTTTTACACAAGGTTTCGCTGGCCGTGTAATCGGTCTCGATTCCCATATGAAAAGGCGGATTACTGACAATGGCATGCAAGAACAAGGGTGCATCAGCAATGCCAGTGACCGCTTTAATTTCGATCTGTTCAGGGCTAAGCTGGTTTTCATCAAAGGTCATTTGGGTGGAGGCCAGCGCAAAGGCATCAACATCCATGGCGAAAATCCGGTTTTTCGGATTCAACTTTGCCAGATACGCACTAATCACACCTGCGCCACAACCAAAGTCAGCGATTTTACCCGAGGTAACTTGTGACAAATAAGGTAATAAGGTGGCAGTCCCAATATCTAAACGGTTTTGACTAAACACGCCCGGCAGGGCACAAATATTCAGGTCACCATTCGGGGTCGAGACGCTATAACGCTGTGCCCAGTCTGCAAGTGATTTTTTCTCGACCGTGTGGTCTAGAACCAGTTGCCAAAGCTGGCAATGACGTGCGCTATCCAGTTTGAGGGTTTTACCATAAGGCTGCAACTGTTTGGCTGCACGCTCTATCCCGCCTTTCTTTTCACCAACCAGGAAAATACTGCTGCCCGGTTTAAGTTGTGCTGCCACATTATGCAGTAAATAATTGAGCAGTTCTTTAGACTTGGGTACAAAAATAACCGCCTGATCAAACTCAGCTTCAGGCATCTCTGCGCCAAAGTGGACATCTGCTTGTTGCGACTGGAAATATTGAAAATCATTAAAATTCCATGTCCAGACAGCGGGATTGATAGAGGCATCGAATTCAGCGAGTAGATCATCTGTCGGTGCATTAATGAGTAAGATGCGACCCGACAAAAAATCATATTGTCTTAATAAAACTTCGCTTTTAGGATCCATAGGTATCTCTCCAATATAAAGAACACTGCCTAAGTCTGACCTAGACAGTGTTCTTTGGACATGAAATTACTTCTTTGTTTCAGGAAGTACAACATTCAGAATAAGGGCAGCAATACCGCCAGTGGCAACGCCTGAGCTAAAGATATTACGGAATAACTCAGGAAGATGCTCAAGAATTTGTGGAACTTGTGCAACACCTAAACCCAGTGCCAGTGAAATCGCAATAATCAGCAGGGCACGGCGATCCAGATGTACGCCAGACAGAATATTAATGCCGGAAGCTGCTACTGCACCAAACATCACCATCACTGCACCACCCAGTACCGCTTGCGGAACCGCCTGGATAATCCCGGCAACCGCAGGCAGCAAACCCAGAATGATCAGTAAAGCAGCAATCCAGATGCCGACATAACGGCTCGCTACACCCGTCAACTGAATCACACCGTTATTTTGTGCAAATACCGAACTTGGGAAGGTGTTAAAAATACCGGCAAGGAATGAATTGGCACCGTTAACCAATACACCGCCTTTAATGCGTTGCATCCATTTTGGCCCATCGACTGGCTGGTTAGAAAGCTTTGAGGTCGCCGTGATATCGCCAATCGCTTCTAAAGAGGTCACCAGATAAATGAATGCCATCGGAATAAACAGGCTCCAGGAGAAGCTTAAACCGAAATGCATTGGAGTTGGAATCTGTACCAGTGGGGCATCTTTTAAGCCAGAAAAATCCAGATGGCCCATAAAGCCGGCCAGGATATAACCACAAACCAAAGCAATCAAAATGGCAGAACTTTTTACCCAGGTAATCCGGATACGGTTCAGGATAATGATCAGCGCCAAGACTGTGCAGGACATGATCAGGTTGTCTGCATTGGCAAAAGTTTTATCGCTCATGGCCTGATAACCACCGCCCATACTGATTAGACCTTCTTTAATTAAGGTTAAACCAATCAGAAGGACGACAATCCCGGTCACCAAAGGGGTAATCAGTTTTTTTATCCAAGGCAGAATCTGGGACACACCCATTTCAATAAATGCACCTGCAATCACCACACCAAAAATTGCTGCCATGACTGACTCAACTGGCGTACCGGCAGCAACCATGGCTGAACCAATACCAATAATTGGGCCGATAAAGTTAAAGCTGGTTCCCTGAACAATCAACAGACCGGCACCAAAAGGTCCGACTTTTTTAGACTGTAAAAAAGTCGCGATACCTGAGATCACCAGGGACATGGACAAAATCATGTTGGTGTCTTCTTTGGATACCCCCAGTGCCAGACAAATTAGCAAGCCAGGGGTCACGATCGGGACAATAATTGCCAATAAATGTTGGAATGCAGCTAAAAAAGCAATAAATGGTTTTGGACGATCATCCAGACCATATACCAGGTCGAGTTGATCTTTAGGAGGAGGAGATTGATTAAAATCAGACATGTGTCAATGCAAATTAAGGCAGGGTGGCGCTATTCTAATCGAGTTACACGCCTTTACAAAATCAAAAAAAGCCCATCTCCTTAAAAAAAGTTGAGGAGTGTGGTAACAGTGACTATAAAAGTTTTGTATTTTTCTGTATAATTTGCCCTCAAATTACATACGCATTGAATTTACATGTCAGATATTAAAACTCTCCGTAACATCGCCATTATTGCGCACGTCGATCATGGTAAAACCACTCTTGTAGACAAACTTTTGCAACAATCAGGTGCTCTCGGTGATCGCGCGGGTGAGATTGAGCGTGTCATGGATTCTGGCGCTATCGAAAGTGAACGTGGTATTACCATTCTTGCAAAAAACACTGCAATTAAATGGACGGATGCACGTACCAATACTGAATATCGCATTAACATCGTGGACACCCCGGGACACGCCGACTTCGGTGGTGAAGTTGAACGTGTAATGTCGATGGTTGACTGCGTACTTCTTCTTGTCGATTCACAAGAAGGCCCGATGCCACAAACACGTTTCGTAACGCAAAAAGCGTTCGCACGTGGTTTGAAGCCAATCGTAATTATTAACAAAGTTGATAAGCCAAGCGCACGTCCAGACTGGGTGATTGACCAGGTATTCGATTTGTTCGATAACTTGGGTGGTTCTGACGAACAGTTAGACTTCCCGGTCGTTTATGCATCTGGTCTTCGTGGTGTGGCGGGTCCTTCTCCAGAAGAACTTGCTGACGACATGACGCCATTGTTCCAAACAATTGTAGACATCGTTGAACCGCCAGCAGTTGACGTTGATGGTCCATTCCAAATGCAAGTGTCTTCACTTGACTATAACAGCTTCGTAGGCGTTATCGGTGTTGGTCGTATTCAACGTGGTTCAGTTAAATTGAACACGCAAGTGACTGTAATCGATAAAGAAGGCAAAACACGTAACGGTCGTATCTTAAAAATCATGGGTTATCATGGTTTAGACCGTGTGGACATCGAAGAAGCCAATGCAGGTGATATCGTTTGCGTAACGGGTATTGATGCATTGAACATTTCTGACACGATTTGTGATCCGAAAGCTGTTGAAGCGCTTCCACCGCTTTCTGTAGATGAACCTACAGTCACAATGACATTCCAGGTAAACAACTCACCGTTTGCTGGTAAAGAAGGTAAATTCGTAACTTCACGTAACATTCGTGAGCGTCTAGATCGCGAATTGATCCACAACGTCGCATTACGTGTTGAAGACACTGACAGTCCTGACCGTTTCAAAGTATCTGGCCGTGGTGAACTTCACCTTTCAGTTTTAATTGAGAACATGCGCCGTGAAGGCTTCGAGATGGGTGTATCTCGTCCGCAAGTCATCTTGAAAGAAATTGACGGTCAAATGCAAGAACCGTACGAAAACGTGACTTTTGACGTTGAAGAACAGCACCAAGGTTCTGTAATGGAGCAAATGGGCAGCCGTAAAGGCGAGATGACCAATATGGAAGTTGACGGTAAAGGCCGTATCCGTATTGAAGCAACTGTTCCTTCACGTGGCTTGATCGGTTTCCGTTCTGAATTCATGACGATGACTTCAGGTACGGGTATCATGACATCAAGCTTCTCGCATTATGGTCCAATGAAACAAGGCCAAGTTGCGAAACGTCAAAACGGTGTGTTGATCTCTATGGTTCAAGGTACTTGCCTGGGCTATGCATTGTTCACATTACAAGACCGTGGTCGTCTATTCGCTAAGCCTCAGTTAGAAGTTTACGAAGGTATGATTATTGGTATTAACTCACGTTCTGACGACATGACTGTGAACCCGACTAAGGCAAAACAGTTAACCAACGTACGTGCATCTGGTACTGATGAAGCATTAACACTTGTTCCTGCAGTTGAATATACGCTTGAACAAGCGCTTGAATTCATTGAAGATGACGAACTAGTTGAAGTAACACCGAAGTCAATCCGTATCCGTAAGCGTTATTTGACTGAAAACGAACGTAAACGTAACCGTTCAGGTAAATAATCTGTAGATTATTGACCTAAGATTCCTAAAGCCGCAATCTTTTCAAAGATTGCGGTTTTTTTTGTATTAAAATTTTAACTAGAACCATAAAACTTATAAAAAACATCACCTTATGTGAAAATGAAATCACTTATAATTAATGTATAATTCATCACAAACTTTAAAATGAATTATTGGAGAAAAAATGAGTATTATTCAAGAATTTAAAGAGTTTGCTGTCAAAGGCAATGTGATGGACCTCGCGGTCGGTGTTATTATTGGTGGAGCATTTGGTAAAATTATTGATTCTTTTGTAAAAGATATCATCATGCCAATCGTTAGCTGGATTTTAGGTGGTGATGTTGACTATTCTAACTGGTTCCTGGTACTGGGTGATAATCCTAATAATGTCACTTCTTTGACAAATGCACAGGCTGAAGGTCTGAATGTATTTGCTTATGGTAACTTCCTAACGATTCTGATTAATTTCCTGTTGTTGGCATGGGTGGTATTCTTACTGGTGAAAATGATGAATAAACTTCGTCGTAAACAGGCAGAAGAAGCACCTGCACCTGAAGCCACCCCTGAAGATATCGAATTATTGCGTGAAATTCGTGATGAATTGAAAAAACGTCCTGAAGCATAAGCGTTCTGACACAAATAAAAAACGGCGCCTCTTGTGCCGTTTTTTTAATCCTCCTAAATCCCCCCTTTTGTTAAAGGGAGGTGGGGAGAGATTTATAAGATTAAAAATCCATCCGGAACTTAATTTCTACCAAATGAAAACCAAACTGGCTTTTGACCGGACCATGTAAGACCCGTTCAGCAGCCGTAAACACCAGCTTATCAATGACAGGCACCAGTTGGCCTTTTTTTACTTCGCCCAGTTCTCCGCCACGCTTGGCAGAATTACAGGTTGAATATTGTTTGGCGATTTTATTAAAGTCAGCGCCACTCAAAATCTTCTTTTTAAGCTGCTCGGCAGTTTCTTTATCTTTAACCAGAATATGACGCACAATGGCTGTTTTCATGACTTTTCCCCTCGTACAGTTGCCAGTTTTTTGACAGGGAGTTGCATCTTTTTCAAAGGCTGACATTCTGGACAGAACACAGAAGCACGTTGTCCCAGTTTAATATTTTCAAGCGTGGTCTCACAGTTCACGCACATTTCCCCGGCACGACCATAGGCCAGCAGCGTTTGCTGAAAATAGCCATTTTCCCCCATGGCGTTGGTGTAATCCCGTAATGTCGACCCGCCTAAATCAATGGCCTGTTTTAATATGCGCTTGATTTCCAGCACTAATTTTTCGATCTGTGCCAAGCTTAAAGTCGAGGCGGGTTGTGCTGGATGAATGCCCATATTGAACAGACTTTCGGTTGCATAAATATTGCCGACACCTACCACCACATGGTTATCCATAATCGCAACTTTGGTGCCAACATTTTTATTTTTCAATTTTTCAAATAAATACTGAGAATTAAAATTTTCACTCAGGGGTTCTGGTCCCAGCGTATCAATCAGTTTGCTTTGTGACTGCGCATCCAGCCATAAAATACAGCCAAAACGACGCGGATCATGATAACGTAGTTCAATATCATCAAACTGAATAATCAGATGATCATGTTTGCGTAATTCTTCAGTTGTTTCACACAAACGAAAGCTGCCAGACATGCCTAAATGCCAGAGCATGGTGTCGTGCTCAAACTCAGCCAGAATATATTTGGAACGGCGCGACAGGTTGAGTAATTTCTGCCCGACCAGCTTTTGTATATTTTCGGGAATGGGCCAGCGCAAACTTGACTGACGGATTTCAACCCGTTTTACACGTTGTTCTAACAAGGGTAATAAACTGGTTTTGGTAGTTTCTACTTCTGGTAATTCAGGCATAACACATCAGTGGCGAGGGAGATGCAGCTAATATTGGGTGAATTGGCCGGGATTGCAAGCGTTAATCTGGGTGAAATCGCCGGAAAATGACTGGGTATTTCATATTTATTTAAGCTGTAATTGTTTAAAGAATAAACTGGGTTTCTATGTTTTTATAGCGAATTTTCTTAGGAGAAAATCGAATGGAAATTATCAATACATTATAAGATATTGAAAAATATATAAATAATTTAATATTATTAAAATAAAAATTATATTTTTATGTTTAAGGCATAACTAAAAGTTTAATGAGTAATAAAAAAAATGCTGAGAATTTATATGAAAAGTTATGTAAATTCATGCACCTATTAGCAATTTAAAAACCTTGCTTGTTTTTCTCTCCGAATGTTTAGGTTTTACATGAAATATTTAGGTCTAGCTCTACTGCCTTTAATGGCTGCCATGACAACCGCTCAGGCGGAATCTGCATTTGATCCACAAGGTCAGTATTTACTGGGGGACTGGAATGGTCAACGTACAGAACTGGCCCAACAGGGAATTAAATTTGAAGCCAATCTGTTAACCGATACAGCCTATCTTGCTGATGGCGGCCGTAATGAGGGCGCAGATCCATTAACTTCTGCCCAATTATGGCTGGGTACTCAACTGGATATGGAGAAACTGGCAGGATGGAATGGCGTCACTGTACGTGCCGCGATGACTGCACGTCAGGGTCAAAGTACCTCTGTTCGTGACTTGCAGGATCCTAGTGCACCGCAACTGGCCAATGTACAAGGTACTTTCGGACGTGGTAATCAGGATAGTCGTCTGAGCGAGCTGTCTATTGAAAAGAATTATAAAGACCAGGGACTCAGTATTAAGGCGGGGCGTCTTGGTCTGGGCATGGACTTTAATGTCATGGCTTGTGATTTTGCCAGTACGGCATTTTGTGCTGCACAGATGGGTAAATGGCAGGGCAATATCTGGATGAATACCCCGGTTGCACAATGGGGTGCGCGCGTGAAGCAGCAACTCAATCCTGAACTTGCCGTACAAGTCGGTGTGTATGAGTTTAATCCAGACAATGGTTTAAGTTATGGCGAAGATCAAGGCTGGAGTTTAGATACAGATCATGCCGATGGCGTGACGATTCCGGCAGAAGTAATCTGGACGCCGAAATCATGGGTGAATGGCCTGCCAGGCAGCTACCGTGTCGGCGGGATGTACAATACTGCCGATAATCCCGAAAATCAGTTTGATATTGCTAAGGGTAAGGTCGATGGTGTGGGGGTTGAGGGTAAAAACCGTACCTTTGCAGGCTGGTTAGCTGTAGAACAACAGTTAACGTCTACAGGTCAGGGCCGTCAGGGTTTGCATTCATTTGCCAACTTTACCTGGCATGACCGCGATACTAACAAAGTGGATAATTCACAACAAATTGGTGTGAAATATATCGGTCTTGCGGACAGCCAGCCGAATGATATTCTGGGATTGGCAGTAAACCGTGTGCATGTGAATGATCGCTTTGCTGATTCACGGCCAGCTTTCAATGCTGATGCAGAATACAATATTGAACTGAACTATAGCTATAATGCAACAAAGTGGCTGATGCTGCGTCCAAACCTGCAATATGTCATTAATCCAGGTTCAAGCAATAATGTAGATGATGCACTGGTACTCGGTTTGACTACACGAATCATCTTCTAAAGTTTGATCGTTCACGTTATAACTAAACAGGCTCTTAGGAGCCTGTTTTTATTTCTAGAGTGAAACTGTGCAATAAAAAGAGGAAATACAGCGTGGCATTACTATTTCAACCTATTCAATTTGGATCACTGCAACTTCAAAATAAAATCGTAATTGCGCCGATGTGTCAGTACTCCGCAACAGAGCAGGGGGAAATCACCTATTGGCACGAGCAGCAATGGGCCAACTATGCCTTATCGGGTGCAGGTTTATGTATTGTCGAAGCGACCGCGGTACAGCCAGAAGGCCGGATCAGTTATGCCGATCTGGGTTTGTGGAATGACGAACAGGCAAAGCAGATCAAGACCTTACTGGAAAAAGTCAAATCCATTTCCCCGATGCCTTTTGCCATTCAGCTCGCACATGCCGGACGTAAAGCTTCAACAGATAAACCATGGGCAGGTAAAGGTCAGTTTAAGCCGAATGAAGCACATGGCTGGCAAACTGTTTCCGCCAGTGATATTCCTTTTCAATCAGATGAGCATCCCCCTAAAGCCTTAAGCCAGTCGGAAATTGAGCAGGTCATTGCTGACTTTGCAGAAAGTGCCAAACGTGCAGTTGAGGCCGGTTTTGACCTGATTGAGCTGCATGCAGCGCATGGTTATTTACTGCATCAGTTCATGTCATCACTTTCAAATAAACGTGATGATCAGTATGGCGGTTCACTGGAAAACCGGATTCGCCTGACTCTGGAAGTATTACAAGCCATGAAAGCGGCGGTTCCAGAAGGTTATCCGATTGGAGTGCGTATTTCGGCCAGCGACTGGATGGATCAGCCAGATAGCTGGACCATTGATTCTTCAGTTGAATTGTCCAAAGCACTGGAAGCTGCTGGGGCTGCCTATATTCATATTTCCAGTGCCGGTTTACATGCTAAACAGAACATTGATGTGAAACCGAATTATCAGGTGCCTTTTGCAGATGCGATCAAGAAAGTGGTGAATATTCCCGTGATTGCCGTGGGATTAATTACTGAAGCTAAGCAGGCAGAAGATATTTTACAAAAGGGCCAAGCCGATGCCATCGCCATTGCCCGTGCCATTCTGTACGATCCCCATTGGCCTTGGCATGCAGCGGCAGCACTTGAGGAAAAAATCAAGATTTCACCGCAATATCTGCGCTGTGCACCGCATGGTTTGAATCACCTGTTTGAGCCTTTTTAACACTGCTTTAGTCTCAGAAATTCTTATAATGGAATATCACTGGCAAGAGGATACTGCATTATGATTTTTGCGGTCATTGTGCCCATATTTTTATTATTGGCACTGGGTTATCTGACTGTAAAGAGTCAAGTGTTAAACAAAGAGCAGGTGGGGGTGGTCGGTGCTTTTGTTATTAAAGTAGCCTTGCCCTTGCTGTTCTTTCAGTCCCTTGCCTCCAAAGACCTGCATGAAATCTGGTATTTTGAATACTTTGCCGTGTATAGCAGCGTGACCTTGCTGCTTTATGGCAGCGGTTTCTGGATCATGCGCCGTCATTTTCAGAATACACATTCGCAAAGTGCAGTGCTGTCGCTGGGCGCTGCAATGTCGAATACCGGCCTGATTGGTACGGCTGTGCTCAGTTTATTGATCGGGCAACAGGCGATGACCTATACCTCTTTGGTGGTCATCATTGAAAGCGTTTTGCTGATTCCGCTGGTGCTGGTCATGGCTGCGCTGGGTACACAACATCAGGCAAATCTTGGCGCCATTCTGAAAAGTGTATTGCTGACTTTGCTAAAGAATCCCTTGTTTATGGGCGTGATGCTCGGGATGGTCTGTGCTGTTTTCCAGATTAAAATTCCGCTCTATATCGATCAGGTCTTTGCCTTGATTGGTCAAACTGCCTCACCATTGGCCCTGTTTGCAATTGGTGGCGGTATTGTGGGAATGAGCCTGAAATACGTTAATCTGCAAAGTTTCTATCTGGTGTTTTCTAACAACATTATGATGCCGCTGCTGATGTATCTTGGCCTCAGTCAATTGACCAGTTTAAGTCAGGAAATGGTTCATGCGGGTACTTTGATTGCTGCCTTACCGATGCCAACAATCTTCGGTATGTTGGGACAGGCCTATGGTTTAAATGATCGAGCCTTAACACCACTGCTGATGAGCACCATCGCTGGTTTTATCGTGACCAGCGGCCTAATTGCCTTGTGGTGGGGATAGCTCATTCCAGGATTGATTCTCTCCTTATAAAAAGCCCCATATTGGCATTTTCTTTTTTAAATTCATGATTATATTTTACAGGTAGAAAAGTCAGCCGCAACTGTTTGAGGCATACGGTGTATTGTACCGCAAGATTAAAAATGATTGTTTTTGCGACAAATTTACCAGTGGATGCTGGCTGACGAGTTTTGCGATGAGAGTATGGCTCCGCAAGATACTTTTCTTGCGAAGCTCCGCTTTTCATTGGGGCGAAACCAAATTAACTCTTTTTGGCAGGTATTTTTTTCTGCTCCGCCATCATTTTGTCTACTGCTGCCAAAGACTCTTTAGCCTGCGGAATATTTTGCTGTGCCAATGCAGCAAAGATTTTTTTCGCTTCAGGCAAGTTTTGCTGCACGATACTGCCATTGGCAAACATATTGCCGACAGCCATCAGGGCAGGGATATAGCCTTTTTTAGCCAGATCCTGAATACTGCTTAAACCTTGCTGAATCGGTTTTTCATCTTTGTTTTTAAAACCAGAGCTGATGTCATATAAGGCTTTGGCGTGAATCGCTTGCATATTACCTTTTGTGATTAATGGTTGCAGCTTTTGTAGTCCGATTTTATTTGAGGCGGGGGTATTTTCAGCAAATAACAGCACAGCCAGATCTACACTGGCATCATCAAAGTTGGCTGCTGAGGCACGTTCCAGATACTGTTTGGCTTTGCTTAAATCCTGCTTTAGTCCTAATGTACCCGCCGCATAATTTTTGCCCAGTACATAATTGGCCACAGGGTAACCTTTGCTGGCTGCCTGTTCATAGAGCTGGATGGCTTTTTTCTCGTCTTTGGCAGTGCCCTGGCCGGTCTGGGTTAAATAGCCTAAGTTATATATGGCTTGGGCATTTCCCTGACTAGCCAATTGATTTAAAGCGTCATAGGCGCCTTTGAAATTATTGGCTTTCACCATGGCTTCAATTTTTACAAACTGGGGGTCGGCCTGATCTTTTACGGTATTTGCCAGAGCGAATTGCGCAGAAACGGCAAGAACTGCAGCGAGTACTAATTTTTTCATGGTTCCTATAACCTTATTATTGCTGGCACCTTATTCCTTGGTGCGGTTTTAATCATTTTCACTTACATCATAAAAGGATTTTGTGCTTTGTAAATATACAATTTGTCACTAAATACAAATCATCGAAGCACAATACACCGATTATATCGATGCATGATTCGGACAGGTTTCTGATCAATCCTGCAGATATCAAAAGGATTACTTTGCTTCAGCCGACTTCTCTGATTAAATCTCGGTTTAAATCAGACTCCCAGGATTTCACCATGTTTGTCAAAACCATTAAACGTCACTATGACAGAATCAATGCAGATGAATCGATTGCCGATGAAGACAAGATTGATGCGCTGCTGATGAAACTTGGTGCAGAGTTTTTGATTAGTCAGGAAGACCGGGTATATGTCTTTCAAAAAGGTGAACTCACGGCAAAGTTTGATGCCAAACATGCGCGTGCTTATCACTTCAAAGATTATGTGGTAAAAGACATGAACAAGCTGTTTCATGGTTTCTAAAACAAAAAAGCCAAGAATTTTATCTTGGCTTTTTTCATGGGCGGAACCTGAATTATTGCGGACGCGCCACATCACCACTTAAGGCTTCAGGAAGTTCCAGCACTTCTAGGCCCAATTCGGTTAATGCCTCAGGCTTTGCCACGACTAGCGCTTTATAACCGGCATCAGTCGTGATGCTATTAACGATTTCAACATCATTATTCAGTTTGGTTGCAACATCAGGCGCGGTATCTGTGCCTTGAACCAGATGTAACCAGTGTTTGGGCTTGGCTTTAAACCATAAGCGTGCAATGACTTCCTGACCTAAGTAACAACCTTTGTCATAGTGAATGCTTTCACGTTGATGTAAGCGCAATTCCTGTGGTTGAAATAGGGTCGCAGTGGCCGCCTGAATCCAGGCCTGACCTGATTCAATGGCTTGCTGCTCCCAGGTCGCCACATCGGTTTCAGTCGCAACAAAGTCAGTATGAATATCATTGATCACAGGATAAACCGCACCGACCAGTTCCAGTTTCATTTTTGAAAAGGCACCAAATTTTTTAATATGATTCGCCAGTTCAGTGGCCTGATCGTCAGTACTTACAATTTCAAAGCTTTCCGGACTGAGCTTTTTAAGCCATAAGCCAAATTGAATACGGCCTTTCAAGCTACAGATCGCGGTATAACGTGTCTGGTTTTCAGCCAATGTTTCAGTATTCAAAGTCACCTGACCTTGAAGGAATTTTTGTGCATCAACACCATTCAGACTAAACAATGTAAAAGCAGGAGACGTTGCCATGATAAGCCCCAGTTTGAATACTATAAATCAATGCAGTTATTGTGCAGCAAGCATCAAATAGAGGCAAACAAAAAAGCCAACAATCTAAATCATCGGCTTTTATGGAATGATAATATTTAGTGGTGATGGCTAGCCGGTAATGGCGAATCACAAGGGAATTTACCGCCACAAATCCGAACATATTCCATCATGCCCTGATCTTCATGATCGAGAATATGACAATGCTGTACAAAATCACCTTCAAATTTCTTGTAATGGCTGCGGACAATTACCTGATACCCCTGTTTAACAAAGATTGTATCTTTAAACTGTCCTTTTAAGCCGCGGTATTGAATATCTTCCAGATTAGGATTTGGATCTACTGCCAGCGGAATATCGCTGACATCCTTACCCGTTGGATCCAGTACTTTTACAATCTGGAAGGGGTTCACATGGATATGATAAGGATGATTCAGGTTATTACTGCTAAGAATCCATTCATCAATTTGCCCAAATTCCAGTTTCCGTACATATGCACCTTCTACTGCATCCGCGCCGGTAAAGAGGTCACCAAAACTATAGATTCCCTCAATATCACTGTAACGGTAGCCAAACTTACCATTTGGACCAAAGCTGGCATCGAAGGTTGAGCGTTGTGGTGGACGGTTTTTTAAGCGATTTTCAATTTCAGTGGTCATCAGCGATGGATGGTCGATAAAGGCAGAAAGCTTTAACTGTGAGAGCTGGGTCTGAATTTCTTTGTTTAAGCCAATTTTCTGTGCCTGAGTTTGTAAAAACTGGGCTGGCGTTTGCGCTTTTAATTTACTCGCTTTGACATTCACCCATCCCAGTAGTTGGGCATTTAACGTATTACCCGGAGCGAGTTGAGGGGTAATTTGTCCGGATGTAGGGATGGTATTGATTTCATCATCAATGTTCAAGTTGGTGTCAAAAATACAGTATCTATTCGTGCTTGGGAAGGCGACCATCGCATCGTGACGGTAACCGGGTTGAAATATCGAGATTCTACGTGTCTGCACATGATCCATGGTTAAACCATCCTGAGCAATGGTATAGACCGGCAAGCTGGTGAGCTGATCAAAATCTGCTTTTTTGTCTTCTTCCTGGAATTCAGAACAAGCTTTAATGGTTTGTTCAGCGGTAAATTTTTGTGATTTTGGCAGTTCCTTAATAATAAGACCAAGGGTGTCGCGAACACCACCATGAATCATACGCCAGCGCTTAAACTGGTTTTGCTCAACTTGAATCTCGCCATGTACTTTGCCATTAATCGAGGTGTAATAATGATTTGCTCCCCATGAATTAAAGGCATTCAGGCCTTGATAATCTTCCAGCATACCGACTTCACCAGCATCACAATTATTGAGATTGGTTGTACCTGCCGGGTGAGTGCATCGATACTGAATTTGCTGAAACAGGAGGATATTTTCATTAGAATAGCTGTTCTTGCCTTTATCTTTCCACAGAATATCCATGTCTCCCGTCGATAACTTCATTGATGACTTTATTCTCGATAAAAATCATCTGCTACCACAGAGAATCTATAAATAATAGTGCGTAAGTCCTAACATATTAAAATAGTTGTAAAATTTGTAAGAAAGTCTTACGAAAATTATGGAATTGAATCAGGACACAGCTTTTAAATGGTTCTATCGCTGAAATACGATGATTTTCGGAATTATTGTATAAGGATGTTTTGAAGATATGCTTAATATCCAGTTTTTATCAACAAGCCGCTTGCATATAAAGACCTAAATGTAAGAGAAGAGACTTATTTGGCTTTTAATAGTTGGCTTTTAATCGGTTATAGGGTCTATTCGCTGCTTAAAATACAGCTCATAAAAGTTGCATGAATATGAAATAAAGCCTGTTTATTGCGCCTATATGTTGATTGTTTTTTATGCTGTTGTGAGTGTCTCATACTAAAGAATGAGATGAATTTTCTACGATTTTTCAAAAAAATAGAAGTTTAGAGCCAAAATTCTAAAGGCCAGATAACAAATTTATTAAAATAGACCGATTTCTATAATTAAACTATTGAAAATTATAAGATTTGGGAAATGGACTTTCGGCAGCGTACAATGCCTTGATTAAAAACAAGTCATCAATAAATTTTGATGTGCAAAAAAGAGTAATAAACGAGGGCAGGCAAGCTATGAACAACAACTACCGTAAACCGCTGCAATCCACCCAGCTGGAATATTATGACGTGCGTCAGGCCGTAGAAGATATTCAGCCAGGCGCATATGCCAAACTTCCTTATACCTCCAAAGTGCTTGCTGAGCAGCTGGTTCGTCGTTGTGATCCTGCCATTTTAGAACAGTCTTTGCGACAGCTGATTGAGCGTAAACAGGAACATGATTTTCCATGGTATCCGGCACGTGTGGTCTGTCACGACATCTTGGGACAAACGGCTTTGGTCGATCTTGCCGGCTTACGTGATGCAATTGCAGAACAGGGCGGTGACCCGGCTAAAGTCAATCCAGTGGTACCGACCCAGCTGATTGTCGATCATTCATTGGCAGTGGAATTTGGTGGTTTTGATCCGGATGCTTTTGAGAAAAACCGCGCGATTGAAGACCGTCGTAATGAAGACCGTTTTCATTTTATTGAATGGACCAAAACCGCGTTTGAAAATGTCGATGTGATTCCTGCCGGTAATGGCATCATGCACCAGATCAACCTGGAGAAAATGTCTCCGGTGATTCAAAACCGTGACGGTCTGGCATTCCCGGACACCTGTGTCGGTACAGATTCGCATACGCCTCATACAGATGCATTGGGCGTGATCTCGATTGGTGTTGGCGGCTTGGAAGCGGAAAATGTGATGCTGGGCCGTGCATCTTGGATGCGTCTGCCTGACATCATTGGTGTGGAGTTTGTTGGTCAGCGTCAGCCGGGCATTACCGCAACCGATATTGTGCTCGCACTGACAGAATTCCTGCGTAAAGAACGTGTGGTCGGGGCATACTTAGAATTCTTCGGTGAAGGTGCCGACAGCATGTCAGTGGGTGATCGTGCCACGATTTCCAACATGACTCCGGAATACGGTGCAACCGCTGCGATGTTCTATATCGATCAGAACACCATTGATTATCTGACTTTGACCGGTCGTGAAGCAGAGCAAGTCAAACTGGTTGAAACTTATGCCAAAGAGATTGGTCTGTGGGCATCGGATATGACTCAGGCAGAATATCCACGTGTATTGCGTTTTGATCTTTCAACAGTAACCCGTAACATTGCTGGCCCATCCAATCCACATGCTCGTGTCTCGACATCTGACTTAAAAGAAAAAGGCATTGCCGGTAATCTAGAGGCTGCACGTGCGCAAGAAGCTGAAGGTTTAATGCCAGATGGCGCGGTGATTATCGCGGCGATTACGTCTTGTACCAATACCTCAAACCCGCGAAATACCGTGGCGGCAGGTTTGCTGGCGCGTAAGGCCAATGAACTCGGTTTAGTCCGTAAGCCTTGGGTGAAATCTTCTTTTGCACCGGGTTCTAAAGCAGCAGCGTTATATTTGGAAGAAGCTGGCGTACTCAAAGATTTAGAAAAACTGGGTTTTGGGATCGTGGCTTATGCCTGCACCACTTGTAACGGCATGTCGGGCGCACTAGATCCAAAAATTCAGCAAGAAATTATTGACCGTGACCTGTATGCCACAGCGGTATTGTCGGGCAACCGTAATTTCGATGGCCGTATCCATCCTTATGCGAAGCAGGCTTTTCTGGCATCTCCACCACTGGTGGTGGCGTATGCGATTGCCGGTACGATTCGTTTTGATATCGAAACGGATTCACTTGGTAATGACAAAGATGGCAACCCGATTTATCTAAAAGACATCTGGCCATCGGATGAAGAAATTGATGCACTGGTGAAAGAAGCAGTGAAGCCGGAACAGTTCCGTCAAATCTATATTCCGATGTTTGACTTGGGTGTGAATGAAAAGGCAGCAAGCCCGCTATATGACTGGCGTCCGCAAAGTACCTATATCCGCCGTCCGCCGTATTGGGAAGGTGCTCTCGCTGCACCACGTACCTTAGCCAATATGCGTCCACTGGCGATCTTGGGTGATAACATCACCACCGATCATTTGTCACCATCCAATGCGATTGTGCTCGACAGTGCTTCAGGCGAATACCTGAAAAAAATGGGCGTGCCTGAGGAAGACTTTAACTCTTATGCAACGCATCGTGGTGATCACCTGACCACACAACGTGCAACATTTGCCAACCCGAAACTGTTTAATGAAATGGTGGTGCGTTCAGACGGCAGCATCAAGCAGGGTTCGAAAGCACGTGTGGAGCCTGAAGGCGAAGTGATGCGGATGTGGGAAGCGATTGAAACCTACATGAACCGTAAACAGCCGTTGATCATTATTGCCGGTAAGGATTATGGTCAGGGTTCTAGCCGTGACTGGGCAGCGAAAGGTGTACGTCTGGCTGGTGTGGAAGCGATTGTCGCAGAAGGTTTTGAGCGTATCCACCGTACCAACTTGGTCGGTATGGGGGTATTGCCGCTTGAGTTTAAGCCGGGTACGGATCGTAAGACTTTAGGTCTTGATGGTACGGAGCTGTATAGTGTGATTGGTAATATCGCGCCACGTTCGACTTTGACTTTGGTGATTGAGCGTTCAACCGATGATGGTAAGAACCAGATTATTGAAGTGCCTGTGACTTGCCGTCTGGATACTGAAGAAGAAGTGCATGTGTATGAAGCGGGTGGGGTGTTGCAACGCTTTGCACAGGATTTCTTGGAAGGGAATGTGGCTTGATGATTTCAATTGGTCTTATTTGATTTTAATATATAAAAAACCTACATTCATGTAGGTTTTTTATTTGTGAAATTTTATGTACGTTCAACCAGAAATACAGAATAGATTAGATATCTTGTTTAAAGATTTTACCTATGCAGATCCAAAATCTGAAAATTTGATTGATGATAAATCTTATATTTCTATTTCTCGTGAGGACTTTCCTGTTGAAGCTATTTTACTGTTTACCTTACATAAAATATGTAAATTCAGTTCTATTTATAGATGGGATAAGATGCATTGGGGAATAGTTTTTAAATATAAAGGTATTGTGAATATGATAAGTTCACATAAATTTGGTTTGAGAATTTATAGCCAAAAAGTAGATAGAAGTACAAATCATAAAGAAGTCATAAATAAACTAAAGAAGAATATTAAGTTTATCGAGACAAAAATATTAGCTCAATATGCTGAAGAACAAATTAATTCAAGCAATTTTACGATTCAAAATAACTTTCATAAGTTAGATAATCAGTACATGTACTTTCGTTATGAAGCTCAAAAATTATTCGCTAAAGAAATTACCAGGAAAGATAAAGATTTTACGAAAGTACTTTCAAATTATCTTAGGAAAAAAGATTGGGAAAGAGAAGCTGTATATAACGCACTTTCAATGATTGATTCATATTTTAGTAGATTAGAGCATGTATTGGTTTTAATACTTCCATTTGCAAAAAAAGATTCAAAATATGAAATTAAAAAAATCATTGGTCAATTTTGGTCTGAAAAATATATTGAAGTGTTAGGATGCAAAGGTTTATCCAAAAAGATTTATGACAATCTAATTCAAATAAAAGAAAAATATCGTAACACTTTTGCTCATGGTGGATTTGAAAAAAAGAGTCAATCATTTCATTTCCATTTAGAGGGATATGGAGCAGTTCCTGCAACAATGTCTGATTATAAAAATAGCGTCCACTTTACCTCAACTCCTTTAAATGAAGATAAGTTTATTGAAATTGTAAAGATTTTTGACGAGCTTGATAGGTATATCGAAGAAAACTTGGTAGCAGGGTGGAAGTTTTGTCAAAGCGGATTGGATTTGATAATGGATAGATCTTCGTTGAAGAATATGCTTGAAGTTTCTCAAGATCCAGATAATTTCGAGCATTGGCTACAAAATGAGAATGAGAGGTTATGTAATTATATCAATGCTGATTATTAGAACTAACTTAGTGACTAATAGCTAGTCTTCTAGTCTTCGCCCAAACGACATCATCATTTACAAAAATGGACAATAGACATTCATCACCAGAGGGTTATACTAGACAGACCATTTCTAAAACCATGGAGAACAAAGATGGTTACTGCTGGCGAAAAACCCGGAACAGGCTTCTATTTTTGTGTTCAATGCGGACACCGCACCTACTTAGAAATTGGTACTGATCGTTTACCACCGTGTACCAAATGCCAAGGCAATCAATTTAACAATAAGAATGCCTAAGCAAAACAACTCAAACAGTTACCCTCTGTTTTGAACGAAAGCCCTATTACTCGATAGGGCTTTTTGTTATCCAAACATCACTATTTATAGTTTAAGATTAATTGAAAACTAACCATTACAACCCCATCTAAAACCCTAGATTCACAGTGTTTAGGGCAGCTTAATTGCAACATTATCTTGATCTTAATCACGACTCAGGTGTTGCCAATTACGAGATTGGTAACGAATTTATTCGCGTGCAATTTAAGAAAACCTCGAAAGTTTATACCTACAGTTATAGCAGTGCCGGTGATCAGCATGTGGAAAACATGAAACAGCTTGCCCGATATGGCGATGGCCTGAACGCCTATATCAACCAACATACTCGTCAGCTTTTTGTACGCTAAAACTGGTCTGCTTCTTGCTTCAATCAAAGTCCTAATCGGCAAATATTTAATAACAGCTAAATATCTGCCTTGAAATAGTGCAAGTGCATATATTAAAAAGAGGGCTATCACTTATGGATATTCAACAGCACGCACCAGAGTCAGGAAAATTAGATAAAAAAGCCCATTTCTATTCAGCATGGCCGCTCATCTTGATTCTTTTTGGGGGCGCGATTGGCTCGTTTTACGCTGTGATCGCCTATCTACTTAACCTGAAAATTTATAGTTCTGAGCTGACCAGACTCAACAAGGTCTTGGCCAATCTTCTGTGCGGGATGTCCGCGATCAGTGCCTGGTGGTTTAGTGTGCAATGGATTCAGGGAACATTCTTTCAATAAAACAGTAATTATGTCCTGAATATAAATTGCAATAAACTCTAATTTTATCGAATAAAAAAGCGTAAAAAATCAGAAATGGAATTTATTTCTCTATATTGATATAAATGATGAAATAAATTTTCAGATTTAGTCGAAATTAAAAAAACATAGGAAATTAATCCCGTCCGTCTTTGCCTAATATAGCTTTCAAGGGTGTGATGGGATCGGAAAGAGTAGCATGCTGCGAGCGGCGCAAAACGCGAGTGCAGTACGAACCCAAAAGGTCTCGATCCGGCTTAGGACGCTATAGACCACAAGTTTATAGGCTATAAGATCAAGTCTTACAAAGATTGATAGTTGAAGTAAACCATGAAACGTTTTCCCAACACCCTAAAAAATTTTCCAGTAAGGCAACATAAGAAATTATTAAAATAATAATAAATCAAAAACTTAAGAAAATATTCATTCCAGCAAGATACAAATCAGTTCTCATTTTCCCAGATCAAAACTGTTATTTTTAAAGCATCAGCTGCCCGGTGGGGAATTGTGATGAATCTCGATATTTGGTGTCGTTTTTTGCTATTTTCCTTGCTCATCAATTACGTCATTCTTATGCTCTGGTTCACGGTTTTTGTATTTGCCCGAAACTGGATGAAACAAGTGCACGGAAAATGGTTCCGGCTGTCTGAAGCCAGTTTCGATGTGATTCATTATTCGGGTATGGCGCTATATAAAATTGGAATTTTGCTGTTTAACCTGGCGCCTTTAATTGCAATCTATTTGATCAAACCAAGTTAAGCGCGATCCTGAACTGAATCTTTTAATGACAAAAAATAGCTTGGGATTAGTCCAGTTAAATAACAATTAAAACAGGATTTCAAAGGAGTTGATGCAGATGAATCAAGTCAAACCGGCACTGATTTTGGGTGCCTTGATTGCTTTAGGGATGATAATTTCAGGATGGATTCTGGGCAATAGCGCCTTAAAAATCAAACAGTATGAACGTATTGTGTCGGTCAAAGGTTTGTCGGAACGCGAAGTCAAAGCTGATGTAGCAGTCTGGCCGATCCGTTTTAACGCAGGCAGTCAGGATCTGGCCCAGTTGTACGATACCATGCAAAACAATACCCAGGAAATTCAGACCTTTCTAAAAAATGAAGGTTTTAGTGTCGAAGAGATCACCAGTGCTTCACCGAGTATTACCGATAAATACGCCCAGCAATACGGCGGTGATGCCAATGTCGCACTGCGCTATACTGCCAGTCAGACCATTACCGTCTATACCCACAACATCGATGCAGTACGCAAGGCACAAAGCCGTCTGATGGCTTTGGGTCGAAAAGGCATTGCCTTTGCTGGAGATGATTCCGGACAAAGAACCGAATATTTATTTACTAAGTTGAATGACATTAAGCCGGCGATGATTGAACAAGCCACCGAAAATGCCCGCAGTGTGGCAGAAAAATTTGCCGCAGATTCAAAAAGCAGTCTGGGGAAAATCAAGTCCGCCAATCAGGGCATGTTTAGTATCGAAGATCGCGACAGCAATACCCCCTATTTGAAAAAAGTCCGTGTAGTTTCGACGGTGGATTATTATCTGGCAGATTAATTTATCTGGCTATGCGCGGTGATTGACAGGTTAAATACAGCTTGTTATTTTGCGCGCATTGTTCCAGATGCTGTATTCCTAAAATGCCCATCAACCCCGACTTTGTCTATTGCCCACCGCAAGAACCGTTGCATATTGTTTATGAAGATGATGATCTGGTGGTGATTGAAAAGCCGGCCGGATTATTGTCGGTTCCCGGGCGTTTAGCTGAACATCATGACAGTGCTTATTTGCGGGTTCTGGACCAGTATCCGCAGGCTAAAATCACCCATCGTCTGGATATGGCCACTTCAGGTATTTTGATGTTTGCCAAACACCGTGATGCAGAAGTGGCGGTGAGTAAAATGTTTCAGGCACGTACCGTGCATAAAAATTATGTCGCACTGGTACAAGGCAAACTTGAAGGTCAGGGCAGCGTCGAAGTGCCTTTGATGACCGACTGGGAAAACCGTCCGCGTCAGATGGTGCATTATGAACTGGGCAAAACTGCCAAAACCTTATATCAGGCAATAGGATATTTGCCCCAGCAAGACATTAGTCGGGTTTTACTCACGCCCATCACAGGCCGTTCCCATCAGCTACGCGTGCATATGCTGCATATCGGTCATCCCATTACTGGCGATAAAATTTATCATCCTGAACCCCAGCGCAGCCCTTTAAAGCGTATGGCTTTGCATGCCAATTATCTGGCTTTTAGCCAGCCGCTGAGTGGTGTTCCGGTTGAGATTGAAGTCGTAGTTCCGTTTTGATGTGGATTATAAAAACGATGGTATCCGGTCAAATTAGTTCTATTTTTACAGTCATTCAAAATGGTATTTGCCATTTAAAATCGGCTACCTGAATTAAAAATTGTGAGAATTTATTTCAGTCAATGCTCTGAAAATTAATGGTTTTTCATGTTTTTTATTTGAAATCTAATACTTATGCATTGCCCAATCTTCTGTCGATGTAGAACATACCGGTGAATCCTGGCTGCATATCTTGATGATGAGTTTAGGAATTTTTATTGTCTTTATCTGCTTTTATAAGTTTGATATCTTTATTTCTATTGGTTTTTTTAATTTTACTGTCATTAATTTTAAACTTTTAAATTATATCCTTTGATATAAAAAATACCGTTAGCTGTTTCAGGATCGTTTTGATTTAAGCTGCAAATCAATTCATGATGTATGACTTGCACATAAAAAATTATAGAAAAATAAAATGAATGAACGACTTAGTGGCGATTAATGGCTTTGATTATCTGGTCAAAGTGATGCAAAATTAACCAGTACTTTATAATAAATTTTTAATTTGATGTTTTAGGGCAATGCCCGGGGTTAAAGGACAGAACAATGCTCAGTATGGCTTTTTTCGTTCTCGCGAGTATTTTATTATGTGCCTTGCTCTGGAGCTTGAAGATCCAGACTTCATTACGCAGCAATATCCAGTTTTTACAGGAAAATCTAGATCATTCACGCAGCAGACTGGCAGATTATGACGCTCAAGTCGATGAACTGAATTATGACGTGACCCAACTGCGGGTACAGCATGGCAGTTTAACGACTGAGCTGAATAAATATAAAAAATATCAGGATATCTGTGATATCGAACAATATATTATCAACCGGACTTTGCAGGCCGAAAATTTTGTTGAAGTGACCAAACTGGATGCTTCGATCATGATTGATGATCTCAAGGCTTATATTGAAAGCGTGAAAGACTATCTCGCCCAGTTTCAAGCGAAAGCCTTAGTCGAAGTTGAACAGCAGGCCAGAAAAAGTTTAGCGGGTTATTATCAACAGGCCAAGCAACAGCAGCACTTAGAGGACGTAGTGAATGCCCTGGAACATAAAATCCAGGCCAAGCATTACGGTTTATGTCTGCCAGTACCGCAACTTTTACAACAGCTGATCGCAGGATATAGTGAAACGGATGCGGCTCGGCATCTGCTCGATGTACGTGAAAAAATTCAGCAGGCCATAGCAACACAGCAGATCGCCAGTTGTAATTATATCGATGACGGCCGCCGTAGAAGTATCATTGAAATCTTTAGTTTGGCCTTTAATAGCAAGGCAGATTTATATCTTGCTCAATTAAACAGAGAAAATTTGGGACAGATGTTGCAAGCCTTAAGGGATGATTATGTCCTGCTGAATTATACCGGACAGCAACTGAGTCAGGCCACGATTCAGTCATCCTATCTGGATTTACGTTTAGAGGAATTAAAGTTTGCTGCGCTGGTTGTGCACATGAAACAAGAAGGCCGGCATCCAGAGACCGTATAGTTTTGATATGCATCAAAAGTACTCAGTCTTGATGGTAGCTGATAACGAATAGGGTTTTAGCGAAAGACCGATATTCCCGGACGTGATAGGCTATAAATATTTAAGAAATACCCATTTGACAGATAATTTTTATATTTATAAAAATCATATGTTTATTTATGGTTAAAAGATAATATTTTTTGTCCGGATCTCGATAATTGTCTAAAAATCAGCTAATCTTAGATGCAGAATAAAACAGCATCATAATAAGGATACTTCTATGTCACGTGATTACAATCAATTCCCTGACGATGAAAATGGCAATGTACTGTGGCAAATGCATCAGGATGGCGACGACCTGCAAGAAGCACATGAAATCGAATTTTCGCTGGTGTTTAGTGATGAAGAGCAGGCAGATCGTTGTGCCTTGTATCTCTTAAAGGAAGAACAAAAAATCAGTCTGTTTCAGGATGAAGAAAGCGCGACCCTGGAATGGATTATCACGATTTATGTCTATATGGAACCAACCTACGAGGATATTGTGGATCTGGAACAGTGGTTCAGCAAAATCGCTGCAGAATTTCAGGGTGAATATGATGGTTGGGGCTGCATGGCCTATGTCTATGATGATGAGCTGGATGAAGAAGAAAGCAGTCTGCGTAATAGCTGATTGTGCCTGTATTTAAATAAAAAAACCCCGGTGCTGCCGGGTTTTTTTATCCTTTATATTTAGTTATATCGGAATGTCAGGGCTTTAATACAGATACATAGTCATTATATATACCAAATTGAGGATTGCGTAAAATCAGTTCTATGGACGCTCAGCTTGGTCTGGTCAGTCTATACAAGAGAAGGGCAATATCCCTCAATAAAAATATATAATAACAATAAGGGACAAGACAAAATGAGTTACACTCTAAAAATGCATCGAGTGTTTAGTGCACCTCCGGAGCGGGTGTATCGTGCTTTTGTTCATCCGGATGCACTGGCAAAATGGTTGGCACCACATGGTTTTATTGCCAAGGTAGAACATGCGGAAGTCAAACCCGGCGGCAGCTATAAAACCACCTTTACCAATTTTTCCACCGGTACCCAGCACCATTTTCATGGGATTTATCATGAGGTGATTCCCAATCAGTTACTGCGTTATACCGATCAGTTTTCGACGCCAGATCTGCAAGGTGAAATAGAAGTCACTGTGATCTTTGAAAAGGTTTCAGTCGGTACAGGCCTGCATATTATTCAGGTCGGCTATCCCGATTTAGTGCCGCCTGCGGTATGTCACTTAAGTTGGCAGGAATCATTCCAGCTACTTTCCTTGCTGGTGAATCCGCATATCCCGGATAATTAATGCTTGATGATTATGAGCTGGCCTTCAACGAAACTCCTGTTCAAAAGCGCATCTCTGCAAAGATGCTATACTGTGATCTTATTTGTTTCATTTATTTAATTTTTCTCTTTTTCGAGGTTCTTATGGGTCTGCCAAACTGTCCAAAATGCCAATCTGAATATACCTATGCAGATGGCGATCTACTGATCTGCCCTGAATGTGCACATGAGTGGAAAGAAGGCGAAATTACTGAAGAACAAGTGATCATTAAGGATGCTCATGGCAATGTGCTGGCGGACGGCGATAGCGTGACGGTGATTAAAGACCTGAAAATCAAAGGTTCATCTTCAGTGGTGAAAGTGGGTACCAAAGTCAAAAGTATCCGCCTATTGCCGGATGCTGCCGATGGTCATGATATCGATTGTAAAATCGAGGGAATGGGCCCGATGAAGCTAAAATCTGAATATGTAAAGAAAGCTTAAATCTGGCATCAGACTAGAATTTTAACTGGACATGAGACGGTGGATAAATCGTCTCATTGCTAAAATTCAGCGTTTATTTTTTATGTAGTCCCAATCCTCACGTTTTTGATCCGAGATCACTCGTATGCCACATCTGCATCTGGAATATTCTGACAATCTTCAACATCTGCTCCAGACTCAGCCGCTCTTGCTGGCCATGCATCAGGCATTGTTCAATGCAGGCTATGTCACCGATCCCGATGATTTAAAAAGTCGTGCGATTATGCAGCAGGATTATGTCATTGGACTGAGTCCACGGACAGATCAGGCCTATGCACATGCCAAAGTCTCACTATTGAGTGGACGTAGTGTCGAAGTGCGTCAGGCGATTTCTGCATTGGTGCTTGAGGTGATGCAGCAATCTATTGCTCCACAGCCCGAATTAAAAATTCAGCTCTGTGTCGAAATTATTGAAATGCCAAAGCAGACCTATAGCAAAGCCACGATTTAAATCCTGGCTTTTAGCTGTGTGGCATCGCGATAGCTTAAGCATTGTATTAAAAGCATCTACCAGTGCTCAGTCTAAAATAAATCAGACGACCGAACATGAATACTATTCCTAAATTCATTTCATCTTATTAAAATATAAACATATTTTTTTATAAATGACATTTTTGGTCATTTACAATAATACCGCAGAAGTCTTAAAGTGGGTTCAGATAACTCTCTATTCCTGATTTAAATAAAAATAAAGATTGATAGGGCTGTAATGTGGCATGTCTATGCAGATTGCATGAAGTTTTGGACTTAACTTAAAGATTGAAATCAAAATAATATTTTAAATAATATTCAGATGAATTGCAGTGAATAACACAAAGGGGATAGCCAGGCAATTATAGTGCTTGAGCATAATCAAAATAAGAAAAGCAAAAGACCAGAAATTTGGGACAATTTTAATTCCGATTTCAGGTCTGAATACCTGATTGAGGGGGACTTTATGCAGGTTTTTGGGGATGAACAACTGAGTCAGGAAGTCGTGGCATTTCTTCAGCAATGGGACCATGCCATATGCAGTCTGGAGATCCAGGATATTATTCAATTATGCCGGCCAGATATCCGTCTGGTCGATGTCAGTAATGAAATAAAAGGCATAGATGCCTATCAGGCGCTCTGGCTGCAATATCGGCCTTTTATACCTGAAGGAATCCGGATAGAGCGTCAAGAGGTCAATATTCATGTGAGCACTGATTTAGCCTTGGTCGATGGCTATGTTCGGGTGAATTATGCGGTAATTGAGCCAATTTTTCAGTTGGGTTGGTGCCGGGTCAGTATGTGTCTCAGCAAGCAGCAGGGACGATGGCAATTGTTGCATCAACATACCTCAGTACCGGTACAGCTAGAAACCCGTAAGATGCGCAGGATCAAAAGCGTCAGTTAAGTCATAAGCTTAAAAAATTAAGTGCAATATCTTGGTAAATGATTACAGGCATGCTTTATCAGGACACCATTCAGCAAAAACTGAATATACTCAAAGCCTATTGTCAGGGAGCCAGGATGTGGGGCGGTGCAATTCAGACCTTTGATAGGCTAGAAAATTCGATCGATACCTTAGAGCATGAAGCGAGGAATCCGAATGTGCAGAATGTCAAAGTGGTCGGCCTGGAACCTTCGAGTGAAGAAGCCGCACTGGATTAGCTGAATACAATTCTGAATCCACTGGCCATGATCGGGATTGTGTTTTTGTTCATGGTGCTGATTTTGCTGAATGGTAAAGAGATGCAGCCCGCCACCTCGGCAAGCATTTTAAATAAGGACTAAATGATGAAACAACAATGGAGATACAGCATCAAAATAATGAGTGTCGCATTTGGTCTGGCCAGTATCAGCTCATTAAGTCTTGCTGCTATTCAGGGGCTGCATTTTTCACATAAAGATTGGGAAATGGCCTGCGACAATACCGGTACCTGCCGCGCTTCTGGTTATCAGTCGGATCAGGAGATTGATCGACCAGTTTCGGTTTTATTAACACGCGCAGCAGGAACGACCAGTGCGGTACAAGCAAAAGTCCAAATTTTACCCCTGCAAGCTGCAGCATCGACAGCTCAGCTTCAGTTACAAATCGCGGGCAAGCCCTATGGTGTTATTCGTTTAGATCAGCAAGGGATAGGTCAACTGAGTCGTACACAAACACAAGCCTTATTAAAAGCAGTTCAAGGCACGGATCCACTGATATTTAAGAATGCACAATCACGCTGGACTTTGTCGACAGCCGGAGCCAGTGCCGTTTTGCTGAAGATGGATGAATTTCAGCGCCGCCTCTCTACGCCCTCAGCCTTGATCAAGCCTGGGAAAAAATCCAGTCAAGCGGTACTCAAAGCCGCAGCGATCCCGCAAATTGTGATACCCAAATATCAGTCAGGCAAGATCACTCAAGTGAAACTGAATACGGCGGCGAGTCAGCAGATGATTCGGAAACTGCAAGCGAGCACTAACGAAGATCAATGCGATTTGCTGTTTAGCCAACATTTTATGCCGGATGATGTCATGATGATTTATCCCATCAATGCTCAAAATCAGCTGATTCAGATCCCTTGCTGGCGTGGAGCCTATAATATGGGCAGCGGTTTTTGGCTGATAGATCAAAACAAGCAACCGAGACAACTGGTGACCACCTCCGGAGAAACCTTTAGCCAAGGCCAGATATTTTCCGGGCATAAAGTACGTGGTTTGGGTGATTGTCTGAGTCAGGACGAATGGGCATGGGATGGTAAAACATTTGTCAAAAGTTTCAGTAGCCTGACCGTACAATGCAAGGGCTTTGCTGGCGGTGCCTGGGATTTGCCGACCTATGTAAGCACAGTCATTCAGGGTAAATAGAAATACCCTCGAAAAATAGAAGTGATAAAAAAAGCCTGAATCATTCAGGCTTTTGAATTTAAAAAAATATTATCTTAGAAGCGCTTTGGAATTCTCTGACCATTCGGAACAGGGATGTCGGCAATTTTTAATACCCCAAACAACCAGGTCTCTGCATGCTGTACCGCCGTTTTGAGTTGATCACCCATGGCCAGACGCCCGGCGATGAAGCTGGCCAGTGAACAACCCGAACCATGATATTCACCCTCCAGACGTGGACAGCGGGTCTCATTAATCAACTTGCCCGCGATATACAGACTGTTCTGAATATAATCCGGCGTATCTTCATGACCGCCTTTAACCAGAACTGCTTGTGCACCCATATCAAATAGTTTTTGAGTGGCCAGCTGTAGGTCTTCTTCACCTGTTAAAGCACGCAGTTCAACCGTATTTGGCGTTAGGATGGTGGCCAATGGAATAAGCTGGGTAAATGCTTTGACTAACGTTGCCTGATTGCCCAGTGAACCACCACTATTGGCGACCAAAACCGGATCCAGTACATAGAGATAATCTGGATGTGCAGTCAGAAACTCGGCCAGAGCTGCGATATTCTCTGTGGTGCCTAACATGCCAGATTTAATACAGCGAATTGGCAGGTCATTCACCACGGCATTGGCCTGAGCCAGCAGCAGCTCTTTAGATGTCGCTTCAAAACCAAAAACCTGCTGTGAATTTTGAATGGTGAGGGCTGTGCAGGCAATTGCTGCATGTGCACCACTTTGACCAATGGCTTCAATATCTGCCTGAAGACCGGCTCCACCTGAAGGGTCTAAACCGGAAAAGCAAAGTACGGTAGGGCGCAAAATGATGTCCTTCATTCACTAAAATTACATTAGTATAGGCAAATTTGAATGAACTCTCGATATTAATTTATATCGGTGCTGATGAGAGGGGATGGGCTGTGATTAAGAATATTTTAATTGATCTGGATGGGACATTAACTGATCCTAAAGTGGGGATCACCACGTCTGCGCGTTACGGTCTGGAAAAGGTGGGTCATCCGATTAGCGATGAGATCAATATCGACTGGATTATCGGTCCTCCCTTAAAAGCCTCGCTGGCCAAACTTTTAAATATCGAGACCGATCATATTCTGGCTGAGCAGGCATTAATGGCATATCGCGAGCGTTTTGCAGTTAAGGGCCTGTATGAAAATCATGTGTTTGAGGGTGTAGCAGAAACACTGGCAGAACTGAAACGCCGTGGTTATCAACTATTTGTTGCAACAGCGAAGCCTACTATTTATGCCCGACAGATTCTGGAGCATTTTGATCTGGCTCAGTACTTTACTGAAATTTATGGCAGTGAACTGAATGGTGACCGAACTAATAAAGCGGAGCTGATTGAGTATATTCTGGCGCAGCAACAGTTACAGGCGGATGAGTGCATGATGGTCGGGGACCGTGAACATGATATTTTTGGCGCACGTCATAATGGCATTAACTCGATTGCAGTGAGCTATGGCTATGGCAGTCAGCAAGAGTTGGCATTGGCACAACCCAAATATAAAATAGACAGCTTTGACCAGTTGCTCAATTATTTTAAGTGAAGATGAAACAGTCTTTATGAACGGTCGTGATGGTTTCTGATACAGAAAGCAGCTTGGTCATACTGATCTGCTGAGATTAAAAAATCCCGCACTGTACGGGATTTTTTAATTTGGGCTAAAAGAATTAAAGCGTCAAAAACCAAGTCGATGCCAGCACCACCATAATGATAATCACCAGCAAAATTTTGATGATTGTCATCTGATGTTGGGGCGGAACTTGGTCTTTGGTCAATGGATGTCCAGCATGGTCAAACAGAATGACATTTTGAGCCTTACTTTCATAACCCAGTTCCAGCAATGCGCGCTTTTCAAGTTCGGTTAAACCATCTTCGGGAACATCCATGATTTGCAGCAGCGCAATAGAACCAAATAGCATCTTCATGGCCGATGAGGGTAAAAGTTGTTTCAGTGTTCCTGAGGCGGCATCAAAGTCCGCAATAATACTTCGCGGATGGGCATAAGGCACATCGGGTAGCAGGGTATGTATAATCGTGCCATCCATATTCATCAGCTGCATTTTATCTTTGTAGATTTGCACCCATACAGCGTCTGGAAATTTCACTAATTGATCTTGCAGCATTGAGAAGGTCTGATTTTGTTGATATTTACTCATTAAATAAGCGATAAACAAATCCCGCATCAAGACGGGATTTGTAAGATTCAGTTATTTTGCTGGAGCACCATATTCATTATTTTGCTGCTTGGTTTCAGTTGCCCACCACCAGATCAGCACCAGAATACCAATCACGGTCAGCATCAGTAATTGCCACCAGCCAGAGCGTCCGACATCATGCAAACGACGGGCGCCAACGGCCAGACTTGGGACAAGAAGCGCCAGATTAAGCAGGCTATTGAGCAGTGGTTGAGTGCCTAAGACTTTATCAATGACGTCCGCAATAATGCCTAAAATTACACAAAACAGCATAAAGAACCAAAATTCTTTACGGCGTGCGCGGCCAGAAAAGTTTGTATAGTTGGTCAGACATTTTACAAACCAGTCAATGCTGCTGTAATTTTCCTCGGCCTGATCCAGATTGGAGTATTTGCCCAGCTGACTGGAAATCTTTTCTCCCATATAAATAGAATTGCCTAAGGCCAGATACACCTCAGATGCTTCACCTGAGCTATTGCCGATAAAATCGACCCGATCACCACGCGAAGGCGGACGCTCACTACGCCAGTCCGCGCCATTAAAGCTATAGCGCTGATTATCATCCCCCGAGATAAAACCGGTATTGTGTTGAATAGAAAAATCAAGGATTGAACCTTTCATGCTTGTTCTCGTCTATTAAGCTGGATTATTGTTTTAAAGTGATGCAATTTATTCGCCGAACCATTTTAGATTGATGCAGTCGCCAACATAAAGCCCGAAGCATCGGTTTTTGATGATTCATTTTTATTCAGATAACAGATTCTGGCAAAGTCTGCTAGAAATGCTGTTGATTTGTTTCATAAAGTCATCATTAGCTTTATAAAGCAATAGAATGTCAAAGAAACCATTTATGTTGGACAATATTGCATAAATTCAAAGAGCATTTTGATCCATGACTTCAATATTTAAACCACATTATTCAGCATTTTAAAATTAAAATTTCTGTATTGATTTTATAAAGATAACTCGAATCCACTGAACATAGACGATCCAGCTGACTGAATAGAATAAATAGATATGTTCCAGCCAGACCTATTTTTCTGAGTCATCATGTGATCAGGAAGCGAATATGATGCAGCATCGACTTCAACATCTGCCGATAAAAACCACCTTATCCGCTTTAATCGCCTGTATCAGCCAGACGCTATACGCACAGAATGCGGTGACAGAAGTACAAAAACTTGCGCCCATTATTGTGCAGGCGACCCGTACCGACCGGGAGCAGTTGACCACGCCTGCATCAGTGTATTATCTCAATCAAGAACAAAATCAGGGCATGAATGTGAACCTGTCGGAAACTTTAAAAGGCATTCCCGGTTTACAACTCAATAATCGGGAAAACTATGCACAAGACCTACAAATTTCGATACGTGGCTTTGGTGCGCGTTCCAGTTTTGGCGTGCGTGGGGTGCGTTTATATGTGGATGGAATTCCAGCCAGCATGCCGGATGGACAGGGGCAAAGCTCGAATATTGATTTAAATAGTCTGGATCATATCGAAATATTGAGTGGTGCCTTTTCCTCACTGTATGGTAACTCTTCAGGCGGAACGATTTTAACCACCACGCGAGAGGGGCAAGGTGCTGACTCGATTGAGCTGGGGTATTCTGCCGGCAGTCAACATAAAGGCCAGACCAAGCTGGTTGTGCAAGGGGGTTCAGAACATGCCAATGAGCCGGGTTATATCATCAGCTCATCCTATTTTGATACTGGAGGTTTCCGGGAGCATAGCGGCGCGCATAAAGTTCTAAGCAATGCCAAGCTGACCTGGGAGCTGGATGATGGTTCTAAAATCAACTGGATCAATAACTATGTGAAAATTGCTGCCGATGACCCGGGTGGTTTAACTCGCGAACAGTGGCAGGCCAACCCGAAACAGGTCGCTGCGAATGTCCGTTTATATCATGCACGTAAAGATATCGAACAGTTGCAAACGGGTTTAACTTGGACTAAGCCGATCAATGATCAGCATGAACTCTATGGGATGGCCTATTGGGGACAGCGTGAAGTCACGCAATATCAGTCGATTCCCCGTACAGCACAAGCTGGAATCAATCATGCAGGTGGTGTAATTGACTTCGACCGGAATTTTTATGGTGCAGATCTGCGCTGGACGGGTAGGGAGATTGTTCCTGATCTTCAACTGATTGCAGGTCTCGCTGTGGATGCCATGAGTGAAGAACGCAAAGGCTATCAAAACTTTTTAGGTGATCGCTTGGGGGTTAAAGGCGAACTGCGCCGAGATGAAGACAATCGCTTGTGGAACCTTGATCCCTATCTGCAAGCCTCTTATGTATTCTTGCCAAACTGGACGCTTGATGCTGGCCTACGCTTTAGCAATGTACATTTTAAATCAGAAGATAAATTCCTTTCCAATGGCGATCACTCAGGCAAAACAGATTATCAGAAATTACTGCCTACTTCGGCCTTGAGCTGGCAAATTCGACCTGAATTAATGGCCTATGCCAGTTATGCGCAAGGTTTTGAAACGCCAACCTTTACCGAAATGTCCTATCCTGCAAATACTGCCGAAAACCGTAGCTTTAGTTTAAAGGCAGCAGAAAGTGAAACTTATGAAATTGGCTTAAAGTCCGCTAATCGCTTCGGTGACTTTACTGTAGCCGCTTTCCAGACCCAAACTGAAAATGACATTGTCTCTGCCGGTAGTGATGGTGGACGTTCAACCTTCCGTAATGCCGATAAAACCTTCAGAAAAGGGGTGGAACTTTCCTGGAACAAACAGCTGTGGCGTGACCTAACCACACAAGTCAGTTATAGCTATATTGATGCGACTTTTGATGCAGATATTCCTGCGATTGGGGCAATTGCTGCGATTGCAGAAGGGAACTATATTCCAGGGATTGCTAAAAATCAGGCATTTTTATGTCTGGGTTGGAAGCCTGATCAGGGGCTACAGGCAGGACTCGACCTTCGTTATAGCGACAAAATGTATGTGAATGATTTAAATTCTGATGCTGCTCCAAGTTATGTCGTGACTGCAGCGAATGTTGGTTATCACTGGAAAATGCAGGATTGGGCGGTGAATACTTTTGCACGTGTCGATAATGTGTTTGATACAGATTATTCAGGTTCAGTAATCGTGAATGAAAGCAATGGCCGTTTTTTTGAACCGGCAGAAGGGCGAAATTGGAGTGCGGGGTTGAGTGTGACGAAGGAGTTTTAATGCAAACAATGAAAAGAAGAGGATGAATGATCATTAAATTCAGTCGATAAAAAAACCGCCACGAATGGCGGTTTTTTTATTCATAATACTTTATATATTATGTGATATTTCCAATTACCAGCTTAACGCACCGCCAGTCTGATAGTCCGTAACACGTGTTTCGAAGAAATTCTTCTCTTTACGCAAGTCCATCATTTCTGACATCCACTGGAACGGGTTGTTCACACCAGCGAACTGTTCAGGCAAGCCTAACTGCGCCAGACGACGGTTAGCAATGAACTTCAGGTATTCTTCCATCATGCCAGCATTCATGCCAAGTACACCGCGTGGCATGGTGTCACGAGCATATTCGATTTCCAGCATCGTACCTTCAAGAATCATCTGGATGATTTCTTCCTGGAATTCAGTCGTCCATAGACCCGGATTTTCGATCTTGATCTGGTTGATCATGTCGATACCGAAGTTCAGGTGCATTGACTCATCACGCAGGATGTACTGGAATTGCTCGGCAACACCGTTCATCTTGTTGCGACGACCCATTGACAGGATCTGGCTGAAACCGCAGTAGAAAAAGATCCCTTCAAGTACACAGTAGAATGCGATCAGGTTGCGAAGCAAAATCTGGTCATTTTCAGGCGTACCAGTTTTGAAAGTAGGATCACTTAAAGACTGGGTATATTTCAGACCCCACGCTGCTTTACGTGCCACTGACGGAACTTCGCGGTACATGTTGAAGACTTCGCCTTCATCCATACCGAGCGATTCGATACAATACTGGTAAGCGTGTGTATGAATCGCTTCTTCAAATGCCTGACGCAAGATGTATTGACGGCATTCAGGGTTGGTAATGTGACGGTAAATCGCCAATACCAAGTTGTTTGCAACCAGTGAATCGGCAGTCGAGAAAAAACCGAGTGAACGCATGACAATGGTACGTTCATCTTCAGTCAGGCCGTTTTCAGACTTCCAAAGTGCGATGTCATGGTTCATGTTGACTTCTTGTGGCATCCAGTGGTTGGCACAACCGTCTAGATATTTTTGCCAAGCCCATTCGTATTTGAACGGAACAAGCTGGTTCAAGTCGGCACGACAGTTGATCATCGCCTTGTCGTCAACCTGTACACGCTGTGCACCCATTTCAAGCTCTTCCAGACCTGGAGCAACATCAAGTTGTTCTAGGGAAGCAGATGCTCTTGCCAGCGAATCGGTTGGATTTGATCCTCGGTTTTGAGTGGCTCTAAGGGGTTGTGCAGTTGCCACATCCGGCGATGCGTTGCCTGCATCAGATACCATCTGTGAATTAGTCGCTTTTTGCGGCTCGACGGGCGCAAGCTGCTGTTCAGGAGCAGCCGGTTTTTGCGAATCATCTTCGAAATCGTCCCAACTTAGGATAGACATATCAATTCTCTCTACGTTGCTTTATATCTTTTATGAGACATTCAGCTTGGCTGAGATGTCTTACTATACGCTTAATTTGTGTAAGCAAAATTAAGTTTTGTCGATGAATGCTGTGAATTTATACAGCAGCACCATCCCCACTACTTATTTTGCTTACGCTGCTGGCGAAGCTTGAACCAGAAATACGCAATCGGTGCATAAAACGTAACTGCAAAGGAAAGCAGCAATACCACAAGTCCTAACATGTAGTTGTGAGTCATATGGGGCATTGAGGTTTCCTTTGTTTTTAATTGAGAGGCTTCCTTAAATAGAGAAGCTACTCAAATAAATATTAGAACTAATTTCTAGGTTATAAACTACAGTAGCTATAGGATTTAAGATTTTTAATCCTAAGTAAATGATACATAGGATTAAAAAAACCTTTGATTTGTTCCATTTGGTCTTGGGGAATATGAAAGACCCCAAGCTACATAAAAATGAATAGAAGAAAAGAGCAATTCTTTGAAGTTGAATAATTTGCAGTGATATTGCTTCTGCTTTACTCATCCAAGCCTTGTATTGCTTTTTCTCTTGCTTAGTCAACTTAATTTTACTAACAACATCTTTCTTCTTGGACATAAATCCTCACTACTGAAAACTTATGCTACGTGTGGCCACGTTATGAAGATTTATCAGGTAGGGCCACAGAGGTAGCCTTTATTCTGATGTAGATATCCTTAGTTAATTACTGACAAGCTTCACAATCAGGGTTGTCAATACTACATGCCATTGGCACAGGAGCTGCATTGGCAAAACCATCTTCCTCTGCAGGAACTTCAGGTTTTTTCGCTTCAACCACCGGAGCAACTGCCGCAGCAGGAGCAGCAACCGTGGTTGCTTTAACCGCATTCAAGGCGCCAGTATTAATAGTCGATTTCTCAGCAGAAGTCGCACCCAATGCACGTAGGTAATAAGTCGTCTTAAGACCACGTAACCAGGCCATCTTGTAAGTGATGTCCAGTTTTTTACCATTTGCACCAGCGATGTAAAGGTTCAGAGACTGAGCCTGATCGATCCATTTTTGACGGCGTGATGCAGCATCTACGATCCAACGTGTATCTACTTCAAATGCAGTCGCGAAGATGGCTTTAAGCTCTTCAGGAATACGGGAAATCTTCTGTACAGAGCCTTCGAAATGTTTCAGGTCGTTGACCATTACTGCATCCCAAAGGTCACGTTCTTTCAACGCACGTACCAGGTACGGGTTAATCACGGTGAACTCGCCAGACAGATTCGATTTCACATACAAGTTCTGGAAAGTAGGCTCAATCGATTGAGACACGCCACAAATGTTAGAAATCGTTGCAGTTGGCGCAATCGCCATCACGTTTGAGTTACGCATACCGTCTTTTTGAACTTTGGCACGTAAAGTGTCCCAATCCAAACGTTGAGTGCGGTCTACTTCGAACATACGTTCAGGACGTGTTTTCGCAACCAGATCCAGTGAGTCGATTGGTAAAATACCCTGATCCCACAATGAACCTTTAAATGTCTCATAGGTACCACGTTCAACAGCAAGGTCACTTGACGTTGAAATCGCGTAGTAAGAAATCACTTCCATTGATTCATCAGCAAACTCAACCGCAGCATCAGAACCATAGGCCAGATTCATTTCGTATAAAGCATCCTGGAAGCCCATGATACCCATACCGACTGGACGATGTTTCAGGTTTGAATTACGTGCTTGTGGAACAGCGTAGTAGTTGATGTCAATCACGTTGTCGAGCATACGCACAGCAGTTTTTACTGTACGTGCCAGTTTTTCGCGATCCAGTACACCGCCTTGCACGTGTTGAACCAGGTTAATCGAACCTAAGTTACATACCGCGATTTCTTCTTTGCTGGTGTTCAACGTAATTTCGGTACACAAGTTAGAAGAATGCACTACACCAACGTGTTGCTGTGGTGAGCGTAAGTTACATACGTCTTTGAAGGTGATCCACGGGTGACCAGTTTCAAACAACATCGACAGCATTTTGCGCCACAAATCTTTTGCACGGATTTTCTTGTGCAGCATGTTTGTTTCTTTGGCAATACCTTCGTAGTAAGCATAACGCTCAGCGAATTCTGCACCGGTCAAATCATGTAGATCTGGGGTTTCAGAAGGTGTGAACAATGTCCATTCCGCATCTTCGAATACACGTTGCATGAACAGGTCAGGAACCCAGTTCGCTGTGTTCATGTCGTGGGTACGACGACGGTCATCACCGGTGTTTTTACGAAGTTCCAGGAATTCTTCAATGTCCAGGTGCCAGGTTTCAAGATATGCACAAACTGCACCTTTACGCTTGCCACCTTGGTTGACCGCAACAGCCGTATCGTTCGCGACTTTAAGGAATGGAACTACACCTTGCGACTTACCATTGGTGCCTTTGATGTAAGAGTTTAAAGCACGCACTGGTGTCCAGTCGTTACCCAAACCGCCTGCCCATTTAGACAGCATGGCGTTATCACGCATTGCGCCATAAATATCATACAGGTCATCATCAATGGTGGTTAAGTAGCAGCTCGACAATTGTGGACGAAGCGTACCTGAGTTAAACAGGGTAGGCGTCGATGCCATATAGTCGAAGCTAGACAACAAGTTATAGAACTCGATGGCACGTTCTTCACGGTTTTCTTCATTGAGCGACAAGCCCATAGATACACGCATAAAGAACAATTGCGGCAATTCGAAACGTACGCCATCGGAATGGATGAAGTAGCGGTCAAATAAAGTCTGTAGACCTAGGTAGGTAAACTGGTTTGAGCGTTCTGGTTGAATCGCCGCTGCCAGTTTCGCCAGATCAAAGTTAAGCAGTTCTGGTGAAATAAGCTCAAGCTCAATCCCTTTTTTCAGGAAAGTTTCAAGTGCTTCACCTTCATGCGTATCCGTAGGCAGACCCAGGAATTTCAAACCAGTCGCCACCAGATCATCACGCAACAAACGTGCGGTCACATAGGTGTAGTTCGGCTCTTGCTCGATCCGGGTACGGGTGGCCATCATCATGGTGGTGGAGATGTCAGACTCTTTTACACCGTTGTACAGGTTTTTCACGGTCTCATCGACAATGGCTTGTACATCAATTCCTTCAAGGCCTTCTGCTGCTTTAGTAACATGCGCAGTTAAAGCACTTAAATCAAGTGGCTTAAGTTGGCCTTCAGCATCGGTAATTTGCAGGGTCGGGTGATGGTGTGCACCTAACTGTTTACGTGCTTCAGAACGTTGTTCACGGTAAATGACATAAGAGCGTGCAACTTTCTGTTCGCCCGTACGCATTAGCGCAAGTTCAACTTGGTCTTGAATTTCTTCGATATGAATCGTTCCGCCAGAAGGTAAACGACGTTTAAAGGTATTCAGTACCATTTCCGTCAGTTGCTCGATACGATCATGGATCCGGCTCGAGTCAGCGCTTTGCTGGCCTTCAACCGCCAAAAACGCTTTACCAATTGCGACAGAAATTTTTTCTGCATCAAAAGCGGCAACATCACCGGTGCGTTTAATCACCTGAAGTTGACCAGGAGTTGAAGTGATTACGCTCATGTTAGCATAGCTCCATTGTCATCTATTTTTATGTTTATGGACCGTTTGAACTGGGCAAGTTTCATGCACAGTGTTTGAGGAATAAACACAAGACCTAGTGGTTTTAAAATTAATTGAACACAAGATACGGGAAAATTTAGGGTAGATCAATATTGACATTTAGCTAAATATTTTTCTTAAGTTTTGCTTTAATCCTTGTAAAAATATCGCTATTTTTATTGATTTTTGTATAAGCCTTATCAGGCAAGGCATAGCATAACAAAGTCCCGGGAAAGTGCTTATAGATAACATTGTGGATAACTAAAAAGTGCTGAATCAAGCAGTCATATTTTGTCCATATAATAGTTGTGTAAATCACAAATCAGATCTAAAACACTGTTTCAAGCATAGTTGCCCAAAAAATGCACGATAAAATATTACAAAATGCTATCTTGATGTATCAGTTTGGTGAACGCTATCTTGTTTACAATGTAAACGTGTGTATATTGCAAGCATATTAAAAACGTATCTATTGGATTTCAAAAGGATACGCCTATAGCGTAGATCCACCAAATAAGGGGCAATACATGAGCCAAGAAGAAAAGTTACCCAAGATTTTAATTGTTGAAGATGATGAGCGTCTTGCTCGTTTAACGCAAGAATACCTCATTCGTAATGGACTTGAGGTTGGGGTGGAGCCGGATGGTAACCGTGCCATTCGCCGGATTATCGCTGAGCAGCCAGATATGGTGGTGCTGGATGTGATGTTACCAGGAGCGGATGGTTTGACCATTTGTCGTGAAGTGCGCCCGCATTATCATCAACCGATCTTGATGTTGACTGCGCGTACTGAGGACATGGATCAGGTCTTGGGTCTGGAAATGGGTGCCGATGACTATGTCGCTAAACCGGTACAACCACGTGTATTGCTGGCACGTATTCGTGCATTACTGCGTCGTACGGACAAGGTGCCTGAAGATGAAGTGGCACAGCGTATCGAATTTGATGATCTGGTCATCGACAATGGTGGTCGTTCAGTTACTTTAAATGGTGATCTGGTTGATTTTACCAGTGCGGAATATGACCTGTTGTGGTTGCTTGCATCAAATGCTGGCCGTATTCTTTCCCGCGAAGATATTTTCGAGCGTTTACGTGGCATCGAATATGATGGTCAGGATCGTTCAATCGATGTGCGTATTTCGCGTATCCGTCCAAAAATTGGTGACGATCCAGAGAATCCGAAGCGTATTAAAACCGTGCGTAGTAAAGGTTATCTATTCGTTAAAGAAACTAATGGTATTTAAGCAAATGTACGTTGTTGCTTGAACGAGCAGGATAAACTATAGGTGTTTAAACACAGTATATTTTTGCGTATATACGCAGGACTCGTCATCCTTGTCGTGTTGGTGGCTGTGTTCGGCTATCTGTTGGTACAGATTATCAACTATCAGCGTGCGCAAGAATATCGTGAGTCTCTGACTGATGGTATGGCCTATATCATCAGTGAGGGTGTCGCGCGCCAGCCAAATCTTCAGCAAAAGATGGATTGGGTTTCCGATGCTTCTGATTTGCTGGAATTGCCAATTCACTATGTAGAAGCCAGTAAGGTGGATATCACTCGTGCTGAAGGTCGCCGTATTGCAGATCGTAAAGCCGTGGTGCGCTGGGATGCCAAAACCGGCATTGCCTATATTGTGGTGGGGCTGCGCGATGACCCGAATCATTACCTGTATATAAAGGCCGACAGTATTACCGAGCGCCAGATGAAGGCGCTGCCGGTCTTTATTCTGGATTATCTGGTCTATTATCCAGGTCAGGAAAAAGAATATCTATCCGCTATTCAGGATCATTTTTCTTATCCGGTATCGATTGAAAACGTACAGAGCTTACCTTTAGATTCCGAGCAGATCGGGCGCTTGCGTCTTGATCACAGTATTATCCTGTATCGGGATAGTGCCTCAATCCGTGGCACCACCATTTCAATTATTTCGCCAATTCCAGGTTCGACCTCACAAGTCTTGGTGATGGGGCCGGTGCCATTGTTTAACTGGATGCCATTCCAGTTAGCGACTGGTATTACCTTATTGAGCCTGTTTGTGCTGAGTCTGGGGGTGTATGGTTTGCTGGTGCCAATGCAGCGCAAGTTGCGTGAAGTCAGCTATGCCTTAAACAAAATGAAAACCGGTAATATGTCATTGCGTCTTCCTGTAGAAGGAAGTGACGAAATGGCAACGCTGGCCTCTAGCTTTAACAATATGTCTGATCATATTCAGCGCCTGATTGAAGCCCAGCGTGAATTGATGCGTGCGGTTTCACATGAACTTCGTACACCAGTGGCGCGGATTCGTTTTGGTGTGGAAATGATGGCAGATGAAGATGATTACGATTATCGTCTGCAACAGGTCGAACAGATTGATAAAGATATTGAGGCGCTGAATACCCTGATTGACGAGATCATGACCTATGCCAAGCTAGAACAGGGCATGCCTTCGATCGAGTTTGAAAAGGTCAATTTGTTTGAAGTGCTGAATCAGGTAGCTCTGGAAACTGAAGCATTAAAAACCCAGAAAATCATTGAGCTACATTCAATGCCTGATGTGGTGGTTGAGGCAGAGCGCCGTTATCTGCATCGCGTAATTCAGAATCTGGTCGGCAATGCGGTGCGTTATTGCGACAATAAGGTGCTGATCAGTGGTGGTCTGGATCAGGATGGTCAGGCTTATGTCTCTGTTGAAGATGATGGCCCGGGAATTCCGGAAGTGGATCGTGCCCGGGTCTTTGAAGCCTTTGCCCGACTGGATGACAGCCGTACCCGTGCTTCGGGTGGTTATGGTTTGGGTTTATCCATTGTTAGCCGGATTGCGTACTGGTTTGGTGGCAAGATTCATGTGGATCAAAGTCCGAGCTTGGGGGGTGCGCGCTTTATCATGAGCTGGCCTGCACAGCGTTATGTAAAGAAGAGCAAGCGCAAGTTGGCAGAAAAGACTGAGGAAATCAGTGATCATTCAGCTTGATGTTATATAAATGCTTTTGAGTTATAAAAAAACGATGCCTGAGCATCGTTTTTTTATTGGGGAAGAATTTTATTCCTGAATGGTGGCATCCGGCTCAATCAATGGTTTGCCTTCTTTTAGGCCATGCAGGGCTTCAGGATTGAAGTCGATCATTAGCTTGGTATTTTTTCCATCAATGCTATAGCGCTGGATCAGCCTCTGATCACCAGATAAAGTTTCGACTTTGTATTCATCGGCAATATTCATGATGCCATCCAGATTAATGCTGGAAGAGGCATGATCCTCTTGAAACAGTGCATGGATATCGCGCAAGTCAAAAGCGACCTGACTTATATTGGGGTGTTTCTGAACATAATCTTGGATATGTCGCACCAGTAACTGGGCAAATAAAAAATAATTTGGCTTATGCGAGAAGCGTAGAGACATGCAAGGACTCCTTATTGTTACTTTATTAATGTCATTATGTGGCTTAGAAATACAAATAACATATTCTGAATCAGTCTGTTGGGTGTGTTGCAAAAAGATACAATTGCTTGCCTTGAGTGAGGCTGGGCTTAAAGTGCTTTAATCCAAGTTAAAATGTGAAAATTATGTTAAATATTAAATTAAATCAAAAGCTTTATCCGCTGAAAGTTATGGATAGAATAAGTTTTTGTCTGATTTTTCTTTGCTTTGGTCGTGAAAGGGGCTATATCTAAGCCAGAGGCCAAGCAAGAATGATCTGAAATGGATTTATTTTTCAGGAATACTGTTTATAGAAAAATTAATAGAAAATTAAAACTTAATCCAATAAAACGATTAAATCGGATGTTGAGAGATCAAACGCAAATTAAATGCTGAAATGCCTAAAAAATCATCCCAAAGACTAAGGCTTATAAACTAGCAAGTGAAATCCAAAATCAGGTACAATTGGCGGGATTAATTTTGTGTTTGGTGTATTTGAAGGCCAATACATACATTCTTTGTTAACAAATAGGCCTGCCAGGAGTTATCCCCGCATGAGTGCTATTACTCCATACGAATGGGCAATTATTGCCTTCGTGATCGGCGTTACATTTTTATGCGTCTTTATGCTGACCGTCCCATTACTCCTCGGGGGTAAATCATGGGGCCGTGCCAAGCAGGAGCAGTTTGAGTCAGGTGTTGTTGGTGCAGGTGGGGCTCGTATCCGCTTGTCTGCAAAGTTCTATTTAGTTGCAATTTTCTTCGTGGTGTTTGATTTAGAAGCACTTTATCTATATGCATGGGCGGTTTCTGTTCGTGAAGTAGGTTGGATTGGTTTTGCAACTGCAGCTATCTTTATTTTAGTTTTACTTGTTGGTTTGGTTTACGAATTATCCACAGGCGCACTCAACTGGGCACCTTCAGACAAACGTAAAGCCGCAGGAATTAAAGCTAAGATTGGTTCGCCAAATATGGATCTAGCAGAAATTACGCGCTTTAACTCAATTGAAGAATTGGTAATCGACCCTACAGGTCAAATCCCAGCTCAATCCTCTGGTCGTGTGAAAAGCTCACCGGCTAAATCATCTGATAAGGAGTAAGACGGGATGAAATATACATTAACCCGTGCGAATCCGGATGCTGATCAATATCCACTTCAAGAGCGTATCCTTGTAGAAGATCCGTTACTTGAAGAAGAAGTGAATAAGAATGTATTCATGACTCGTTTAGAGGATGTGGTACATACAGCAGTCAACTGGGGTCGTAAAAACTCAGTTTGGCCGTTTAACTTTGGTACATCATGCTGCTATGTAGAGTATGCGACGACCTTAACCGGTGTGCATGACTTGTCACGTTTTGGTGCCGAGGTGATTCGTGCTTCACCGCGTCAGGCGGATTTAATGATTGTGGCGGGTACCTGCTTTGTGAAAATGGCGCCTGTCATTCAACGTTTGTATGAACAGATGCTTGAACCGAAATGGGTCATTTCAATGGGGGCATGTGCCAACTCAGGTGGGATGTACGACATTTATTCAGTGGTACAAGGTGTGGATAAAATCATCCCGGTCGATGTTTATGTTCCCGGCTGCCCACCACGTCCTGAAGCTTTGATTCAGGCATTAATGCTGTTGCAAGACCAGATTCAACTCGAGCGTCGTCCGCTTTCTGCGGTGATCGGTGATGATCTTAAGCCAGTGTATAAGCCAAAGATGATGCCGGAACGTGACCGTAAGAAAGAGCAGCGTGTTGCTGTGAAGAACTTGCGCTCTATGGATGAAATTAAATAATTTAAACGACTGGTCTTTTTTGCTGCACCCGCTATGGGTGTAATTGTCGTTTAGGTTGACTGAATTTGTATTAAATAGGAAGCCAAGCCAATGGCTGAAACTGACATTGCTATGCCAGAATCAACACCAGTTGATTCACGCCCAGCATTTGCCATCATTGAAGAACTCAAAACCAAATTTGGTGAGAACTTCTATGTGCAAACGACTTTCGAGGATTTCCCGACAGTCTGGGTTGAGCGCGCACGTGTACAAGAAGTTTTAATGTTCTTGCGTACAGTATCACGTCCTTACGTGATGTTGTTCGACTTGTCTGCGGTAGATGAGCGTCTGCGTACGCACCGCGACGGTTTACCTGCGTCTGACTTCACAGTGTTCTACCACTTGTTGTCGCTCGAGCGTAATACTGACATTCGTATTAAGGTTGCCTTAGCTGAAAGTGATCTGAATCTTCCGACGGCAACCAACATCTGGCCAAATGCCAACTGGTACGAACGTGAAGCTTACGATATGTTTGGGATCAATTTCGAAGGGCATCCAATGCTCCGTCGTATCTTGTTGCCAACCTATTGGGAAGGTCATCCGCTACGTAAAGAATATTCTGCACGTGCGACTGAATATACCCCGTATTTGCAAGACAAGGCCAAGCAGGACTACGAACAGGAACATCTGCGTTTCGTGCCTGAAGATTGGGGTATGAAGCGCGGTAATGCCGATGAAGACTTCATGTTCCTGAACTTGGGGCCTAACCATCCATCTGCGCACGGTGCATTCCGTGTGATTTTGCAGCTGGACGGCGAAGAAGTGAAAGACTGTGTGCCTGATATCGGTTATCACCACCGTGGTGTGGAAAAGATGGCTGAACGTCAAACCTGGCATTCATTCATTCCGTATACAGACCGTGTCGACTACTTGGGTGGTTGTGCACAAAACATGCCTTATGTGATGGGCGTGGAGCAAATGGCGGGCATTACTGTACCGGACCGTGCGCAATGTATCCGCGTGATGATGTCGGAATTGTTCCGTATCAATAACCACTTGTTGTTTATTGGTACTGCAATTCAGGATGCCGGCGGTATGACCCCAGTATTCTATATGTTCGCTGACCGTCAAAAGATTTATGACGCGATTGAAGCGATCACGGGTTACCGTATGCACCCAGCTTGGTTCCGTATTGGCGGTACTGCGCACGACCTTCCAAACAACTGGCAGCACCTCATTCGCGAAATCCTCGACTGGATGCCGAAGCGTATGAATGAATACTACACAGCTGCATTACGCAACTCTGTATTCATGGGTCGTACACAAGGTGTAGCGCAATATGACGCTAAATCTGCATTGGCTTGGGGTGTAACCGGTACTGGTCTTCGTGCAACAGGTATTGACTTTGACGTTCGTAAATATCGTCCGTATAGCGGCTACGAAAATTACGATTTCGAGGTTCCTTTAGAGTACGAAGGCGATGCTTATGCACGTGTCATGGTTCACTTCCGTGAAATCGAAGAATCACTGAAAATCGTCAAGCAATGTCTAGACAACATGCCGTCTGGTGCGTACAAAGCAGACCATCCACTGGCTGTTCCACCACCAAAAGACAAGACATTACAAGATATTGAAACCTTGATTACGCACTTCTTAAGCGTATCTTGGGGTCCTGTAATGCCGGCAGGTGAAGCATCTGTGATGGCGGAAGTGGTGAAAGGTGCGTCGAACTACTACTTGACTTCAGACAAGTCAACCATGAGTTACCGTACCCGTATTCGTACACCAACCTTCACGCATTTACAGCAAATGCCTTCTGTGATTAACGGCAGCCTCATGTCTGACTTAATCATTTATTTAGCGACCATTGACGTCGTAATGGCTGACGTGGATCGCTAAGGGGTAAACGCATTATGATGATTTTGACTGATAAAAAGCCACGTGTGAACGTTGAAGGAATTTTGACTGTGGACGAAATTCACGATATCGAACATCACATGGGGCACTATCCATACCCACGTGCGGCGTGTCTGGACGCGCTAAAGTGTGTACAACGCCGTAATGGCTGGGTAGATGATGCGCAAATGAATGCCATCGCGCAAATGCTGAGCATGAGCGTTGCAGATCTGGAAGGTGTGGCAACCTTCTATAACCGTATTTACCGTCAGCCGGTCGGTCGTCACGTAATTTTGTTATGTGATTCGATTGCGTGCTTCTTGATGGGTGCGGAAACTTTGGCAGAAGCATTCCAGCGCGAATTAGGCATTCAGTTTGGTCAAACGACTGCAGATGGTCGTTTTACCTTGCTGCCAATTTGCTGCCTGGGCAACTGTGACAAAGGTCCAACCTTAATGATTGATGAAGACACGCACGGTCTGGTTGAAGTGACTTCGGTGAAACAGCTGTTGGAGAAGTATGTATGAATACTGAACCAAAACCAATTTATGGCGACGGTAACCCGGAAACGCATCCACTCACATGGCGTTTAAGCAAACAAGCGAACGTACGTAATGCAGATGATTACGAAGCGCTCGAAGGTTATGCAGGCTTTAAAAAAGCCCTGTCGATGTCGCCTAAAGATGTATTGGACGTGGTGAAGGCAGCGACTGTTAAAGGTCGTGGTGGTGCAGGCTTCCCGGCAGGCATCAAATGGTCACTGATGGCGCCAAATGACAATTCAGGTCCACGTTACCTGATTTGTAATGCCGATGAGATGGAACCAGGTACCTTCAAAGACCGTTTGTTGATGGAAGATCTTCCACATCAACTGATCGAAGGGATGCTGATCGCGGGTTATACGCTTGAAGCAACCCATGGTTATATCTTTATCCGTGGCGAGTACATCGAAGCGGCTCAGTACTTAAATGAAGCGCTTGAGCAAGTTCGTGCCAAAGGTTACTTAGGGGATAACATTCTGGGTACTGGCTGGAACTTCGAGTTACACGTGCATACCGGTGCAGGTCGTTATATCTGTGGTGAAGAAACTGCATTGATTAACTCGCTTGAAGGCCGTCGTGCCAACCCGCGTACCAAACCGCCATTCCCGCAAGTTGCAGGTGCTTGGGGTCGTCCTACGATTGTCAACAACGTAGAGACCTACAACAACTTACCCGCCATCATGCTGCGTGGCCCTGAATGGTATATCGGCTTGTCTGCGGGCAAATCGAAAGATCCAGGTACGAAAATCTATGGTGCATCAGGTAAAGTGAAATTCCCGGGTCTATGGGAATTGCCTTTTGGTACGACTGCGCGTGAAGTGATTGAAGATCACGCGGGTGGTATGCGCGACGGCCTGAAGCTGAAAGCATGGTTACCGGGTGGTGCATCAACGGACTTCTTGGCGGCCGAGCATATCGATCTTCCGATGGATGCGGAAAGCATCATGAAAGCAGGTTCTCGTTTGGGAACATGTCTGCTCATGGTGGTTGATGAAACCCAATGTATGGTTTCAGCAACACGTAACCTAGAAGAATTCTTTGCACGCGAATCATGTGGTTTCTGTACCCCTTGCCGTGATGGCTTGCCTTGGGCAGTGAAAGCGTTAAAAGCGCTGGAAAATGGCACAGGTAAACAGGAAGATATCGATCACTTACAAGAGTTAACGCGTAAGCTTTGGATCGGTAAAACTTTCTGTGCCCACGCACCGGGTGCAATGGAACCGCTCATGGGCGCACTCAAACATTTCCGTGGCGAATTTGAAGCGAAGGTGGTGAATGCCGCTGCTCAAGTTAGCTCCGTAGAACAAGCTTAAGGAATTCGACTATGGCTACAATTCATGTCGATGGCAAATCGTATGAAGTCAACGGCTCGGAAAACTTGCTACAAGCATGTTTGAGTCTTGGCATTGATATCCCATACTTTTGTTGGCATCCGTCCTTAGGTTCTGTCGGTTCTTGCCGTCAATGTGCCGTGACTCAATACGCGAATCCGGAAGATACCCGTGGTCGTTTGGTCATGTCATGTATGACGCCTGCATCTGACAATACCTACATTTCGATTGAAGACAAAGAAGCAAAAGATTTCCGTGCTTCGATTGTTGAATTCTTGATGACCAACCACCCGCACGACTGTCCGGTCTGTGAAGAGGGTGGTCACTGTCATTTACAAGATATGACCGTAATGACGCAGCATGACCGTCGTCGCTACCGTTTCACCAAACGTACCCATTACAACCAAGAGCTTGGCTCATTCATTTCTCACGAAATGAACCGTTGTATCGCCTGTTACCGTTGTGTGCGTTATTACAAAGACTATGCAGGTGGTACGGACTTCGGCGTGTATGCCAACGCATCACGTGTGTATTTCGGTCGTCCGGAATCAGGCACTTTAGAATCTGAATTCTCGGGTAACCTGACTGAAGTTTGTCCAACAGGTGTATTTACCGATAAAACTCATTCGGCACGTTATAACCGTAAATGGGACATGCAATATGCGCCAAGCGTATGCCAAGGCTGTTCTTCAGGTTGTAACATCTCTCCGGGTGAGCGTTATGGTGAACTTCGCCGTGTCGAAAACCGTTTCAATGGTGAAGTTAACCAATACTTCCTATGCGATAAAGGCCGTTTCGGTACAGGTTATGTGAACCGCGAAGACCGTCCGCGTCAGCCACAATTCCGTAAAGGTGCGACTGTAGAAACTGTTTCAGTAGATGCAGCACTTGATACGGTCATTGCAAATATCCAGGACAAAAAAGTTTTGGGGATTGGTTCACCGCGTGCATCACTTGAATCAAACTTCGCGCTGCGTGAGTTGGTGGGTCAAGAGAACTTCTCAACAGGTTTATCTCAAAAAGAGCAAAATCTGGTTGAACTTGCAGCTTCAATCATGCAAACCGAGGGTGTTTACAACCCGAATATGCGTGAAATTGAAAGCTATGATGCAGTTTTGATCTTAGGTGAAGACTTAACCCAAACTGCGCCTCGTATGGCTTTATCTGTTCGCCAAGCTGCGAAAAATAAAGGCAAAGAGATGGCAGCGGAACGTCGTACCCAGGAATGGTTGGCTGAGCCGGTGCAACGTATTGCTCAAGATGCGAAATCTCCGATTTACATCCTGGCTGCGACACAAACCCGTTTGTCTGACGTAGCGGAAGGCGAAGTGGTTGCTTCTCCAAACGACATCGCGCGTTTAGGTTTTGCTGTTGCTGCGGGCGTGAAGGGTGAAGCAATTCTCGGTTTAGATGACGATGCGAAAGCATTTGCACAAACGATTGCCGACACCTTAAAAGCTGCGAAAAAACCATTGATCATCTCGGGTACCAGCTTACAAGATGCATCAATCATGGAAGCTGCTGCACAAGTTGCACAAAATCTGGGTAATGCAGGCTTGACCTTGACAGTTCCTGAAGTGAACTCGATGGGTATGGCAATCTTCGGTGGTCAAAGCTTAGAGCAAGCCTTTGCACAAGATTATGATGCAGTGATCGTGGTTGAAAACGATCTGTATCGTCGTCTACCTGCTGCACAAGTGGATGCTGCACTTTCAGGCAAAGACGTGATTGTTTTAGATCACTCTGAAACTGAAACAGTGAAAAAAGCCGACATCGTGCTTTCTGCTGCAAGCTTTGCTGAAGGTGATGGTACGGTGGTATCGCAAGAAGGCCGTGCACAACGTTTCTACCAAGTGTATGACCCGAGCTACTACAATCCTGAATTGGCAATCAAAGAATCTTGGCGCTGGTTACACGCTCTGGAAACAGGCGTGAAAGGCAAAGCGATTTCTTGGACGTTGCTGGATGATGTGATCGAGTCAGTTGCGAAAAATGTACCTGCTTTAGACGGTATTTTGGATGTAGCACCAGATGCGGGCTTCCGTGTCCATGGTCTTAAAGTAGCACGTGAACCACGTCGTTACTCAGGTCGTACTTCGATGCGCGCGCCATTGTCTGTCCATGAGCCAAAACAGCCAGTGGACAAAGACTCTGCATTAACCTTCTCGATGGAAGGTTATGTCGGAACTCAAACACCTTCAGCACTGGTACCATTTGCATGGTCTGCCGGCTGGAACTCGCCGCAAGCCTGGAACAAATTCCAGGACAATGTCGGTGGTCATTTGAAAGGTGGTGATTCAGGCGTTCGTTTATTCGACCGTTTGGCAAAACTTCCGGCACGTACCTTTGTTGCACCGGCACCTGTTTTGGTTAATGCTGAAAGCTTCCGCCTAGTTCCAATGCACCATATTTTTGGTTCAGGTGAATTCACCGTAAAAACACCAGCAATGGAAACACGTATTCCTGAAGCGGTATTTGCAGTGGGTGAGCAGGATGCAGCACGCTTAAATGTTCAAGATGGTCAGACAATCACGGTGAAAGCAGGTGAGACGTCAATCGTTCTTCCAGTTCAAGTGATTGAATATTTACCGACAGGTTATATTGGCTACCCAATCGGTCTGGCACCGACGGTATCTCTTGCAGAGCCTGTTTCAGTCGCGGTAGGAGTGTAATTCATGGAACAAGAATTAATCCGTCAAACGCCGCTGTGGGCTGAAAACTGGCCAATTGCCTATTCAGTCATTCAAGCGATTGTGATCTTGCTGGTTGTAGTACTGATCGCTGCGTTGATGTCTTTTATTGAACGTCGTTTACTCGGCTTGTGGCAAGACCGTTACGGTCCGAACCGTGTCGGTCCGGGCGGTATGTTCCAGATTGTTGCCGACATGCTGAAAATCATGTTCAAGGAAGACTGGACACCAAAATTTGCTGACAAACTGACTTTCCGTATGGCGCCAGCAGTTGCGATGGCAACTGCTGTGCTGTCGTTCATGGTTATTCCTGTTTCACCTTATCTAGGTGTGGCAGACATGAGCATCGGCCTGTTGTTCTTTATGGCAATGGCAGGTATTGCAGTCTATGCAGTACTGTTCGGTGGCTGGTCATCCAACAACAAATACGCCTTACTCGGTGGTTTACGTTCTGCGGCTCAGACCATTTCTTATGAAGTGTTCCTGGGGATCTCGCTGATGGGTGTGGTGGCAATTGCCGGCTCATTCAACATGCGTGAAATCGTTGAAGCACAACGTGATGTCTGGTTCGTGGTGCCTCAGTTCCTTGGCTTCCTGATCTTCGTGGTTGCGGGTGTTGCGGTGACGCATCGTCATCCATTTGACCAACCAGAAGCAGAACAAGAACTGGCTGAAGGTTATCATGTCGAATACGGCGGTATGAAGTGGGGGATGTTCTTCGTTGCGGAATACGTCAACGTAGTACTAATCTCTGCTTTAATCGTGACGTTATTCTTCGGTGGCTGGCTCGCGCCATTCAACCTTGAAATTCCGTTCCTTCCAGCAGCATTCTGGTTCATTATCAAAACAGCATTCTTTGTAATGATGTTCGTGTTGGCACGTGGTTCATTAATGCGTCCACGTTATGACCAGGTAATGAATTTTGGTTGGAAAATTTGCTTGCCATTAGCTCTAGTCAACCTGTTGGTGACTGGTGCCGTGATCTTGTGGTAAGGGCAGGGAGAACAAAATGTTTAAATTTCTAGCTGGATTTGGATCGATTGTTCGTTCGCTTTGGATGGTGTTTAGCCATGTAACGCGTAAACGTGACACGATTTTATATCCAGAAGTGCCGGCCGAAGAAATCGTGCCACCACGTTTCCGTGGTCGTATTGTATTAACGCGTGACCCTGATGGCGAAGAGCGTTGTGTCGCATGTAACCTGTGTGCGGTTGCCTGTCCGGTAGGCTGTATCTCATTACAAAAAGCAGAACGTGAAGATGGTCGCTGGTATCCGGAGTTTTTCCGTATCAACTTCTCACGTTGTATTTTCTGCGGTATGTGTGAAGAAGCCTGTCCAACCACAGCCATTCAAATGACCCCGGATTTCGAACTCGGTGAATATGTTCGTCAAGACCTGGTCTATGAAAAAGAACACTTGCTGATTTCTGGTCCTGGTAAATATCCTGACTATAACTTCTACCGTGTCACCGGTATGGCAGTTGCAGGCAAGGACAAAGGTCAAGCACAGCGTGAAAGTGCACCTGTTGATGTACGGAGTCTATTACCATGATGTGGCCATTTTATTTAATGGCCCTTGTGGCCATTGTCTCTACGGTTCGCGTGGTGACTAACGCGAATCCGGTACATGCTTTATTAAGCCTGATTGTATCCTTGCTTGCTGTTGCAGGCATGTTCATGATCGTTGGTGCGCCGTTCGCGGCTGCCCTCGAAATTATTGTCTATGCTGGCGCGATCATGGTGTTGTTCGTGTTCGTGGTGATGATGCTGAATCTGGGTGAACAAACCGTTGAACAAGAACGTAAATGGTTAACTTCATCGGCGTGGGCTTATCCGGCGCTGATGAGCTTCCTGATCGGTCTGGTACTGGTATGGGTATTAAACTCTGATTACGCACAGCCTTCACTGGTAATGGGTGTGGAAATGGTGGGCCCGAAAGCCGTGGGTCAAGCACTCTTTACGCAGTACTTGTTGTTGGTTGAAGTTGCCGCGATGTTATTGCTTGCTGCATTAGTAGCTGCATTCCATTTGGGTAAACGTGAGCCAGATGCAGAAGAGGAAAAAGAATAATGGGCAACATCCCTTTAGAGCATGGTTTGATCGTTGCATCTATTCTCTTTGCACTGGGTTTTTACGGTGTAATGGTGCGACGCAACCTACTATTTATTTTAATGAGCCTTGAAATCATGATGAACGCTGCTGCTTTGGCGTTCGTCCTGGCGGGCAGTGCATGGGCACAGCCAGATGGTCAGATCATGTTCATCCTGATCCTGACGCTTGCTGCGGCAGAGGCTTGTATTGGTCTCGCGATCGTCCTTCAGTTCTATCATCGCTTCCATCACCTGGATGTGGATGCTGCTAGTGAGATGCGCGGATGAGTTATTTATATCTAACAATTTTATTTCCGCTCATTGGTTTTGTCCTGTTAGCGGCGGGGCGCAACAAGCTTCCTGAAAATGTTGCAGCGATAATTGGTGTCGGTGCAGTTGGTTTATCGGCACTGTTTGCACTGATTGCAGGTCTGGACTTTGTTAACAATGGTAAAGAACTCTATGTTCAGCACCTGTGGACCTGGTTCAATGTCGGTGGTTTTGCACCGGGCATCAGCTTGCAACTCGACGGTTTGTCTTTACTAATGCTGGGCATGGTGACAGGTGTGGGTTTCTTAATTCACATCTTTGCTTCATGGTACATGCGTGGTGAAGAAGACTTTGCACGTTTCTTCTCTTACTTCAACCTGTTCGTTGCAAGCATGTTGCTTCTCGTTCTTGGCGATAACTTGGCGTTATTGTTCTTAGGTTGGGAAGGTGTAGGTCTGTGTTCATACCTGCTGATTGGTTATTACTACCAGAACCCTGCAAATGGTCTGGCGGCAATCAAGGCGTTTACTGTTACCCGTATCGGTGACGTATTCCTGCTGATTGCCATGTTCCTGATCTTCCAGCAATTCGGTACTTTGAACATTCAGTACATCGTTGAAAATGCAGCGACTGTAATGACGCAAAGTTCTTCGCTGACCATCTGGACAGCATTGTTATTGTTCTTGGGTGCGGCAGGTAAATCTGCACAGATCCCATTACAAACATGGTTGGCCGATGCAATGGCAGGTCCAACACCTGTTTCTGCATTGATCCATGCTGCAACCATGGTAACGGCGGGTGTTTACCTGTGCTGCCGTCTGTTTGCAGTCTTTGAACTTGCGCCAGAAGTGATGGTGTTTATTTCGATCACAGGTGCGGTGACCTTGCTTGTGGCTGGTTTTGCTGCATTGGTTCAGACCGACATCAAACGTATTCTGGCTTACTCAACCATGAGTCAGCTCGGTTATATGTTTATGGCAGTAGGTGCTGAAGCATACCAGGCGGGTCTATTCCACATGCTGACTCACGCATTCTTCAAGGCACTCTTGTTCTTGTCGTCTGGTGCGGTAATTTTGGCTTACCATCACGAACAAAACATCTTCAAGATGGGCGGTTTGTTCTACAAGAACAAATTCCTGTTTGCATGTTTCGCGATTGGTGGCGGTGCCTTGGCAGCGATTCCATTCCTGACCATTGGTTTCTTCTCAAAAGACGCAATTCTTGCTGCAGTCTGGACGCAAAGTCATATTGCTGGTTTACCAGTGTATAACACGCTGTACTGGGTCGGTGTTGCAGGTGCTTTCTTAACCTCGATTTATACATTCCGTCTAATCTGGGTGGTATTCTTCGGCAAAGAAAACACGCCTTATCATGAAATCAAAGGTGCAACTTACTGGGCGCCACTGGCGATTCTTGCTGTCCTTTCGACAGGTCTGGCAATCGTACTGAAAGCACCCGTGATGAGCATTCTAGATGCAGCCCAAATTCCAGCCTTCATTATTCCTGAAGCGCTTGAAGCAGGTGCACATGGTGCTGAATACATCGCCATTGCTGTTGCATTGACGGGTCTTGTGGTCGGTGTGGTGCTGTTCGCTTTTGCTTACAATGCAGTCAAACGTTTTGCTGCCACTTCTGTAGGTGCGGGTCTGGTTAATATCTGCCGTAATGCATTAGGTTTCGACAAGCTTTATGACCTGATTTTCGTCAAGCCATATTTGCTGTTCGCTAAACTGTTCGGTCGTGATCCAATTGATGGCTTATGGCTGGTACTTCCTGCACTGGTCAAAAGTGGTCACAGCTTTACAAGTTCACGTCAAACCGGTTCACTGCGTGAATATGCATCTAGTATGGGGCTCGGTGTCGTTGTCCTACTGATGATCTTGATCGTGATTCAGGTCGTGGGGAAATAAAATGGAAGCTCCAAACAATATTATTTTGCCGGCTCTGATCCTCATTCCGTTCATTGCAGGTTTCATATGCTGGTTGGTCGATAAACTCGACCAACACTTGCCGCGTTATATCGCGCTAATCGGTATGCTGGTGACTTTGGTTCTGACCATCGTCCTTTGGCAAACTGGTACCTATAACTATGAATTAGGCGCTGCGACACCTTCGTGGGCTGCCGAATTCAAACTGCCTTGGATTCAGACCCTTGGCATTAACATTCACTTAGCCGTGGATGGTTTATCACTTCTTATGGTTGGTTTGACTGCACTCCTGGGTGTGCTGGCAGTCGGCTGTTCATGGGGTGAGATTCAAAAGAACGTTGGTTTCTTCCACTTGAACCTTTTATGGTCTTTGGGTGGTGTGATCGGTGTATTCCTGGCGATTGACCTGTTCCTGTTCTTCTTCTTCTGGGAGATGATGCTGGTGCCGATCTACTTCCTGATTGCCCTTTGGGGTCATAAAGGGGCAGAGGGCAAGTCACGTGTTTATGCAGCAAACAAGTTCTTCATTTACACGCAGGTTGCCGGTTTGGTGATGCTGATTGGTATCCTGGGTCTGGTGACTGTAGGCTATACCATGACTGGCGAAATCCGTTTCGACTACAACTATTTATTAGGTGTGGCGAATACGCTTGACGCTCAGGTTCCAGCGCTTGCTTATGCATTCATGATCTGTTTATTCATCGGTTTTGCGGTAAAACTTCCAGTTTTCCCATTACACGGCTGGTTACCAGATGCGCATGCGCAAGCACCAACAGCGGGTTCTGTTGACCTTGCAGGTATCTTGATTAAAACTGCGGCGTACGGTTTATTGCGTTTCGTGATTCCGTTCTTCCCGGCAGCTTCGGCTCAGTTTGCAGATATCGCGATCATTCTGGGTTTAATCGGTATCTTCTACGGTGCTTGGTGTGCTTTCCAGCAAACCGACATGAAACGCTTACTGGCGTATACATCTATTTCCCACATGGGCTTTGTTTTACTTGCGATTTACGCAGGTAACATCCTGACCTTCCAGGGTCTGATGATCATGATGTTGGCACATGGTATTTCCTCTGCTGCACTGTTCATTATGTGTGGTCAGGTATATGAGCGTGTGCATACGCGTGACATGCGTTTGATGGGGGGGATGCGTGGTCAGTTCCCGTATCTTGCATTCTTCCTGATGTTCTTTGTTGCGGCGCTTGTCGGTATTCCAGGTCTGGGTAACTTCATTGGTGAGTTCCTGATCTTGATGGGTGCTTATGCACAATTCCCGGCGTTCACTATTCTTGCGGCAATCAGTCTGGTCTTTGCAGGTCTGTATGGTCTGATCCTGATTCACAAAGCCCTGTTTGGTGTGCCAAACGAAGCGCAAAAACAGCACTATACACATCCGTTAAAAGATCTGAATGTACGTGAAATCGCGTTATTGTTGATCTGTGCGTTTGGTCTACTTTGGCTTGGTCTATACCCACAAAGCTTCCTTGATGTGTCTAACTCAAGCATGGCGTGGTTAGCGAATAGCTACATTCCAGTTCAAGAAGTGGTTGAAGTTGCTGATCAGGTAACGACTCAACTTGAAAATGTGGAGATCCAATAAGCCATGAACTTCACAATGTCTTTTTCTGAGCTTATGCCGCTCGCACCTGTGATGATCGTGTCGTTAACTGCGATCGTCGTGATGTTGCTGACGGCAATCAAGCGTAACCATAATCTTGTTGCGACGACGACTGTTGTTGGTCTGAACTTAGCGGCGTTCTATATCATTTTCGTTCTGTTGGCAGGCACATTTGCACCTGCCAATGTGATGAATCTGTTCATCGTAGATCCATTTACGATGTTGTACCAGTTTGTGATTCTGATTGCTGCACTTGCCTGTAGTACCTTGTCACACGCGTATATCGAAACTTATAAAGATAACCGTGAAGAGCTGTATATCTTGATGTTGATATCCGTCGCGGGTGCAATGTTAATGGTGGCAAGCTCGCACTATGCATCATTCTTTATTAGCCTTGAGTTGATGTCGATTCCTGTATACGGCCTGTTGGCATATACACATCAACGTTCTCAATCGCTTGAAGCAGGTGTGAAATATCTGGTGCTTTCAGCAACTGCGTCTGCAATGCTGCTGATGGGTATGGCCTATATTTATGCCTACACAGGTACTTTAAGTTTCGTTGCTGAACCGGGCAAACTGTTTACTGTATTCAGTCAGCCAGCTGTGATAATTGGTCTGGCCTTAATTGTATTTGCTGTGGCATTTAAATTATCGCTGGCACCATTCCACAAATGGACACCAGACGTCTACGCAGGTGCACCAGCACCAATCGCGACTTTCCTTGCGACTGTGGCAAAAGTGGCGATGATTGGTCTGTTTGTTCGTTATGTTTTGTCTTCAGGTTTAATCCTGGCAGACAGCTTCGTAACGATCATTTCGATTATTGCAGTATTGTCGATTCTTGCAGGTAACTTGCTGGCTGTTCGCCAAGTGAACCTGAAACGTATTCTGGCATACTCTTCAATTGCGCACTTTGGTTATTTGCTGGTTGCCATCGTCAGTTCACGTAATACCGATTTCTTACAGGTTCAAGGTTTTGCGACTTTTGAAAGTGTAAACGTGTATGTGATTACTTATGTATTAACCACGATTGGTGCTTTCGGTGTTGTGACGCTGATGTCGAGTCCGTATAACAATACGGATGAAGCGGGTAGTCTGGCTGAATACCGTGGTCTGTTCTGGCGCCGTCCAGTCCTGACTGCTGTATTAACCGTAATGATGCTGTCTCTTGCAGGTATTCCTTTAACTGCCGGCTTTATCGGTAAGTTCCTGGTGATTAAAACTGCGGTTGCAGGCGAAGCCTGGTTCCTGACTGCAATGGTTATTCTGGGTTCAGGTATTGGTTTGTATTACTACCTGCGCGTGATGGTCGTGCTGTACATGACACCACCTGAAACACCACGTCTAGATGCGGTGAATCATTGGGGTCAAAAAGTCGGCGGTATCATGGTATTACTTGCTGCACTTGCGGTACTTGTGATTGGTGTTTATCCAGATCCAGTGATTGCGATTTCTAAATATGCGTTCTTCGCAATATCACCTGAATTACAGCAATTCATTTTCACTTTGGTTCAAAGTGGTTTTAACTAATATCTGCGAAGATTGACGTTATTACAAAAAAGCCTCCATGATTGGGGGCTTTTTTATTTATACAAATCAATAAAAGCCTTTATAATAGCGGAAATTTATCTTTAACCTTTTAGGTGTTCTCCTGTGGCAATCCATGAAATCCGTCATCCGCTCATCCGACATAAGCTCGGTTTACTCCGTCGTGCAGATATCAGTACCAAAAACTTCCGCGAGTTAGCTCAAGAAGTGACCATGCTTCTGACTTATGAAGCGACTAAAGACCTGCCAATGGTTGAACATGATATTGATGGCTGGAATGGTGCTGTCACAGTTGACCGTATTGCCGGTAAAAAAATCACGGTTGTGCCGATTCTACGTGCCGGTATTGGCATGCTGGATGGTTTCTTAAATCTGATTCCAAGTGCAAAAGTATCTGTACTCGGTTTAGAGCGTGATGAAGAAACCCTGGAAGCCCGTACTTATTATAAAAAACTGGTTCCAGACGTACAAAACCGTATCGCGATGATCATTGATCCGATGTTGGCGACAGGTTCTTCTCTTGTAGCTGCAATTGATGTACTTAAAGCCAGTGGCTGTAAAGACATTCGTGTTATGGTTCTGGTTGCCGCACCGGAAGGTATTAAGCGTGTAGAGGCTGCACATCCTGATGTGATCATGTTCACTGCATCAATCGACAGCGGTTTAAATGAAAATGGTTATATCGTTCCGGGTCTTGGTGATGCTGGCGATAAAATCTTTGGTTCAGTTCAGAAAGACTAATTTTTGAACAGGACGAAAAAAGGGGCTACTACAGCCTCTTTTTTATATAATGTAGATCGGGCATTTTCAGCATAGGATAACAGCATGAAAGATGAATTATATCAGGGCAAAATCAAACAGTACGACCCTGCAAAAGGTTTTGGTTTTATTGGTTCAGCTGAGGGAGATGTGTTCTTCCATATTTCAGACTTTCCTGCGGCAGAAGGCGAGCCAAAACGCAATGAACGCGTGAAATTTAATGTGGTAGAAAATGGCGATAAGTATAAAGCCATTAAGATTGAACGTGTTGAGGATACTTCAAAGAAAGCTAAAAAATCTAAGGTCGCTGCACATAACCAGTCAATTACTTCCGCATTACTATCAAATCTCAAGCGTTAATTAACCGTGAATTTGACTAAATGAAGAGGCGTTTTCGCCTCTTTTTTTATCTAAAAATTCATGAACTATAGTCTTACCTCAGGTTTTGTAACTTAAAGCTTATACTTCGTTACGCAAACAATAAAACGTCTACCAAAGCGCTACAATCATCTCTATTTCTTCTCACTTAAAATACTATCTGTTGATTTATAGGGATAAATGTCATGTTTAGGAATGGAAAAATTAAAACTTATGATTCCGAACGTGGTACAGGCAGCATTGAGTTAGCAGATGACGCTCAAGAACTAAGTTTTAGGCTACAGGATTTACCTTCACCTGAAATTGATCCTCAAATTGGAGAACTGCTTAAATTTAGAATGATTCCTCATCAGGAAACCATAATATTGGACAATATGGTACGCCTAGATGTCAAAGTACAGGACGAGTTTGTAGCGGAAGTTGTGGCATTACCATCTTTGGCACCCACAATATCTGTTCCGTTAAAGCGTTCAATTCTTTTTAGCCCAACGCTATGGTTGGCACTGGTATCCGCAGTTGGTTTTATAATTTTGGGTGAAGTATAAATTTAAACCAGAAATTTTTAATTTTCTATTTTTAACTCGGTATTTCTCTATTCTTCAATTTAAAAAAGCGCCTATAAGTGCTTTTTTGGTTTTTCTATTAAAGAATTTCATAAAAGCTTTTTGATGTATTTTTTATTACAATTATTAAAAATATCAAAGACAAGAGTGAATTATGTTTCAAGAGGGGAAAATCAAAACCTATCACGAAGCACGTGGTTTTGGTTTTATTCAAATCGAAGGGGAATCTAAAGACTTATTTTTTCACATTAAAGACTTTCCCAATCAAAATATTCCACTAAAAATTGGGGAAAAATTAAAGTTTTTAATGGTTGAAGATAATGGAAAGTTTAAGGCAGACCATATTGTCCGGCTGGATATTAAATCAAAATTGGTTATTAAGCAGAATAATGATTTATATGAAGATCCTGAAGTACATGTTTCTCCACGTTATGAAAAGACAAAATCATCAACTCGATCCAAACTAATCACAATATCGGGACTAATTATTATTGCGATTCTTGTTGGGCTTGTTTATAACAAATACCAAAGCTACCAAGTTCAAAAACAGCAGAAGCTTGAACAACTGATGGTAGAGCAGCAACGAATCGTAGTTGAGCAGCGAGCGGCACAAGGTGATTTAGCTATGGAGGGATTATCTGAGCAGGGTAGGCAGAATCTAGAAAATCGTGGTGCTGAGTTACCAAGCCAAAGTTACTCTATTAATCCGAAAACTTCAGAGACGGCTTCGCAATCTATATCTCAATTCAAATGTGATGGAAGAGAACATTGTAGCCAGATGGGTTCTTACGAAGAGGCTTTATTTTTTATCCGGAACTGTCCAAATACTAAAATGGATGGTGACAGCGATGGCATCCCGTGTGAAAGCCAATTTTAAGATAGAATAAAAAGCACCTTAAGGTGCTTTTTGATTGAAAACAAATTTAGGCTTCACAGAAATTCATAAAGGCTCTCAGGCCTGGCCCCTGATATTTCTGGCGATGTACCAGCATAAACAATGGACGCGTTAAAGACCAGAACGGAGTATTGAGAATCACCAGTTGACCTTTCTCGCGTAAAGGCTCAATCGCAAGTTTGGAAATACAGGACATGCCGATTCCGCCGGCTACGATTTTCAAAATTGCTTCATTATGGCCAAGTGTCAGACGGATATTGGCATCCGGCACATCTTTCAAAATGGCATTATCAAAGACTTCGCGAGTACCTGAACCTTCTTCGCGCAGAATCCACTCTACAGATTTGAAATCTTCCGCGGTCAGCTCACGGTTCAATTGCGCTAGGGGATGATCCGGTGCACAGCACACCGCCAGCTCATCATCGCGCCAATGGATACATTGCAGTTGTGGCAGATGACAGGAGCCTTCGATCAAGGCCAGATCCAGCTGGAACTGATTCACCGCTTCAATCATTTGACGGGTATTACCAACTTGCAGCTGTAAATGCGCTTGAGGCTGAATTTTTAGAAAATCGGCCATCAGGTCAGGAATCAGGTAATCTGAAATGGTCAGGGTTGCACCTAAACGTAAATCGATACTTTGAAGCTCACCTTTCGCAACCTGTTCAAAAGATTCGCATCGACCTAAAATTTCCAGCGCTTGAGGGAGAAGAAAGCGCCCCAGGTCATTGAGCTGTAAACGTTTGCCTAGACGGTCAAATAATGGAGCACCCAGACCATCTTCCAGATCTGCTAAAGCCATACTAGCCGCACTTTGAGTAAGTTTGACGGCATCGCTAGCCTTCGTTACGGTACCCTCTTGTGCCACTGCTACAAAAACAGCCAATTGGCGTAAAGTCATGCGCATGAGTAGAGCCTTAACATTTAAAAAATATTAATAAATTATATTGCCATGCTACCATGAGCACAGTCTTTCATGCCACGTTGAAATCATGTCAATTGAAAAATTTAGCCTAGAAAAAGTTTTATCTGTACACCGTTGGACCAATACATTATTTAGTTTCACCATGACACGCCCGGCACACTTCAAATTCACTGCGGGGCAATTTGCGCGTATTGGCCTGCAGGTGGGAGATGAACTGGTGGTTCGTGCCTATTCGGTGGTGTCATCTCCTTTTGATGAAACTCTGGAGTTTTTTTCGATTGTGGTGCCAGAAGGTAAATTTACTTCCAACTTACAGCACTTGAAAGTAGGTGATGAGCTGTATTTGGAAAAAATTCCCTATGGTTATCTGACCTTGGCACGTTATCAGTTACCTTTACCTAAAGACTTGTGGTTACTGGGCACTGGAACTGGTCTGGCACCGTTTCTGTGCATGTTGCAAGACTTTGAAACCTGGAGCAAATACGAAAAAATCAATCTGGTATATAGCGTGCGTAGCCGGGCTGAACTCGCTTATGTGGAACGGATTCAGGAAATTGCCGAAACCTTTGGCGAAGGACATAGCGGATTTAAATTTATTCCGATTATTACCCGTGAGCCTGATGCACCTTTGCACGATCGTTTGCCGGTGCTGATTGCCAATGGTGAACTGGAAAAAGCCGTAGGTATGCAGCTCAATCCGCAAACCACCCATGTCATGCTTTGCGGTAACCCAGAAATGGTCGATGATACCAAAGAAGCCTTAAAAGCCCGTGGCCTGATCATGAACCGGCGTGGCGAAGGCAATATTGCAGTCGAGAATTATTGGTAAGTCTGAATTGCAGATAAAAAAGCTCATCCTTGGATGAGCTTTTTTATCTGCAAGGTGAATAATGACAGCTTAGTGCAGAATCTTGTTCAGGAATTGCTGGGCACGCTCACCACGCGCTGTATTAAAGAAATCATCTTTACTGCAATCTTCCACAATTTTTCCTTGATCCATAAAGATGACCCGGTTGGCGACTTGTCGTGCAAAGCCCATTTCATGCGTGACACACATCATGGTCATACCTTCTTGGGCCAGTCCGACCATGACATCGAGCACTTCATTAATCATCTCAGGATCAAGTGCAGAAGTCGGTTCATCAAATAACATGGCAATCGGATCCATGCTCAGCGCACGGGCAATCGCGACACGTTGCTGTTGTCCGCCAGAAAGTTGTGCCGGGAATTTATTGGCCTGTGCACTTAAGCCGACACGATCCAGATAGGCAAGTCCTTTCTGTTTGGCTTCGGCTTCAGAACGACCCAATACCTTGATCTGGGCAATGCTCAGGTTCTCGGTAATACTGAGATGCGGGAACAATTCAAAATGCTGAAATACCATGCCCACGCGACTTCTTAGTTTATTTAAATTGGTTTTCGGATCATTAATTTTAATTCCATCGACCAGAATACTGCCTTGCTGAACAGGTTCCAGACCATTGACAGTTTTAATCAGGGTGGATTTTCCTGAACCAGAAGGACCACAAACCACCACCACTTCACCTTGCCGAATCTGGGTGGTGCAGTCGGTCAGTACCTGAAAATCTTTATACCATTTACTGACATGCTGGAGGTCAATCATGACTTTGGCTTCGTTCATACAGTTAACCTCTGCTGTAATTTTTTAACAATATAGGTGGCGATCATACTGATGGTGAAATAGACCAAACCGGCAAAAAGAATATATTGGGTGAGTAAGCCCATCAGGTCACCACGTACATAATTGCTGCGGAAAAAGTCCAACAGGCCAATTGCATACACCATGGTGGAATCCTGAAACAAAATAATGGTCTGTTGTAATAATAGCGGTGTCATTTTGCGAAAGGCCTGAGGCAGTACAATCAGGCGCATGGACTGGCCATAGCTCATGCCGAGGGCAGAGGCCGCATCTGTTTGTCCCTTAGGAATAGACTGGATTCCGGCACGGACAATTTCGGAAAAATAGGCGGCTTCAAACAGCATAAAAGCCACAATACTGGACACCAGTGCCGTATCCATGGTCAGATATTTTCCAGTCACCCCAGTATAGATAAAAGGCACAGCGAAGTAGAACCACATCAGTACCAGCAGCAGGGGAATCGAACGGAACAGATTGACATAACCCTTGGCAATCCAGTTCAACACCTTGATTGAAGACAGCCGCATCAATGCCAGTAAGGTGCCAATAAAGACCCCGCCAATAGTGGCAAAAAATAAGACTTTTAAAGTAATACTCAGACCATGCCATAGGGCAGGTGCGGATAATTGTAAATCCTGAAAAAATGCAGTGAACCATTCCATTATTTAGTCCCCGCAATCAGACCGGGCACCTGAAGGCGCTTTTCCAGAAAGTTCATCAAGCCAATCAGGCAGACATTGATCAGGATAAAAATCAGGGTGACATAGGTGTAAATCTCAATGGTATTTTGCGTATATTCGCTGATGGTTTTCATCTGGGAAATGAGTTCCGCAACCCCGACCAGTGAGGCCACCGAGGTGTTCTTGACACAGTTGGTCAGCTCAGAACTTAAGGGAGGTAAGATCATGCGAAAAGACTGCGGTAAAATCACATAGCGATATAATTGTGTGGTGCTAAACCCCATAGCATAGCCGGCATTGATCTGCCCGGGTGGAATGGCTTCAATCCCGGTACGCACCTGCTCACAAACCCGCGCTGCGGTAAACAGTCCCAAACCAATACTGGCTGAAATCAGCGCCGTGGTATTGGCTCCCAGATCATTGATCCACCAGCTTTGAATGCTGTTCGGCAGAAAATTCGGAACCACATAGAACCAGATAAATAACTGGATCAGTAAAGGCACATTCCGAAAAATGGTGACATAAGCGCTACCAATCGCCCGGGCCGTTGGGCTGGGCAAGGTGCGCATGATGCCCAGCAGGCTACCCAAGAGCATGGCAATCGACCAGGCTACAATCGCAATGACCGCTAACCAGCCGAGGCCAGTCATGATCCAGTTGAGATAGGTGCTATCACCAATCCCGGTCGGTTGTAATAAGACACCCCAATTCCAGCTGTAATTCATGATCACTCCAAAATGGGCTTAAACAGGTGATGCTTAAGCAGATGAATAAGATTCAGAATCTATTGATCGCGATCATGCGGGGTGCTGATCAGGGCCTTCAAGTCATCAGACATGGCAAAGTTCAGGTTGATATTTTTCGGTGGAATTGGCGACTGGAACCATTTCTGGTACATGCTATTGATTTCACCGGAGCTATATGTGGCTTTAATCGCGTCATCTACCACCTGCTTAAATTCGGGGTCTCCCTTACGTAACATACAGCCATAGATTTCATTGATGGGCGCTGTACCTACAATGTGCCATTGTTGCGGATTTTTAGCCTTGGATTTTTCTCCCGCCAGTAAAATGTCATCCATCATAAAGGCAGCAGCACGGCCACTTTGCAGCATTAAAAAGGATTCTGCATGGTCTTTGGTCGAAATAATTTCACCAATGCCCAATTCTTTTTCATGCTGACGAATATAGCGTTCCGATGTGGTGCCGGCAGTGGTCACCAGTTTTTTGCCTTTCAGATCGCTAAAATCTTGAATACCAGAATTGGTTGCGGTTAATAGACGGGAACCTACTTGAAAAAAGCCGACAGAGAAATCGACCTGTTGCTGGCGTTCCTTATTATTCGTCGTTGAACCACATTCCAGATCAACCGTACCGTTGGAGACCAGTGGAATCCGGTTCTGGCTGGTCACCAAGTTGTAGCGGATTTTTAAATCAGGAAGATTCAGCTTTTGTTTGACGGCTTCGACCACTTTTAGTTGCAGGTCATGGGCATAGCCGACCGGCTGATTCGGATTGTCAGCGATATAAGAAAATGGAATCGAGGAGTCACGATAACCTAATACAATCGTGCCGGACTGTTTGATCTTATTGAGCGTGCCAGAAGTATTCTCGTTGCCTTGCTGATTGCTTGGTGCCTGATTATCACTACAGGCACTCAGTCCCAAGGTCAGGGCACTGGCACACAGCAGCGTAGCGAATTGAGTCTTTGTTTTCATCGTGAAACTCCATTTTTCATTTTCAATTATTATGAGTACGCCCGTTTTCAGGCGCTGCTAAGACAATATTCTGATTATTGCTATAAAGTCTAAGTATTCGTTTATATTCATCTTAGTTGATGATTCAAGCATGACTCAAGCTGAATTTATTGCTGAAATGTTACTGAATCAGAAAAGGAAATCTGCGAGATGCTCAAAGGAATGCAAATAAATAAAGAGATTGAACTACAAGCATAAGAAAGAAAAAGTCATAAAAAAACCTCCAAACTGGAGGTTTTTTTATCGGTTCAAGCTTAATGCACAAACATATCCATCGATTCACGAATTTCTTGAATGGCCGTTTCGACATCGGAACTGAGCCAGGTCGGTTCAAAGAATCCAGCGTAGTGCTCAAGACGATCCGCAGGGACGACTAAGCGTACCGGACAATCCTCTTCCAATAAACGCCATGGAATAATTGGCACTTCATTGTCAAGCCATGCTGTTACATCTCGGATATCGATAATCATTGCGTTGACACAGTCCGGGAAAGGCATCACGGAAAACTCTTCAGTACGACGACGGAAATACTCCAGGTCTTGCCAGCGCAGTGCAAAACTCGGTTTACTGAATTCGATAATCCCGATCAGATGCTGATCGCGAGTATGATGCAAAGTGCATTGGTGGGTGACATCAGTGTCAAGATCCAACGATACACTTTGTTGACGATACGCCATAGAGCTCGATGAAATAAAAAAATGAGGGACACATTATAGCCCATTTTATAGAAACTGAGCAGTGCTATTGTTTAGCGCAAATTTTAGTGTTGGTTCTGCCCTGAGGTCGCGTACTGAAGCTCTTGAATTTCAAAGGACTGCATACCACTCAGGCAACTCAAGCAAACTGGGATTGGAAAAGAATGGAGAAGCTAAACCTCATTATCAGCGTGATTATAGAGCCTTTTTCTTTTCTGATACGCTTTATATAGCTCTATAAGAAGGTTTAAGCGAATAGTGTTGCAATTATTCAAGCGATTAGATGTGTTGATCTGCCAGTAATTTTCTATGTCATTCACATGAGGGGAAAATGAATAGCAGGATAATACTGAGTTAAACCCATTCACCATCAACCAGTAGCGATCAGTGAATTAAAAATGAGCACGATTGCTTAAAGATTATTCTAAATATTATTCATACATATAACTTACATCCCGTCACCATCTCACCATGTTTTGTCACAGAAGCTGTTTTAACTGCTTGTTATGCTAAAAATCTACTTATGAATAACAAAGAGTGAGGATGGTTATGGTCGATGATTTCAATAAAAAACCACCTTTAGATCATCAGACAGCAGTGACGCAAAAAAAGCGTATTCCTGTTTATATCTTGATTTTGGTAGGTATCTTTTTACTGGCATTACTGTTCTATATGTTTGCTGACATGAATCCAGACGCAAATGATGCACCTGCTGGACATCCGAACCCTAATGTGCAACCTGCGACACCAAACAATACGACTCCAGTCGGTGAACCTACAGAAGCTACTGCAACGCTAGGTGATGGAACAGAAGCAACAGCAACTGCGACAGATGATGCACAGGCGGCTCGATAACTCAGACATATATCAAAAGCTCTAGTGAAACCACTGGGGCTTTTTTGCAATATATTGTGATGTTTAAGCTAATGATAGCTAGCTGGCTCAAGTCTAAAAACATCAAATCTGAAGGTGAATCCGAAAGAAGAAGGGGCTGAATGTTTCAAGGATAGGCTCCCGATTTCAGATAAATAGCTTAATAACAAAGAGGGTAAAACAACATGAATGATTATATGAGAAGTCCGCGTGGCGGCTTCGACGCCATGTATTATTGGGATCAGTTTCATCCCATTCTGAGTGCAATTGCCATATTAGTCATTGGTTGGATCATTGCATTACTGGTTTCGGCAGCAGTCAAGAAAGTCTTGCAAAAACTTGGAACCAATACACACTTAAATACGGCGACAGGCCATCGCTCTAATATCGAAAGTATTATTGCCCGGGTGGTGTTCTGGATTATTCTGATTATTGCCGTAATTGGTTCACTGAATGTACTCAACCTGACCAGTATCAGTGGTCCTTTCAGTAATATGATTCAGCAATTCCTGTTATTTATCCCGCAGTTACTAGGTGCAATTGCAGTCGGATTCATAGGGTGGATTGTCGCCAACCTGGTGAAAATAGGGCTACAAAAGCTACTTGACCGAACCCAACTAGACGAAAAACTCAGTGCTGAAGTGGGTGTCAGTCCCATTAGTCAGAACATCAGTGAAATTGCTTACTGGTTAATTTTATTACTGTTCTTGCCAATCGTACTGTCTATTCTGGGACTCAACGGTCTGTTGTTACCAGTTCAGAATATGCTGACTGATGTCGTAAGCTACTTACCAAATATCTTTATTGCTGCAGTGATCATTTTTGTCGGTTATATTCTGGCAAAAATTGTTCGCGGTATTGTTGAAGGCCTATTAAACAGTCTGAATGTACAACAACAAGCTGAAAAAGTAGGTATTTTCAAAAATTCCAATGTGGCACAGGTGATTGGTTCATTCATCTTCGCTGTCGTGATCATTACTGCATTGATTATTGCTTTTGAAGCATTGGGTGTCGAAGCGATTTCTCAGCCTGCCACGGCGATGCTGTATGAAATCATGAATGCCATTCCGAATATTATTGCTGCTGCCTTAATTCTGATTCTGGCTTATGTGGTCTCTAAACTGGTCGCACGTCTGGTGGTTGAAGTGGTATCGGGTACAGGTGTTGATGAAATTCCTGCCAAACTGGATGTACAGCGTTTTTTAGGCACCACTAAACTTTCGAGTGTGGTCGGTTATCTGATCGTATTGTTCACCATGTTATTTGCAGTGTCCGAAGCAGCAGACCGTCTCGGCTTTGAACAGGTGAGCGGCCTGATTGCGATGTTTATTTACTTCGGCGCCAACATCTTGCTCGGTGCCGTGATTCTGGTGATCGGTTTCTGGCTGGCAAATATTGTCGCGAACATCGTACAACGCGGTGAATATAACAGCTCACGCTGGTTAGCGAATCTGGTGCGTGTCCTGATTATGGGCTTGGTCGTTGCCATGGGTCTACGTGCCATGGGTATTGCCGACTCGATTGTGAACCTGGCATTTGGTTTAACGCTGGGTGCTGTCGCAGTAGCATTTGCTCTGGCTTTTGGTCTGGGTGGTCGTCAGCCTGCGGAGCGAGTTTTAACAGATCTGATTGATAAAGCAAAACGCGAAGCCAAAGAACCGAATCCAGTCAAAGATCAAGCTGAAAACAGCATATTTTCGGGATTAGGTACTCAGAGTACTTCAAGTACAACGGACATGGCAGGCACGACAGGTGCAGCGATGGGGATGGGTTCTACAGATACATCAATGGGACAATACTCCGACCGTTCACAAAACATGACCGGTACTACTGATTCTTCAACCACTACGCTAGGAGCAGGTATTGTGCCAAATCAAGATTCAGACGCAGAGGGTACTACGCCAATGAGTACGGACTTATCGTATACCACACCGGCAATCCTCACCACTGCACCGCAGGATGAGAATAGTCTAGATCCGGATCAGATCGTACCTGATTCAGTGGAGGTTGATCCTAAACATCCACCAGCCAATAATCCATTTGGTTCAACCGGAGAAAAAGAGCCTGATGTCGATATTGATCGTTCCACTCAGAAAAAAGATGACCTGAAATAACCTGTTATTTTTAACCAAAATCGACCACATTAGCGTGGTCGATTTTTTTCAGTCACGAGGAAAAATAAATGAATAGCAAGAAACCCAACAAAGTTCTGGCTCCTTTGGTTATCGCGGGAATTACCATTGGCTTTTTTACCGCTGCCTATCGATTTATTTTTGTGAAGAGCAAACAGGACGAGCAGTCAGAGCGAGCGCTGGATAGGAAAATACCTGATACAGACGAATTTAACTGAAAGAATTCTGCTGAATAACAAACAATAGAATTTGGCCTTTAAGAAATATATAATATTCAGGTGAATACTAAAATGATTTTGGTATTCTTCTTGCATTAAAAATATAAAAAAGGGAGATCAACATCATGTGGCAAACACTATCATATACATTCAAGAACACTTCAGCAGATGAAGCACCGCTATATTTGCGAGAAGCCACTCGAAAAATGCAGCTGACGATTGACCGTTTAGGAAATACGGCCAATCTCAAGCTGTTTAAGACAGATTATCTGGAATGAACTAAATATCAGTCTTGATGATCTATTGATTAAATATATTCCGATGCGGCATGCGCAGATGACCATGCCCATTGGAAATTATAGCCGCCCAAATGTCCGGTAACATCCAGCACCTCACCAATAAAATACAGGCCTTTCTGCTTTTGACTTTCCATGGTTTTTGAAGAAACCTCGCTGGTATCCACACCGCCCAAAGTCACTTCCGCAGTACGGTAGCCTTCTGTTCCGGATGGTTTCACTTCAAAACCATGCAGCCGTGTCGCAATCTGCTCCAGTTGATTATCACTGATATTGCCAATTGCGGTTTCAGTGACGTCAGTCCAGATTAGACTCTGTAATTCAGCCACGACACTTTTCGGTAAAAATTCATTGAGTAAAGTGCGCAATAACACTTTGGGCTGGCTTTGTTTTTTGGTTTTAAAGAAATCCAGTAAATCTACACTTGGTAAGAAATCGACTTGAAAGCTTTGACCGACATTCCAGTAATTGGACAATTGCAGGGAGCTTGGGCCACTTAAACCACGATGGGTAAACAGCAGTGCTTCGGTGAAACTGTTGAGCTCATTGGAGAGTGTCGCTTCTACGGCATTGCCACTCAAACGAGTCGTCACCTCCTTAAATCCATCAGAGAAAGTGAAGGGCACCAAACCGGCACGGGTTGGATAAACATGATGTCCAAACTGTTTTGCGATGTCATAGCCAATGCCTGAACCACCCAGCGTCGGGATGGACAAGCCACCTGATGCCACCACTACAGATTCAACCTCAAAATATCCAATTGACGTGGCGACTTGAAATCCTTGATCATCGACTGGATTGACTGCCTTTACTTCGCAGCTGGTTTTAAGATCGACCAGACCGGTTTTATCACATTCTGCCAATAGCATTGACAGAATATCTTTTGCACCATTGAGGGTAAACAGTTGTCCATGTTTGCGCTCTTCATAAGCAATACCATATTCACAGACCAGGCCAATAAAGTCCCAATTGCTATAACGCGTTAATGCTGAAATCACGAAATGTGGATTATGCGAAATATAATGGCTTGGTTCGACCTCCAGATTGGTAAAATTACATTTACCGCCGCCAGACATCAGGATTTTTTTGCCAACTTTATTGGCTTTTTCCACCACTACGACTTTACGCCCACGTTGTGCAGCCATATACGCCGTCATTAAACCTGAAGCACCGGCACCTATGACGAGAACATCGTATTGCTTGGAAGACATAAAACACTCGAGGGAGAACAAAAGGAAAGCATTATAGACAATTTTATTTCCGCTTTCTCTATTCCTGAACAATCAACAGACTGATTGCCAATCCGTATTAGAGTTTAAACATAAAATATTTGTAAGTCGGCTTAAAATAATGCATAGTTTTTGTACAGTTTTACAAAAGTCACAATAATAAGGCAGGGCTTATGGAAACGTCAGAGGATCTAAAACAATACAACCTGATCAGTTATATTCTTTATATTCTGGGGTTTTTTCTGGGTGTGACCCCATTTATAGCCATTATCATGAACTACATTAAACGTGATGAAATGCGCGGCACCTGGCTGGAAAGTCATGTGGACTGGCAGATTAAAACCTTCTGGGTCAGTTTGCTGGGTTATATTGTTGGTGGTTTATTGACCGTCATATTGATCGGATTTCTAATCATCTTTCTGGTCTTCATCTGGCATATCTACCGCTTGGTCAAAGGGATGATTGCGCTGAATAATAATCAACCGATTCAGGCTTAAGCAATTGTAGAAATAGTATCAATATTACGGCCTTGCAACCCGCCGCTATGAATCACCAGCAGTCTAGATCCTGCTGGGAAATAATCTTTTTCAATCAAATCAAAGATGCCCATCAACATTTTAGCGGTATAGACCTGCTCTAGTGGAATTGCAAATTCGGTTTCAAAATCCCGAATAAACTGTATGAGGGCTGTGCTGGTTTTGGCATAGCCGCCACAGCAATAATCATCCAGAATATTCCAGTTGGTTTTGCTGGTTAGTTGCGCGACTTCATCTTTTAAAAATGAGCCTTGCAGCGCTGAAAATCCTAAAACCTGCTGATGCGCCTGACTGGCTTCGATCAGACCGGTGATGGTTCCACCAGTGCCTACTGCGCAGCAAACCACATCAAATTGAGTATCTTGCGGGCTTAAAATTTCCTGACAGCCCTGAATGGCCAAAGCGTTGGTTCCACCTTCAGGAATGAGATAATGCTCAGGAAATTGTTGTGCGAGTTCGGCCAGATACTCAGGCTGTTGCTTGCGACGATAGTGTTCACGACTGACAAAATGTAGCTGCATCCCCAACTGCCGTGCGGTGGCTAAAGTCGGATTGAGTGGTCGATGGGCCAGCTCCTCACCCCGAATAATCCCCACACTCTGAAGACCAAACTGCTGTGCGGCAAATGCAGTGGCCGCAATATGATTGGAATACGCACCACCAAAGCTGAGAATCTGCCGATAACCCTGTCTTTGTGCTTCCAGAAAATTGTATTTCAGTTTAAAAAACTTGTTGCCTGAAATTTGCGGATGTACCAGATCCAGACGACGTATTGTTAAAATAATATCGTGAAAATTAATCTGTTGATCGGGAATATTTTGGGCAATCTCTGCAAACATAAAAATTAACACAGTCAGTTATTCGGCCATTATAGCGAAAGCAGTAAAGATCAGGGATTGAGAATAAGTCATTTTCAGGCATGAGATAAAAATTGACGCAGAATGTCACAAATATTCTGCTGATTATTTAAGCAGGGATGCTAATCTAAATACAGGAAACCCTTGAGGAGGGTAGAATAATGAAAATATTGTCCTATGCTGTTTTGGTTGGTGTAATGCTCAGTTTGTCGGGCTGTGATGATGCGATGAATAAACCTAAAACAGAGACCCGTACCATGATTATTGGTGGTGTACCGGTACATGATCAGGATTACCAACTGTTAGGCACGCAATTCATTGCTCAGGATCAATTAAAACAGTAAGCCATTACAGTAACTAAAATTCCTGACCAATACTGAAATTTTTAAAGCAAATCATCCGGTTTTTGCTTAAAATAATCCTTAAATTTTTAAGTCAGGTTATCTCGTGGAATCATTCTGGATTTTAGGCTCAATTGCTGTTGCCCTGATGTTAGGTGCAATGAGTCCCGGGCCGACTTCTATTTATGTGGCAAAAAATTCAATTGCGATTTCACGTAAACATGGTTTATTTACTGCATTGGGGACTGGTCTAGGTGCTGCAATTTTCGGTTTGCTGGCAGTACTGGGTTTGCAGGCATTTTTGCTGGCAGTACCTTCAGCCTACCTGGCTTTAAAAATTTGTGGCGGGCTATATTTACTTTGGCTGGCTTTTAAAATTATTAAACATGCCAAAGATCCGATTGAGGCAGATGTCGCCATTACCAAGCAGATGTCTTTACGCCGTGCCTTTACCACCGGTTTAATCACGCAGTTGTCCAATCCCAAAATTGCAATTGTGCTGGCCAGTATTTTTACCGCACTTTTACCTAAAGAAATCCCAACGTATTTTTATTTTGTTTTGCCAATTCTATGTTTCTTTATTGATGCTGGCTGGTGCTCACTCGTGGCTGTCGCACTTTCTGCTGAAAAGCCGCGCCGTGTGTATTTAAAGTTTAAGGCATTGTTTGACCGGGCAGCAGGTGCGGTGATGACCGTGCTCGGACTAAAACTTATTTTCGGAATGAAATAGTTTCAACACTTGAAGTCCTCATCCTTGGAAAGTGATCATTCTTGCTAGCTTTCCAAGGGACAGCTGATCATTTGAAATTAATCTTTAAAATGCAAGGGGATCCATTGGTAGCTTTTAGCATCTTTAGAATAGACATGCCCAATCCCCGGAAATGGTAAATGTGGTGCTGCCACCGTCTGGCCATTCTTTGCATATTCCGCAAAATACTTTAAGCGGGTTTCAACCGCTTTTTTCGGATCGATATCAAAATCTATAGCGGTCTGTGGACGGTCAAACTGAATGGTATGGGAGTGTACAATATCCCCAATAAATATCATCTCCTGACCCTTGGATTTTAAGCTAAATCCAAAATGCCCCGGTGTATGCCCCGCTGAACTGATCACATCAAAACCATGGATTTTATCGCCAGCTTTAAAGGTCTTTAACTGACCTTTGGCCTGATAAGGTGCGATGGCTTTCTTGATTTTATCGACTGTACCCAAAAAACCGGCCTGTTTTGCTTTTGGTAATTTTTCTACACTTTTAGGATTCATCCAGAAATCCAGTTCGGCTCGCGATACATAAATATTTGCATTGGCAAAATTGGCAACGCCGTTATTACTGATGCCGCAAACATGATCAGGATGTAAATGCGTTAATAAGATCGTATTGACTTGCTCAGGCTTTTGTCCAGATGCCTGTAAATTTGAATAAATAGACCCAAAGTTTGGCCCATTACAGCTAGAAGCACCGCTATCCACCAAGACCAGTTCTTTGCCTGTATTTACCAGGAAAGCATTGACGGAGGTCTGGATGCCTTTGCTTTGGTCAACATAATATTTTTTTAAAATCTGATTCACTTCTGCTTCAGGAATATCCTTAAACAAGGCTTTGGCTAAATAATTGGTGCCATCCAGCAGGGCAGTAATCTGGTAATCTCCAAAGCTGTATTGATAATATAAGGGAACCTGTTTTTGTTGCTCTAAAGTGGAAGGCGTTTGTGCGTGTGTTGGGGAAATACCTGCCAATGAACCTAAAGCAAGGAGTGATCCGACAAGAGAAGAGCTGAGGTATTTCATGGCTATTCTTATGTAATTAAAGTCAACTCTATGTATTAGCATGGATGCCAGCAAAAAAGAATATGAATATATTTACCATTTTTTTTAAATCGAAATGGCGATTTAGCATCTGTACTAAAAATTCAATCTGAATCTGTATATTGATTTTTTGAAAGTAAAGAATGTGTTTTTTGTAAAAATATTATTATAAATAAAATGCTTAGATGTATTTCACTTTTTATTAAAAGCTCGTTAACATAGGGTATTACGAACAAGCTTTGGGTGTCGCGATGAGTTTTTGGAAAAGAAAAAACAATGCCAGCTTTGTATTTTTCATTATTACCTTATATTCACTACTTGGTTTTGGACTGGGCTATGTGATTTGGGAATTTGTGTTGCAAGGCTAAGTGACCCAGCAATAAAAAAGCCTCTAGAGATAGAGGCTTTTTAGTTTTGAAATATGGATGAATTTAAGCAGTTTGTACCGTCAAGTAATGTAGTGATTTGGGGGATTGCTGATTTGGTGATGGCAGTAGCCTTCGACCTGTTTGTGTTGGGGGATGTTTGGTTCAGTAGCTTGAACAGTAGGGATAGATACTGTGTAGTGGTCAACAAATATTAGACACAGTTTTAAGTTTTCATGGGTTCTTGCAAGTTTTAAAGGGATAGTTTTTTCTTATGTTGAGTAATTTTTTTTATTGGGTTTTAATTCAAGTAATTAATTTTAATTAGAAAAGTGTAAACCAAATGTCTACTTATATTTCAAAGCCAAACAAACATATTGAAGAATACTTAGACTACTATTTCGATGGGAAAAAGAATTTTGAATATGCTGTTTTATTAAATGGTGCATGGGGAAGTGGTAAGACATGGTTTGTCAAAAAATACTTAGAAAAGAAAAAAGATCAGGGTAAAAATATCTGCTATGTAAGTTTAAATGGTATTTCAAAAACATCTATGATTGATGAAGCCATTTTTAAAAGTATTCATCCAATTCTTGGTAGTAAAGGAGCAAAATTAGCAGGTCAAATTTTAAAAGGGACATTAAAAGCAACTGTAAAAATTGATTTAGATGGCGATGGTAAATCAGATGGTAGTGCTTCAGGTAGTGTCCCAAAAATTGAATTACCTGATTATTTAAAAATTAATGATAATTTCATATTAGTTTTTGACGATTTAGAACGCTGTGAGTTAAAAAAAGAAGAAGTACTTGGGTATATTAATTACTTTGTAGAGCAGGATGGGATTAAAACACTCATTGTTTCGAATGAAGAGGAAATTAATAAAGAAAATGAGCAGTATTCTAGAAAAAAAGAGAAGTTGATAGGGGCAATATTTAGTTATACAGAAGATCAGCATTTAGCAATTCAAAGTATTCTGTATGAGATTGAAAATGGGGACTTAAGAAATCTGCTCACTGAAAATTTTGAACTAATAAAGCAAACTTTTAACCAAGTAGGATATAAAAACTTAAGATCATTTAAGCAGACAGTTTTTGCTTTTGAAAGATTTTATAAAAAGAATTATTTTGCTCCAAAGGGCGATTTTGACAATGAAATTTTTGAAAAAGTATTAAAAGCTTTTTTAATTCTTTCATTAGAAAATAAGAAAGGAAGATTCTATAAAGAGATCTTAAATTTTAAACCTGATTTAAAGGAAGAAATTTCTAAAAAGCCAGAGGAAAAAATTGCAGAATCAATATCAGGTTTTGAGGGTAATGATGCACAGGAATTTAAACGTAAGTATCAAATGAGGCTGGGAGATTATATTTTCACTCAAAAGCTTTGGGACCAAATTCTAAATAAAAATATTATTGCTGATGATTTGATTAACATGAATTTATCTGAGGCATATTTTAGGTTAAAAGAAGATAAACCAATATGGTGGAAGCTTTGGCATTATATAGATTTAAATGATAAAGATTTTTATGAACTAGTAAAACAAGCAAAGTGTAGTATTGAAAATTATGAATTAAACGATGTTACCGCTATCCTTCATACTATAAGTATGTTGGTGTATTTAAGTGACCAGAAATTAATACATTTCTCCATAGAAACCCTCATAGATCAAGCTAGGGAAAGATTTAAAAAAATAGTCAATATTGATGATCGATATAAAAGTTTGAGTTCTTTTGATCTTAGTGAACAATGTGGAGGTTATGGATTATATGCTAGGGATTTGGATATTTTCAAAAGTTTTTTAGAAAAAATTGCAGATGCATATCAAGAAAAATTCTTGGAAAAAAATTCTGAAAGATATGGTGAGCTGCTAGAGTTAATGCAGACAGATGCTTATACAGTTTATGAAAAACTAAAAAATCAATATTATGATTATCCAATATTGAAATCTTTCAAAGTTGAAGAATTTTTAGATCAACTCTGCAAAATTAACTTTAAAAATGCAATGATCGTATTAGATGCATTAAATTATAGATATCGAATTATTTCGGATTCTAAAATATTTTTAGAAGAACAAGACTGGTTTGAAAGTTTGATAACGTTAACTAATGAAAAATTAGTTCAATCAAAAGGAATTGAAAAACACAAAATAGAAGAAAAGTTTATACCTAAGTTGTCCCAGATAAGAAATGAAGCTTATAAAGGTTAATTACCTCTCCCTAACCCTCTCCTAAAAGGAGAGGGAATCTAAAGGCATAAAAAAAGCCCCTACAACGTAGAGGCTTTTCTTATTTTAGATTTAAAATCTTAAGAAACCTTATCACCCGGTTTAGCACCAGATTCAGGTGAAATCACCCAAACGCCGTTGCCATTACCCGCTGCCAACACCATACCGTTCGAAATACCAAAACGCATCTTACGTGGAGCAAGGTTAGCCACCATCACCACCAATTTACCTTTTAGGTCTTCAGGTTGGTAGAACTCACGAATACCACTGAATACATTACGTGGTTCAGCTTCGCCTACATTTAAAGTCAATTGAAGCAGCTTGTCAGAACCTTCAACCGTTGCAGCTTCCAAAACCTCAGCCACACGCAGGTCAACTTTCATAAAATCATCAATATTAATAATTTCAGCTTCGCCGACTTTAGGTTCAGCTTTCTTCTCGACCTTCTTCTCTTTTTTCTTTTCAGCTTTAGCTGGTTCAACAGCAGGAGCAGCTAAAGAATCTTTAGATGCATCCACCATGGCAGCAACCGCTTTTGGATCTACACGTTGCATCAATGGTTGGAACAATGCAATTTCGTGACCGACCAGAATCGTTTCACGAGAAGCGAAGTCGAAAGATTCTAATTGCAAGAAATCTTGAACTTGTTGCGCCAGTGTTGGCAACACCGGAGCCAAATAAACAGCCAATTGACGGAACAAGTTAATACCGACAGAACATACGTCATGTACTTGTTGTTCCTGACCTTCCTGCTTCGCCAGCGCCCAAGGCTTTTTCTCATCGATATATTGGTTCGCTTTATCTGCAAGTGCCATGATTTCACGAATCGCAGCAGAGAATTCACGTGACTCATATTGTGCTGCGATTGAATCACCCGCATCAATGAAGCTTTGAACCAATTCAGGCTCTGCACAGTTTGCACTTAACTTGTTATCAAATTTAGTATTGATGAACTTCGCACAACGGCTGGCAATGTTGACCACTTTACCAACCAAGTCTGAATTCACTTTTTGAACGAAATCATCCAGGTTTAAATCCGAATCTTCAACTTTATCCGAAAGTTTCGACGCGAAGTAGTAACGTAAATATTCAGGGTTTAAATGCTCTAAATAGGTTTCCGCTTTAATAAATGTGCCGCGAGATTTCGACATCTTCTGACCATTGACAGTCAAGAAACCGTTTACAAATAACCCTGATGGCGTACGGTAGTTTGCACCTTCAAGCATTGCCGGCCAGAACAGCGCATGGAAATACACAATGTCTTTACCAATGAAGTGATAGACCTCATTTTTAGAATCTTTTTTCCAGTAATCATCAAAGCTTAAATCAGGACGTTTGGTTTTGATATAGTTTTCAAAACTCGACATGTAGCCAATTGGCGCATCGACCCACACGTAAAAGTATTTGTTGGGGGCGTCTGGAATTTCAAAACCGAAATATGGCGCATCACGCGAGATATCCCAATCGTTCAGGCCATTTTCAAACCATTCATCTAATTTGTTGGCAATCGAGACCGGTAAGCGGCCTTCATCACGTGTCCATTTTTGCAGGTATTCACCAAAATTCGGCAACTTAAAGAAGTAATGGTCAGATGATTTTTCGACAGGTGTTGCACCGCTTAAAGTCGAATGTGGGTTCAATAATTCGGTTGCATTATAAGTTGCACCGCAAACTTCACATGAATCGCCATATTGATCTTCTACTTTACATTTCGGGCAGGTGCCTTTAATGAAACGGTCTGAGAGGAACATGCCTTTTTCAGGATCGAAAAGCTGGGTGACAGGACGAACCGCAATATTGCCGGCATCACGGTTTTTGAGATAGATTTCAGATGCACGTGCACGGTTGGTATCGCTATGGGTAGAATCATAATGATCGAAGTGCACCGCAAAACCGTCAAAATCACGGATATGTTCTTTTTGCACGTTGGCAATTTGTGCTTCCGGTGAAATTCCGTTGGCTTCAGCACGTAACATGATGGCTGTGCCGTGAGCATCGTCCGCGCAGACATAAGTCACATCATGACCCATTGCACGCATCGCACGTACCCAAATATCAGCTTGGATATAACCGAGTAGGTGACCCATATGAATCGGGCCATTGGCGTATGGAAGGGCGTTAGTGACTAAGATATTACGCACGGATATGACTCTCTCATTCGTATATTATGCAAGGTGGATGATTTTACCTGATGCAGGTCCGAATACAAAGCAATCCTTTAAGCGAATCAATTCCATTTCACCGCGAATTCGTGTCGAAAGGTCTTTGTATTTACAGAATGTCTTGGAAATGTAGATTTCCCTATATTGCGTTGCCAATAACAGTGATAATAGGCCATTGATCTAAAAGCTTTGAGCTAGAAAACCATGATTGACGAAGATGATTTTGATTTTGACCAACCTGTCACGCGTATTAAACAAAATGCAGCGAGTCAAAAACAGTTGGGCAGTCAGATTTTAAAAGATGCAGAAGCTTATCTTGAAGACATCTCGGCAGATGAACATACACTTTTAATCAAAAACTTATCGGGTTTAGTCGCGCAAGATGCTTATTTCCAAGTGCTGGCAGATCAGCTCGATCAACCGATTGGCGCGAAGTTTGCCAATGATGCTTTAAATTTGATGCATTTTTGGCCGGCCACTCACCAGTTTGAAGATATTGAGCAATTTAAGCTACTCGATATGATCAATAGCGAATATTTCCAAACTGAAATGCTGAAAGCCTTTGATGCCTTAGAGATTGATGAAGACATCAAAGCCAAGCGCCGTTTGGTGCTGCTTGAAAGCTTGAAAATGTACAAACTTGGCTTTTACAGCGGTTGTATTCCAAATGTCTATGCGCAGCTCGAAGGTATTTTGACAGATATCCTGATCAAAGCAGGCTTCTTAAAGCAAAATGGTACCAAGTTTGTCGATGTCTATAAAATCGTACCGGGTTTAAAAGGCAATGAAATTAAAAGCCTGTGGCATAAGTCTAAAATTGCGATTGAACTGAATCCGTATTTTGCTGAACTTACTGCCTATAAAATGGATTCAAGCTCAAATGTGACCATGAGCCGTCATAACATGCTACATGGCACAGATGTCGACAACTTCAATCAAGCACGCAGCTTCATTCTGTTGATCTGGTTGTTCTCTGCGCTCAGCTTTATGAGCACCTTGCGTGTCTGACTTGAAATAATATCTCCTGATGCATTTGCATCCTATAAACATCTGCTGTGAATTGGCAACACTGATTCTTTGGCTTTGGAAACTATGCTATAACGGCATTTGAATGAGAAGCCAAAGAAAATGTGCTGACAGGTTTACCAAGCCAGACTTTGTCGAAACCCCAAGTAATCGATGGACTTGAATCGCCAGAATCCAAAAGAGTTGGATTATTGACTTTGCAATACTGATTGGGCGCAGCTCATGCTACAGACTGCAAACAATAGCAACAACATGTACAGGCTTTGTTGCAGTTTGCTTACTGCGCCCGATTTGCCCCCACGCTTTGTGCTAAAAAATGGCCGATTGTTTATATGATATGCCTAAGGAGGGTACCTCATGACTCAGCAGAACCAGAGCAATAGTTCAAAGCAAAATCAAGACAAAGAACAACATGAGAAACAATTAAATCAGAAAGCCAAAGAAGAGCAAAAGCAAAACCAGAATGACCAGAAGCACAATCAGTCGCATGATACACAAGATACAAAGCCACACCAGACTGATGAAAATTCTGATAGCAAACAAAACTCTAAAGATACAGGCGCTGACTCGGAATCGAAGGATGAAGCCTCTAAAGAGCAGCCATCTGATCAAAAAGATAATTCGAAAAATGAGCAATCAGATAACAAAACTGAAAGCTTTAAGATGGATGATTTAAAAGCGAAGGCCATTGCGATTGGTGAGGAGCTATTACAAAAAGGCGAAAAACTTCTGAATGAGCTAAAACATGGCAAGTCCAACGGCCAGAAAAATGATGATCAAGGTTCAGATGACGCAAAAAAGGCAAAAGCTGATCATAGCACTGAAGATAAATCATCGAATCAGTCAGATAAACAAAATGCTAAAGAAGCTCAGACCGATCAACAGGCAAGCATGGCCAATTTAAAAGATGAGGCTGTACATAAGTTTGAAGATACAAAACAAAAGATTACTGAGTTAGTCAGTGAAGCCTCTACCAAGCTGGGTGAGCTGAAACAGATGGCGGCTGATAGCATGAATAAAATGAAAGAAAATCAATCTCAGGGCAATGATTCTGATCAGCAAAAAGATGCCAAAGCTCAAAATTCAGAATCGAAATCAGATCAGTCTGACAAGAGTGAATCTAAAGAAGATCAGGATAAAAATGCCAAGGATCAGCAGCACAAGTCTGAAAATAATAAAAATCATAAATAGACTGTGATTATTGTAGAGCCACTTTAATCAAAGAAGGTTAAAGTGGCTTGCTACACCTAAAATCAATAAAAATTCTTTTCACATCGCAGATTCAAATCTCAAGTGCGACACATTTGTAGTTAGTTGAAAAAGTTAGGTGTATTCGTAGAATCATTGGACTTTTTCAACTCGCAATTGGAAAGCACACAATGAAGAAATACACCCAACTTT
>NZ_VPAV01000009.1:0-88193 GCF_013418995.1 Acinetobacter sp. YH12106
TCAAACGAACAAATAGAGCAGATAGAATTTGCACTCAACCATCGTCCTAGAAAAACACTAGGTTGGTATACGCCTAGTGAAGTTATGGCTGGTTTTTATACTGTTGCACTTGCCGCTTGAATCCGCCCATCAAAAAGAATCCAGTTGGCTTTACTTTGATTGATTCACTTTTAGCATGCCTATCCGCTACAATCCAACAAAACCAAGTAAAATGGTTGGAAATTGCAGATATCTCTTCGATCTTCTCGGCAGAGTGCTTAACCTTAAGCGAAAACCCCGTTAAACTATGCCATTCGGATATCTATCTATAGTTTTGGAGTAACCTATGTCGTGGCTTTCTTCGCTCAAATCGGTCTTTTCACCTTCGCAGGAGGTGAACGAAGAAGCTGTGCAAAAAGTATTGCAAAACTATCTGTTGCCAAATTCAAATGATCCGCTCAAACAGCGTATTACTCAGGTCAATGTTCAAGCTGAGATCCTACAAATCACCTTAAATACTTATCCTGAAGAAAAACAAGATCTGCAACAAATCCATGATGAACTGGCGCAAGCTTTGCAAAAATGTGGTATTCAAGAACTGAATATGCATGTGATTCAGCAAAAAACTGGGCCTAAAAGTCATAAATCGGATGGCTGCGGGCATAAGCATGCCAAAGGTGAAAGCTGTTCCAGTCAGCCTAAAGCAGAAGCAAAACCCAATCTTCCCCCTGTGGTGGATGCCTCCGCCCAGCCTGCAAAACAAGAAGAAGCTGATCCCAATAATCCACCGATTCAAAAAGCTGCACCTCAGCAACGTGATGTACCAAAACATCCACGTATTCAAAATGTGATTCTGGTGTCATCCGGCAAGGGCGGTGTAGGTAAATCGACGACTACAGTGAATCTGGCACTGGCTCTGCAAAAATTAGGCTTAAAGGTCGGTGTGCTGGATGCCGATATTTATGGTCCGAGTATTCCGACCATGCTCGGTAATGCGGGCAAAACGCCGATGATCGAAGCGGAACAGTTTGTCCCTATCGAAGCCTATGGAATGGCAGTGTTATCGATTGGCCATTTAACTGGTGATCACAATACTCCAGTGGCTTGGCGTGGACCGAAAGCCACCGGTGCATTGATGCAATTATTTAACCAGACCTTATGGCCAGATCTTGATGTTCTGATGATTGATATGCCACCCGGTACAGGGGATATCCAGTTGACGTTGGCACAGCGCATTCCGGTAACCGGGGCAGTGATTGTCACCACACCACAAAACGTGGCCCTACTCGATGCGACCAAAGGCATTGAACTGTTTAACCGTGTGCAAATTCCGATCATGGGCGTGATTGAAAATATGTCGACCCATATCTGTTCAAATTGTGGTTTTGAAGAACAGATTTTTGGCACAGGCGGTGGAGATAAACTGTCTGAGCAATATCATATTCCATTATTGGGTCGCTTACCTTTAGATGCTGAAATTCGTGAAAATGCCGATGCTGGCACACCTTCAGTCATTGCCGGAGATGATGCAGCCGAAAGCTATATGCTGATTGCAGAAAAAATTGCAGCGCAGCTACCTAAGGCCGAAAAAGATCAGAGCCGAATTTTCTAATTGACCCATTAAATAGAGAGTTCACATATTTAAGCCCTAATTCAAGTTAGGGCTTTTTTATTAATAATTCATGGAAATAAACAGCTTTAAATTAAGAAAATTGACTGAAATGACTGTTGCGTATTGGTTCCCAAAATGGTTTCAAGTGATTGAATTAAATTGATTTAATTCAGTGTGAATTCTGATTATATGTTCTCTTACAATTATTTTTTTGCAGCATTGACCGAACTATTCTATGCTACGCGGATTAGAGCGAGGTCAAACTATGATTTCATGGTTTTTTATTGGTTTAGTGGCAACCATTCTTTTAACACCAGGCCCAACCAATACCTTATTGGCATCTTCAGGCATACAGGTCGGATTTAAAAAAACATTTCGTTTAATTCCTGCTGAAGCCTTTGGCTATCTGATTGCCATTAGCTTTTGGGGCATTCTGATCGGAAAAATTTCCGTTCATCTTCCGCTTTTGCCGACCATTCTCAAGCTGTTTAGTGCCGGCTATATCCTTTTTCTGGCTGTGAAATTATGGCGCACGGCAGAACTCAGTGAAAATTTTGAAAATGTCTCGATTCGTGCACGAGAACTATTTCTGGCAACCTTGTTAAATCCTAAAGCACTTTTATTTGCTTCAGCGATCTTTCCGGTGATTGTCTGGAAAAGCAGTCAGCACTATGTGACTCATATGTTAGTATTCCTGGTTTTGCTGATTCCGATTGCATTCTTCTGGACTTTCCTCGGCTCAATACTGGCTAGAAAAAACAGTCGCTGGCTCAATCAAAAAAACCTGCAAAAAACCGCATCACTGGTGTTAATGAGCTTTTCGATTCCTTTAAGCTATTCTGCACTTTTAAGTTTATAAGCTGATATCCATCAGCAATTTTTTATCCACTTTGGCTGCAAGCACTTCACTTATTTTCATTGAGGGCAATTTCAGTTAAAGTACGTCGCAATAACTTGTTCTTAAGATTTTTGGATTATATCAATGGCAATTAAGTCTGATCGTTGGATTCGCGAAATGAGCGAAAAACACGGCATGATTGAACCGTATGCAGAAAACCAGGTACGTTTGGATGAAAATGGTCAAAAGCTGATTTCGTATGGCGTATCGAGCTATGGTTATGACGTGCGTTGTGCACGGGAATTTAAAGTATTTACCAATGTGCATTCTGCAATTGTCGATCCGAAGAACTTTGATGAACGCAGCTTTATTGATATTGAATCGGATGTTTGTATTATTCCACCGAACTCATTTGCATTGGCCCGTACCATCGAGTATTTCCGTATTCCACGTAATGTACTGACGGTTTGCCTGGGCAAGTCGACTTATGCGCGTTGCGGTATCATTGTCAACGTCACTCCGCTTGAGCCAGAGTGGGAAGGTCATGTAACTTTAGAGTTCTCGAATACCACCAACCTTCCTGCGCGTATTTATGCAGGGGAAGGCGTCGCACAAATGCTATTTTTTGAGTCTGATGAAGTGTGTGAAACCTCATATAAAGATCGTGGTGGTAAATATCAGGGGCAGACCGGCGTTACTTTGCCGAAGACCTAATGCTTTAACGTATTGAATAACGGGACTTTATGTCCCGTTTATTTTTTTGAAATTTTCATTCATCGGAAACTGCGATTTTTCGCCTAATTGGCTTTGGCATCTAAATTAAAAATCAGCATAATAGATTCCGCATAACCATAAAAAAGATGCAATGCATCATAAAAATAAAGTTTGGCGGCTGGGAAGCTGAAGCATAAAGGTGCGGAGCATCGGATAAAAAGGAAAGAGCGGGATGACTCAGATAAAAGACATATTAAGATTTCGCAAAAGTTATTTGGCGATGACCATTGGCTTAAGCCTGTTGCCTTCTGCACATGCGATGCAGGAATTATCAGATTCTTCTCTTTCTGACACCACAGGTGAAGGTGTTGCACTTGTTCTTGACGACTTCAAAATGGTATTTCAAGGTCCTAAAGATATTTCTGCTGGTTCTAGTTATGCCAGACGCATTGAAAATCCGGGACAGGCGGATACGGGTTTTATTCGCATTATTCCAACTGGTGAAAACTATGAAAAGCTAGGGGAGCGAATTTATAATAAAACATATGATTTAGCATATACCAATGCTTATTTGGGAGCTCAAGCTTCAACAGGTTATGCTACAATTTATAAAGACACATATGACCCTATTTTTAATCCTAAATATACTGAATTAGAAACAAAATACACCAAAGATATTAAAGCGACGGAAGAAGCGAAACAACCTGCCCTTCGGTCTCAACTTGTTCAAGCCTATTATGACTCTGAGTTAATGCAACGGTATTATGAACAGCGTTATGATGATTATTATGATGGTGCAGGTAATACCTCACCAGGTATTAATTACTCACTCCAAAATGATGGGACAACTGCATATAAATTAACTCCATATCGCCCTAATAAGTCTAAAGAATATGCAGAAGCCAATACGCGGGAAATGATTGAGCTACTGTTTGGTAACAAGTTCGATCAATCACTTCCCGAATCAAAATTTATTAAAGATGAAAAGTTAAATACGACTATTAAAGATGAAGAGTTAAATACGACTATTGAAGATGAAGAGTTAAATACGACAGGCAGAACTAATGTTATCGACACTTCGGTAACAGACTATATACAATCACAAATCACTCAAAAAACAGATGCTGGAAAATTACAGGCAAAAACTGAGGCAGATGCACTTGCAGCACCAGAGGCAGAAAAGAAAAGATTAGAGCTATATCAGCAGCTTGTTACAGATGCGACCAAAATTGCCGAGGAAGAAGCTGCTAAGGCAAGCGTAGGAAAATTAAGAACAAAAGCAGATGTTTTCATTTATGGTCTGGCATTATCTAGAAGTGATGACTCACTGAGTACGCGATACAGTAACCAAGGCTTTAGTTGGGGATCAGCCGAGAATCCCTGGTTATTCCGTGCAGGAACTGAAAATGTCAAACAGTTTAAGGATGCCGCTAAAGATGTAGGCTATATTGCCTTGGAAGCTCCATTAAGCCCGATTACAGGCGTCGAAAGTGATAATAATATCAAATTAGGTTTCTGGAGTGATATTTTTGCGCGTGAGTTTAATTCCTCCAATGTTGTCGATCCTATAACCGGTGGGCCGACTTCGGGACTTGATAAAGAATACCGTTTGAGAACCCAATTTGTTGCCAATGGTCTAAGTTTTAATGGCTCACAAGTTCGGCTGTTTCAAACTTTAGAATCTGACAATAAGGATTATAATCAAACATTAGGTATGGCGAGTATTATTCGCTTAAATACGGATGATAACCCTTCGGCAACCGGTTATCTTGATACTCGCTTGTTATCAAGGCTTGATAAAATAAAAGATAAAACTGATGCGGAAATTGCGACACTACGGACCCTTACGAATGAACAATTACAAGCCCAGGGTTTAGATCGGGAGATGATCTCGGCAGAAAGTGTAACTTTAGCAAGAACATATGCTGGAAATACAGATTCTATCAATGCTCGTAATAATGCTCTAAACAGCAAAGGTATTCGTTTAAGCACTGCAGCAAAAACAGGTCCGCTTGATGGTGATGGCCCAACCCCGGCCTTGAATGGAAGTATTGCTCCAATCTTTCATGATTCTGAGGGTTTATATTTATATAGCCCAAATATTAACCTGGTGCTCGGTAATATGTATCAGCCTTTTGTGGTCGGTTCAGAAGGCAATAACATTATTTTAGAAGTGACACGTATTCCCAATATTGCTTCTATTTATAATCAAATTTATCAAAATTACGGTGGTGGACTCGGAACAACCGATTTAAAGGGTTCAACCTGTAATGTCTATAGCTGTGGTACACCAATTAAGAATAATGTTTCAGATACTACTGCACTTTATCAAGGGCGTAATGCAACACATAGTAGTATTGCCATAGGAACCACAGAGCGGATTCCGGGGACAAATATGCTGCGAGCTAAGGATGGTGTTGATTCAACCGGCATCGTATTTAAAAGTATTGATGGCTCAAGTAAAAACTTTGGTTCGGCAGTCATTGATGGTGTGCTGATTCAGCATCTAAAAATAAAAACCACAGGTCTGTAAGGGAGTACAAACATGTCCAAATTATTGACCCTCTGCACACTATTCTGTACTTCGATGTTCAGCTATGCCGGATTAGAGGTTCTGGATCAGCAAGCGTTAACGGATACCGTAGGACAGGGTGGAGCGGACCTGAACTGGACCTTATCCTTAAACCATATTTATGCTACCAATCTGACTAAAGATACAATCTCCAAACTGGGTAGCGATGGTAATCCTTTAGAAGTATTTTATGTGCTCGATCCGACCACTTGTGGGGCAAGCAGACAGTTTTGCCGATTAGCAATTGCACCGAATAATCATGTGGATACCAATGGAAATAAAAAGTGGTTAGTGTTTAAAGGTATTCAGGGCACAATTCAGATTGATAAGTTTTCAATTGATGGAACAACCATCATTAATCACCGTAATGAACCACAAACGGCCATGAACATCAGATTTTATGATGATCAACCTTTGAAGATCCGTAACTTAGGTTTTAATACAGTTTCTATCGAAACGGGCACAGGTGCTGGCGCCTTAGAAGGTTATGCCAATACAGGTGTTTATAGTACATATACAGGGCGTACCTATAGTGATGATGGGAAATATACAACTTCGTCACAAGATGTCCCATTATTCGATCAAGGTGCTGAAAAAGGTTTTATGGGATTGAATGTTCATGGCAATTTGCATATGTCTGGCGATTTAAAAATATTTGGTTATAACTGTACAGGTGGGGCACAAAGTCGTTGTTAATTGCAACGTAAAGTACAGCATAAGGATATAAAAATGAAAAAAACAACAATAAAGTTGAAGTTGCTAACGTTGTGCATGTGCCTTATTCAACAAGGTTATGCATTAGAAACCATTGAAGAGCAGGAATTGAGCGAGGTCACTGGACAGGATGGTATGGTGATTACCCATGAAATTTCTAAAGCCAGTATTGCTCAAGTCAATTGGTATGATCCCAATCCAGATGCCAGTACTAAAATGGGTTTAGGTCTACATAATGTTGAAATTATTGGAAAAGATAATAAGCCAATTATTAGTCAACTTGAAATAGATGTAGGTGCTACTTCACAAGGGGCAGGACTTCGGCTTGCTGCAAGTGTTTCACCATTTCAAGCCACTGCAGATTTAAAACTGGTAAAGACAGCCTGTACGACCAATCCATGTAGCCAGTCTGCGAATAGTATTCGGACTGCTGGCGTACAATCTAGTCAAAGTCTGGGTGCATTAGGGATTAGTACCTCTACGCCGCTTAGTGTTCTATTACAAACTACTGCAGGTTTATTTAATAAAGAAGCAATTGCCAGTATCGACTTTCAACTTAAAAATGCCACCATTAGTCATAAACTAGGTGAAAATAGCCTGATTTTAAATGACTTTAACTTTAATTTTGCGGGTCAGGGCTATATGTACATTGACCCCAATGAAGGTGTTGTACTCACCACCCGAAATGGCAATCAAGACCATTACGTGGATTTGAAACGTGTTGAAGATACCACTGATATTGCTGTTGGCCGGGTTAATCCCACCAATCCTGGCGTTAATATTGACTTGCGTTATAACACGCCAAATAACGAACGTAAAAATATTATGCGTCTTGGGGCTTCAGGTGCGGTGACCAATGCCAGATTATCCATGAATGCCGGTCAAACCCAGATTGGTACTTTTGATGTAAGTAACAAGTTAAATGGTGTTTTACAGCGTCAAGACAAAACTGCAGCAGGATATAGCGATCTGGTGGGTGAAGGGGGGTTGCATCTGGGCTTATCTGCCGACTTTACTGGTGCTGCTAGTGGTCACCCAAGCAACATGGCACCTACCGTGCTTGAAATTGGTCATACTGGCCATGGAAGCTATGCAGTCCAATTCTCCAATATTAGGCCCCTGACAACACGGAATGCTGATGGAAATTTACATGGTAAAAATGCCTATATCGATTTTGGTGATATTTATATAAATACTATTACGGCTAAAAGTCTCGATTTTATCATCAATGAAAATATGCGAAAAACCTTGGGGCATAGTAGTGATGTACTGAAACAGACACTGAGTACAGCAGGAGATGGAGAGGATTTTGCTTTTATTGCAGTACGAGGAATGGACTTTCAGGCAATTGCTGCGAAAGCACGTTTTATTTCAGATAACTCCTTGACAGAACTTGGTGGGGATGGCGGTTCATGGGGGATTGGTATTCCTATTTATAATTTAAATGCCAATGTCGCGTTGTCTGGAACAACTTATGGAACAGATAATAAGCAGGCAATTGCTTATAACATCATGGCCTCTACTGAAGGATACGGGGTCGACAAGAAAACCGGTCTGCCAAGTACAACTTCAATTATATTGATTGATGGTCAGGACGGTGTACAGGGTGAAGCTGTTAACTATTATGCAGGCTTTAGAAATATCGATGCTTTAATTAAATCTGAAGGGATTATTGGCTATGAAGATGAAGGGATTTATATTCGTGCCGATAAATTACTGATTGCAGCAAAAGCAGAGCTCGCAATGGGGCAATTACCAGGATCTAAATATAACTGTAGCACTGCATCAGTCAGTAAATGCGGAGGCTATGTGCCTCACGATAACTTTTCTAAACGTGATGATGTACTGACCAATATTGCCTTTAAGCTCGATGGAAATGGTGAGCTTCTGATTATTCCTGGGGTAGATCCAACCGCAAGTTCACCAGATACCAACTTTTTGTCATTTGATGCAAACTTTAAATTTAGGCCACTCACATCAGAAGAAAGTGCAGATAAAGCTAATCTGGGTAGCTACTTCAGTATCTCCAATGAAGATATTGATTTAACAACAGGAGCATTAAACGTTTCTTCGATCAACTTTAACCGGATGGAAGGTCATTTGGGTGTTAATGGGAAAGTTCGTGTCAGTGCTGATACCGTAACGTTGGATAATCAAGTCAAACTCAATTATGAAAATAATATCGCGACACCATTTAAAACCAATTTTGCGATGGCGACCAATGGCAATATGCAAAACATGGCAAGTATTGCTATTACTGGCGGTACTTTGCGCAGCACAATGGGTATCACGCCACGCTAATAAGAATATAAGGACGATAAAATGAAAAAAGCACTTTTGAGTAGTATGGTTGTAGGAATGTGTGTGTTTACACCATACAGTTTTGCAATGACTACCTTAAATGATGAAGAGCTGTCCGATGTGGAAGGTCAGGCACTTCTTTCGATGGAAGTACAGAGAGGTTATAACCAAGCCGATGATCTTGGTACTAACTATGATCAGTCCAATATTTCATTTTATAAATTAGGATTAGAAGCCGAGATGGAGATCAATACCAATATCAAAAAGCTACAACTTGGTTGTGGAGGTATTAATGGTGCGACAGGCTGTGATATTGATATTGATCATATTGCTCTAAGTGGGCTGCCTACGAATTCGAACTATACATCCAATGATCGTGCAGGCAGTTCAGCATTGATTACCAATCCATTTCTTCAATTTGCAATTAAAAATCCAAATCAGGCATCTACTCGTGAAGTACTGGGCTTTCGCTTGAGTGCTGAAAAAATTCAGGGTCTTTTGACTTTAGGTACTGAAAATAGCAATACACCCAACGGTATTAACAGTTTCAGTGGGTATATGAAGACTAAAGCAGCATCCGGTGTGGCGAATACAGCTTCTCGTATTATGGATTATGCAGCTACAGGTCAAATGATTGAAGGTACTGTGAGAGGGAAATTAGGTAGTTTAACTTTACCTCTCGATTTACATTATAAATCAGATGATTATAGTTTTACTTTGCAGGAATCAACTGCACCTTTTACTATCCCTGCTACCATTGTTTCAGGTACTCGTATGAAAGAGGTGGTGTTAAAAGGTACAGGGACAGTTGATCGAATCGACTTTAATGGTCCATTAGAAGCACAGCTTTTAGGGGGGCTATTAAATCTTGATAAAGAAATTACAGGGTATTTAACAGGTCTAAAAACAGATATTACGGTAAATCAAAACCTTGGTCTAATTCACGCCTTATATTTGAATAACCCTGCATCATTATCGCTGCAATCACAAAAGATTTTATGGCCAGGTGCAGCTGTGGGAGCTAACCAAGGGTGGTGGATGTCTATGGAAGATGAAGTGGATTTAGGCAGTATTTCTCCAACGGATAAAGTGCAGATTACCGATGCTGTATTAAAACAAACTATCGCCGGGATTAATCACGATTTAACAAATAACATTCGTATTTGTGGTGGTATTATTAGTGGGTGTATTGCTGGTGGTTCTCTAGACGTAAGTGAAATCAAAAACCCCACCTTAATTGATTTTCCATTAAATAACCTAAAACTGGCAGGCCAGAACTTTCAACCGAACTGCTTCGGTGGACATAAATTCTGTTAAGTTAAAAAAAACAAAAAATCCCGCACTTGACGGGATTTTTTATTAAGAAAGCAAAATTATTTAGCGATTTTAGCCAACAACTCTTCTTTGGAAATATTTACAGATTCAGCATCACGGCGACCTTTATATTCAAAAGTACCTGCATCCAAGCCTTTTTCACCAATCACAATACGGTGTGGAATACCGGTCAACTCAAGGTCAGAAAATTTAACGCCTGGACGTTCGTTACGATCATCTAGAATTACGTCATAACCCGCAGCAGTGAGTTCAGCATAAAGCGCTTCAGCTGCTTCTACTGTGCGTGGTGATTTATGTGCATTCATCGGTACAATGGCCACTTCAAACGGGGCAATGGCAGTTGGCCAAATAATGCCTTTCTCGTCAAAGTTTTGTTCAATGGCAGACGCAACCACACGTGTTACCCCAATACCATAGCAACCCATGGTCACAGTGAATGGTTTGCCATCTTCACCCAAGACTTTACAGCCCAATGCTTCAGAGTATTTCTGACCCAACTGGAAGATATGACCCACTTCGATACCACGTTTGATTTGCAGTGTACCTTTGCCATCTGGAGAAGGGTCACCTTCAACCACGTTACGTAAGTCATAAACTTCAGTGAACTGTGCATCACGTTCCCAGTTTACACCTGTTGCGTGTTGATCTGCTGCATTTGCACCCGCAACAAAATCAGACAATACCGATGCTGCACGATCAACAATAACGGTGATACCTTTTTCGACCAGACCTTGAGGACCGACAAAGCCAGCAGTTAAGCCAAGTGCTTGAAGTTGTTCTTCAGTAGCAAATGTCAAAGGTGCAGCAATTAAAGGATGTTTTTCAGCTTTAATTTCATTCAGTTCATGATCGCCACGAAGGAATAAAGCAACCACAGGAACAGAACCATCCTCTTTTACAATGCCTTGAACAAGCAATGCTTTTACTGAATGGGCAGGATCAGTACCCAAGAATGCTGATACATCCGCAATGGTTTTTTGATGTGGTGTTTCTACCCGTTTAAGTTCTTGTGTGGGTGCCGCACGCTCACCGACAAGTACTGCTTCTGCCATTTCAATATTGGCTGCATAGTCAGATTCAGTCGAGAAAGCGATATCATCTTCACCGCTTGAAGCCAGCACATGGAATTCGTGAGAACCCGAACCACCGATTGAACCGGTATCTGCTTGAACCGGACGGAAATCTAAACCAAGACGGGTGAAGATTTTGCAGTAGGCTGCATACATGTCGTCGTAGGTTTGTTGCAGTGATTCCTGGTTAGCATGGAAAGAGTAGGCATCTTTCATAATGAATTCACGTGAACGCATCACACCAAAACGTGGACGGATTTCGTCACGGAATTTGGTTTGTACCTGGTAGAAGTTTGCAGGCAATTGCTTGTAGCTTTTTAATTCGTTACGTGCAAGGTCAGTGATCACTTCTTCATGCGTCGGACCCAGAACAAAAGGGTTGCCATGGCGGTCGTTGAAGCGTAAAAGTTCAGGGCCGTATTGTACATAACGACCTGATTCTTCCCATAAAGACGCAGGTTGAGTCACCGGCATATAGACCTGAAGTGAACCGACCTTGTCCATTTCTTCGCGAACGATCGCTTCAACTTTATTTAATACGCGAACGCCCATCGGCAACCAGGTGTACAGACCTGAAGCCAACTTACGAATCATACCGGCACGAAGCATCAACTGATGGGAAATAACCTCAGCATCGTTCGGGGTTTCTCTTAACGTTGCAAATAAAAAGCGACTCGCGCGCATGGAAACTGTCCTAAAAAATTAAGCGTTAAAGCAGAGATTATACAATAAAAAATGAGATGAGCATTTGGGAATGTCACCTCATTGTGTTGCATTAAATTATGCCATGATTTTACGCATCTGACGCAGCATAAAATTCTTAAAGTCATCCAGGTAGGTAAAGATCACGGGGACAACCACCAAAGTGAGCAGGGTTGAGGTGATCACCCCGCCAATCACGGCATGGGCCATCGGCGCACTTTGTTCACCGCCTTCACCCAGCCCTAAGGATAAGGGCACCATACCCATGACCATGGCGCTGGTGGTCATTAAAATGGGACGCAGTCGGGTTTTCCCCGCGGCAATAATCGCATCATAACGCTCTTCACCGCGATCCATGGCTTTTTTAATAAAGTCGATCAGCAGAATCGCATTCTTGGTCACCAGTCCCATTAGCATGATAATCCCGATAATCGAAAACAGGTTCATGGTGGAATTAAACAGGAACAGCGCCAGGAACACACCAATCAAGGATAATGGCAAGGAGGCCATAATCGCCGCAGGATGGATAAAGCTATTAAACTGTGAACCCAACACAATGTAGATAAACACAATCGACAGGGTGATGGCGGTCAGGGCATAGCCTGCGGATTCTGCCATATCGGCATTTGAACCTTGGGTATCAAAGCTATAACCTGGCGGCATATCAAAATTGGCTTGTAGCCGGCTGATATCCGTGCCGATATCTCCTGTAGGACGACCAGCGGTATTGGCTTCTATCAGAACTTCACGTGCCAGATCACGGCGGTTAATTTGTGAAGCACCGAGTTTTTCTTCAAACTTGGCCACACTCGAAAGTGGAATCAGAATCGGCTGATGATTGGCATCGGTTTTATTTGAAGTGATATACATGTTCTGTAAATCACGTGGCAAGCTGCGCTGGTCTTCCGTCAGGCGCAAATTCACATCATAAGTTTCGCCTTTTTCATCCTGCCAGGTGGTGACATCATCACCGGCAATCAGTGGACGAACCACATTGGCAATCTGATTCACGGATAATCCTAAATCACTGGCCAAGACACGATTGATCTGCACGCCGAGTGTCGGCTTGGGTTCTTTCAGTGAGGTTTCCAAATCGACAATACCGTCAATCTTGGCAATCTCTGTCATAAAACGATCGGAAATTTTTTGCAGTTCATCCAGGTCGGGGCCCTTGATCGAGATCATAATTGGCTTTTGACCACCCGAAACGGTTTCATCGGCAGATGCAACCGAGGTAATACTGATCCCGGCAACCGATTGCAGGCGTTGTCGAAACTCATTGTTGAGCTCGGTCAGGCTTTTTTCGCGTTCGATCCGTGGTGTCACGGTCACTCGCAGGCTGACGTGGTTTTTACCACGGTCAGTTACACCATTAATTACGCCATAAGTTGCTTTAACATCAGGGTGTTGACGGATAATATGATCGACTTGTTGCAGTTTGGCTTGTGAGTATTCAAGCGAAGAATCTACCGGTGTTTCAAACTTAATGCGGATTTCGCCTTTGTCAGGAACCGGTACAAATTCGGTGCCAATCAGTTTCGATAATCCCAAGGCACCAAATAATGAAGCTACGGCAATCATTAAGGTAATGAATCTGAAGCGCAGCGCCAGTTTGAGCAGCTTTTCATAGACATGGCTTAAATTGTCCAGCTTGCCAGAAATCCAGCTAAAGAAACGTTTCACCCGTCCGGGTCTTTTATTTGGATCTTTTTTCTTTTCGGCCCAATGTGCAGAAAGCATCGGATCTAAAGTAAAACTAACAAACATCGAAATCAGCACAGCCACACTAACTGTAACCCCGAACTGATAAAAGAAACGACCAATAATCCCGCCCATAAAGGCCACCGGCAGAAACACGGCGACAATGGTCAGGGTGGTGGCCAGAACAGCTAAACCAATTTCTTTGGTGCCATCCAGTGCGGCAGTCACATGATCTTTGCCCATGTCGGCATGCCGGACAATATTTTCACGGACCACAATCGCATCATCAATTAACAGGCCAATACTCAAGGATAGCGCCAGCAAGGTCATCATGTTGATACTGAAGCCAAAGGCCCAGATGAAGGTCAAAGTACCTAATAAGGCGATCGGCAAAGTCAAACCGGTAATCACAGTGGAGCGGAATGAACCGAGGAATAGCAGAACAATCAGTACGGCAAGTACCGCACCTTCAATAATGGTGCGGGCTACATCGCCAATGGTGCCCCGGATACTTTTGGAAGAATCCACTACCACTTGCAAGGTCGTCCCCTGAGGAAGCTGGGTCTCAATACTTTCTAAAGTTTTGTAAGTTCTATCGACCACCTCAATCACGTTAGAGTCCGAGCTACGCAGGATATCAATCGCAACTGCGGTTTTGCCATTTAAAAAGGCGGCAGATTCTAGTTCTGCCTGACTGTCTTGGATCTCTGCGACTTGTCTCAGGAAAATTGGTACGCCATTTTTATTGGCGATGATGAGATCGCCGAAGGCCAGCGGATGCAGCACTTTGGAATTGATCTCAATCACCAGTTCCGAGTTGCCAGATTTGAGTGTGCCGCCTGGAACTTTAATATTTTCAGCCTTTAAGGTATTGATGACACTGTCTACACCAAGGCTAAAAGCTTGCAGTTTTTGCGGTTCTACCTGAATCCGGATCTGGCGCTGTGCATCGCCGAGTAAATTCACCGTTCCCACGCCGGCAACGGTGCGCAGTTGGGGTACAATCCGCTGATCCAGATAAGAACTGAGTGCTTTGATATCCATGTTATTGGATTCAAATACGATCGACATGACCGCATTGGCGGTTGGATCATAACGTTCGACAATCGGATCCTGAATTTCATCACGAAATTCAGCAGTTACCGAGGCAATTTTATCCCGTACATCCTGAGCGGCCGTGGTAGAAGGTACGTCCAGATTAAACTCAGTGGTGATCATCGACAGGCCTTCACTGGACTGTGAAATCACCTGTTTTAAACCAGAAATGGTATTGATCTGATCTTCGAGTTTCTTGGTTATTTCTGACTCGACCGTTTCTGGAGAAGCGCCCGGGTAGTTGGTATACACCACCACAAAGGGAAAATCGACATCGGGAAATTCTTCAACGCCCATCCGCTGCCAGGAAGCCAGTCCCAATACCATCAGACAGAACATCATCATGATGGTGAAAACTGGATACTTCACACTAATTCGGGTAAACCACATGTCAATGATCCTGTGTGAGGCGCTTTAGTTCGAGCGAAGTGTGACAGTTTTTTGTAGATCGGCTTCGCTAAATTTAATTCGGCTGACCCGATCGGTGCTTTCCAATCCTTTGACCACCGCAATATTGTCGTTATAGCGCTGTTCCAGTACCTGCACATTGACCTTGATAAGTTTATTCTGGCGAATCACCCAGACATAGGGTTTGTTCTGGATATCCTGCAGCGTATCTAAGGGAATAATCTGCCCACTGATTTGGCGTGAACTCAAAATATTGCCTTCTACAAAGGAACCGATACTTAAAGAAGGAATCGTTTCATTCGGTGTAGCAAAGAATTCGATCTGGCGACTGGCCTGATCGGCGATCGGGGAAATCCGGCTCATCACTGCAGTGAGCCGATTGGGATTGCCTTGAATGCTGTATTCGACTTGACTGCCTAGCCTTAAGTTTGATTGTAGGTCACTAGGCACGCGTGCCTGAATTTCCAGCTGTTTAGGATCAACAATTTCAAACAGGGTTTGTCCAATCGACACGGTCTGGCCAGGTTCCACCTGACGCTGGGTAATCACGCCACTGATCGGACTGGTCATGGTTCCGTCACGATCTGCTTTCTCGGCAATATCGACATTGGCTTGCTGGGCACGTACATTTTCCAGCTGTGCCTGATAATCGACCTGACTCTGTTCATATTCTACTTTTGAAATAAAGCCCTGATCGAGTAGACGCTTTTTACGTTGCATCATGTTTCGAGCCTGATTGGCCTGAGCTTGGGTAGAGGCCAGATTGGCACGTGCCTGTGCCAGTCGGGCAGCATTGTCCTGATTGTTTAGCCGTACCAGCACCTGACCTTTGGAGACGGTCTGACCGACTTGGGCATTGACACTGGTGGCGGTGGCAGACACCTGTGCCTGAATACTGCTTTGATTGACAGCCCGAATCGTGCCGGTAAACGCTGTTTTTTGAACTGAGTTGCCGGACTGTACTGCAATCAGGTCTTGAGGAATGACTTCAATGGATTTGGGTGTTTCGGCTTGCTGTACGGGTTCATTTTTATCACAAGCCACTAATAACATATTTAAGCAAAGTGCACTCATGATTAGGATAGAGCGCGGAGAAGGCATATTTAAACCATGAGCATGTGGTGCAGTTTGCATAAGAGTCCTTACAGCTTATTGTGGTTTAAAACCAAAACAAGCTATCTGTATTTATTCAAGTGCTTTTAAACGGGCGATAATTTTGTCGTATTCTGCTTCCAGATTTCGATAGCGACTTTGTAAAGATTGAATATTTTCTTTTTGGGAAATGAGATTTTTATGATTATTCTCAAGTGTGGTTTTCAGGTGTGCCGGTGGAGCCTTACCTTTACGTAAATATTCACGTTCTTGGCGTACAAACATCACTCGATCTTTTTGCAATTGCTTCATTTGTTCTTGCTGAAAATCAATTTGCTTTTTTAACTGTAGCAGACTGTCATTTTTTTTCTGTAAGGCGGTCTGACTATTGTTGTACGCTCGCTTCAGTCTATTGTCTTCAGCGATCCGCTTGGCCTGTTGAGCACGTTGGGGAGCCTGTCTGATATCGGCTTCGGCATTATAAGGACGAGCACGTTTAATGACCTGCATATTCTGGTCAAGCGCTTCATAACCGTAACGGATATGATTGGGCGTCACATTAGTGCTGATATTGGCCACGCCTTTACTATCATAATAGCGGTACCAAGTGGCCTTTTGCTGGATTTGGTTATTGTTGGCACAAGCTAAGGTCACCTGTAATAGTAACAGCACAGCAACAATGAATTGACCAGTCATTTTATTTTTATCAATGACAGCAAGTTTTTCTGAAAACTGACCCATCATTGGCTCCCTAAATTTAAAGTTGACTAAATTACTTATTTTAAAGTAATAATCTTGTTATATTAGACTTAAATTTACGAATTAAAAACTACCGTTAGTCAAAAAAAAAACATCGGCGTGGGTAAAATGTGAAGCTGTTGTTAAAAATAACTGATTTTGTCTACTTGTGTAGAAAATGTTCGTTGATAATACAAGTGACTTTATGTTAAAAATGTTTATCGATCGTAATAAAATAATCCTATGAGCCTTATGGCATAATAGTTTCTAAAATGGGAAGGGTTAAACAAATGGACGATAAATTCCAAAATCTAAAAGTTATGGTTATTGATGACTCAAAGACCATTCGTCGTACCGCGGAAACTCTTCTTCAGCGCGAAGGTTATGAAGTGATTACTGCCGTCGACGGATTTGAAGCTTTGTCAAAAATTGCCGAAGCAAATCCAGATATCGTGTTTGTAGACATCATGATGCCGCGTCTAGATGGCTATCAAACTTGCGCGTTAATTAAAAATTCTCAGAATTACCAGAATATTCCTGTGATTATGCTATCAAGTAAAGATGGTTTATTTGATCAGGCCAAAGGTCGTGTTGTGGGTTCAGATGAATACCTGACCAAACCTTTTAGTAAAGATGAATTGCTGAACGCAATCCGTAACCATATTAGTGCTTAATATTTGATTTTTTTTTTGGGGAATTGGCATGGCACGTATCCTAATTGTGGATGACTCACCGACAGAAACTTTTCGCTTTAGAGAAATTCTTTCTAAACATGGCTTTGAGGTGATTGAAGCAGCCAATGGGGCCGATGGCGTCACCATGGCACAGGCTGAATTGCCTGATCTGGTCCTGATGGACGTTGTGATGCCGGGCGTAAACGGATTCCAGGCGACCCGTCAGATTGCGCGTGGGGCGACCACCAAACACATTCCAATTGTGATTGTCAGTACCAAAGATCAGGCCACTGACCGCGTGTGGGGCAAGCGTCAGGGTGCAGCAGACTATCTAACAAAACCAGTAGATGAAAAACAATTAATAGAAGTAATTAAGCAACACCTCAATGCAGGATAAGCTCTATGGCAGCAAATGGATTTATCGAATTGCTTCGCATTGCGAAACGGGGAAATAAAAACTACGTTTCCAATGACAATGAAGTGAACCGATGGTCGGGCATTGCTTTTGAGATGATGGGGCAATATTTTGTTGCTCCGCTGGGGGAAGTATCAGAAGTGATTTATCCCCCAAAATATACGCCGGTACCCAAGACACAAGCATGGGTGTTGGGTCTGGCGAATATCCGGGGAAGATTGTTATCCGTTTCTGATCTCACTCAATACGTATCAGGGCATAGCAGTCAGTTTTCACCGACTCAAAAAGTATTGTGCATCAACCATAATGACCAGTATGTCGGTTTGGTCGTAGATCAAGTTTTGGGTATACAACATTTCAATAAGAAAAGTTTCTTTTCGAAGAAATCTGAATTAGATGAAAACTTACAAGAATACTGTCAAGGATTTTTTCATCAGCACAACCAGCAGTGGCATGTGTTCTTATTCAGTCGTCTGTTGCAAAATCCAAATTTTATGAACGCATCTATAAAATTTATAAATTAAATGTCGCGCACGAAAGTGATCAAGGCGTCAACCGGGGAGAGGCTGCATGGGCTTTAAACTTAAAAAGAAAAATACAGGTGAAAGCACTGGCCGCAAAGGCGGTAATGCTTTTTTCACTAAGATTCAATCGCAAATAGATCAATTATCACGTGTATTTGGTGATAGTGAAAAGTCAAAACCGCTGATCTATGGGGCAGCAGGCTGTCTTTTAGCCGCACTGATCACTTTATTATATCTTTTTTATAGTGTGCCACGTAGCAACGAACTCACTCAAAGTCTGGGTGATTTACGTCTCCTCTCGCAAACGATTTCGCGCCAAGCAACTGAAGCAACCGCTTCGGGTACACCGGAGGCAATGAAAAACCTAACTGACTCGCAAAAATCTTTTGCTGAGAACCTTGAAACAGTTAAAAATATTCATTCAGATAATGAGGCGCTACAAGCTGTTGATAAACAGTGGACAGAAGTTTCTAGCGGTATTGATCTGATTACCTCGCAACAAAAAATCATTAACCAGTTATACGACACCAACATTGCCATTGGTGAAGCAATTCCCGGGATTCAGGCGGAATATAACTTGATGGTTGACCAGATGGCGCGTCAAGATATGCCATCGAGCCAGGTGGTGATTGCCAAGAACCAGGTATTTATTGCAGAACGTATTTTACGTTCAATCAGTCTGGTATTGACGGGTAGTGATGGCTCTCGTGAATCGGCGGATGACTTTAGTGCCGATACCGAAACTTTCGGCTCTTATTTAAATGCACAATTGAATGGTTCTGTTGAACTGGGCGTACAGCGTATTGCTGATCCAGCAATGCGTGAATCTCTAGAAGGTATTAAGGCTGAATATGATGAAGTACTCGAATCAGCATCAGCAATTATTCTGAAGAACTCGACTGAAATTGTAAAAGTTCGTCAGGCCGCTGCATCTATTTTTGCCCAGTCTGATGTGCTTTTAGATAACCTGAACAAATTATCAGGTAACTCAGGTCTTAAAACCGTTATTCCAGCCATCCTGTTGATTGCCTTGTTACTTGGTTTCTTGCTTTGTGTATTCAAATTGCTTTCTTTACGTGGTGTATCGGATAAGCAGCGTGTAGGCCGTTTACAAGAAGAATATGACCGTAACCAGAATGCGATTTTACGTTTACTGGATGAAATCGCCGATCTTGCAGATGGTGATTTACGTTCATACGCAACAGTATCGGAAGACTTTACCGGTGCGATTGCCGACTCGATTAACTTTGCAATCGACCAGTTACGTGACCTGGTATCGCGTATTACTGAAACTTCGCAAGAAGTTGCGCAATATACCGCGACCACACAGGGCATTACCAACCAGTTGGCTGAAGCTTCTGAACATCAGGCTCAGGAAATTGCCGGTGCTTCTGCGGCAATTAACGAAATGGCCATGTCGATTGATCAGGTATCTGCCAACGCCGATGAATCTGCTGTGGTAGCAGACCGTTCGGTACAAATTGCTGCAAATGGTGCGGATGTCGTACAACGCTCGATTGAGGGGATGGACACGATTCGTGAACAGATTCAGGAAACCTCAAAACGTATTAAACGTCTGGGTGAATCTTCTCAGGAAATTGGTAACATCGTTGCCTTGATTAACGATATTGCCGACCAAACCAACATTTTGGCATTGAACGCAGCCATTCAGGCGTCGATGGCGGGTGAAGCCGGTCGTGGTTTCGCAGTTGTAGCCGATGAAGTACAGCGTCTTGCAGAACGTTCTGCGTCTGCAACCAAGCAGATTGAAGGCCTGGTAAAAACCATTCAGACCGATACCAACGAAGCGGTTATTTCGATGGAGCAAACTACAGCCGAGGTTGTACGTGGTGCGAACTTGTCTAAAGATGCCGGTGTGGCACTGGATGAGATTCAAACCGTATCGAATAACCTGGCGAAACTGATTGCGAACATTTCTGATGCAGCGAAACTGCAGTCTGCATCTGCAGGTCATATTGCGACCACGATGAACGTCGTACAGGAAATTACTTCGCAAACCACCAGTGCCACCTTCGATACAGCACGTTCGGTATCTGAACTGGCAAATATGGCCGATGCATTACGTGAATCTGTAGCTGACTTTAAACTACCAGAATAAAGTTAGAGATGATGGGGAGAATGTGCCTTAATTACGATTGAGGCACATTCAAAAAATACAGATAAAGCCTCGACAAGATGTACTTAACCTCAAACGTTAGGTATTGCGTGACGGTCACAATTAAGTTTGAGCGCCCTTCTTGGCGGCATAACGTAAGAAGCATAAGCTATGAAAGAAATATTAAAAAATTTAGTTGAAACGACAACGCTTCCTGAAGATAGTTATCTTGATCAAGATGCAGAAATTCTTGAAATTTTTGTTGAGGAAATCGAAGAAATCTTCGTTGAGTTAAATGCTTTATTTCCAGAATGGCTGGTCAATCCAGATCATCAGGAAAATCTGAAGACCATTCGCCGCCATTTTCATACCCTGAAAGGTTCAGGTCGTATGGTGGGGGCAAAATCGGCAGGGGAAATGGCCTGGGCAGTTGAAGATACCCTGAACCGGGTCTTGTCCGGTTCAATTCAGCTGACAGCGACGGTGCAAAAATTTGCCCAAGCGGTACTGAATGTCTATCAATATGCTTTATATCCAAAATTCAAACATGTACAGGAAATCGATCTCGACCTGCGTCCAATGCTGCTGTTGGGACAACAATTACAACAAAACCTTTCACCTGAACCTGCGCTAGAAGAATTATTAGCATTGGCCGATCATTTGACTGCCGAAGGTCAGACCACAGGGCTGGAAATTGCAGATCATGACCTAAGTGAATCTGCTGCTATTATCGAAACAGCGCCGGTAGAAGTAGCGGTTCGCACTGATATTGAAGAAACCGTGGCCATCTTCATTGAAGAAGCCGAAGAGCATCTGGAAACGATTGCCACCTTCCTGCGTACTGAAGATGAAAAATCACAAGATTATAATGCCCTGATTCGTGCCATTCACACCTTGCGTGGCAGTTCATCGATGGCGCAGATTGAACAGATTTTTGAAGCCAGCTCTAAAGTTGAACAGTTATTTAAAACCTTGCTACAAGATGAAATTGTCTCGACCTCAAAAGAAACAGCCTTACTGATTCAATATGCCGAATTTATCAGTGATTATGTGCATTTATTAGGTCAGGGGGATACCGAAAAACTAGATGCGGTCTATGCCACTTTTGAAGCAGTCTGGAGTGATTATGGCTTTGCGGTCACTGAATCAGATGCGGTTCAAACCCAAGGTCTGGTGTCCAAACTGGTTGAGCTGGATATTGACCTGTTGCTCGATGCTGAGTTTGAATTCGATAAACGCGCACAAGTCGATTATCCGGAATATATCCAGGCACTGAGTCAACAGGCTGCAGAATTACTGGCGCATACTGATAGCCGCGCGGCCAAAGGAATTCATGAATTCACGGCAGATCTGAAATCGGCTTATGATGCCCTGCTTAAAAAGCCGGTGCTGTTAAACAGCAATTATGCTTATGAACTGTTTGCACAGGCACATCAGGAATTTATTCATTTATTTGATACCCTGGCCGCAGGACAGCGCGTCATTCTGAATGATGACATCCAAAAAACTTTAAGTGAACTGTCGGCATTTGTACAACAGGATCTTGAGATCTTTGCTGAAGAGACTGAAAAGTCAGGCGTTGAGGCGACCACAGATACTCTCCCAACGGCTGACACCTTAAGCACAGGCAGCGTAGATTTCGCTGCCTTGAGCCAGCGTATTGCAGCCGATCGTCAACAGCGCGAGAGTGCTGAAACCAACCGTGATTTCGATGAAGAACTGTTAGGTATCTTTCTGGAAGAAGCGGATGAATTGCTGGCAGGTATTGATGAAGATCTGAATACCTGGAGCAAAAAACAGGATGATACGACTTCACTGAACAATCTGATGCGTCATTTGCATACCTTAAAAGGTGGTGCAAACATGATTGCGGCTTCGCATATCGGTTTGATTGCCCATGAACTGGAAAGTATTTATGAACGGGTGATCCGTCAGCAGATTGCCGTAACACCTGCTTTAATCCAGATTGTCCGTCTGGTACAGGATAACGTGTCCGACCGTATTCAGTCCATTCGAGATGATGGCATTGATTATCCGGCGACAGAAGCGGTGGCAATTTTACAAAATATTCAGGCACTACTTTCTGGGCAAACGTTGGCTGCTGTTGAAAGCACAACTGCTGAATTCAACGTGACCGCGTTAGAGATGCTATCGACTCCTGAAGTGCCATTCGAAGAATCAGTGGCGACAGAACAGCCTGCAATTGGTCTGGCTGAAACAGAAGAACAGGTTGAAAGCATAGCAATAGAATCTATTGAAGCTGCTGAGACTGAAGTTGAACGCTCTGAAGAAGATGAGCTGAAATCAATCGTTGAAGAAACCTTCCTCGAAGAGTCTGAAGAAATTCTGGCCAATGCAGAGAAGCTGCTCAATCAATGGTTTGATCAGCGTAGTGACCGTAGTTTATTACTTCAGTTACAACGTGCTGCCCACAGTATTAAAGGTGGTGCACGCATGATTGAAACTGAAGAGGTGGCCAGCATTGCCTATGAACTGGAAACCACTTTCGAGCAGTTTGCAGTTTATCAATTTAACTCGAATGCCTATGATGGCTTATTGCAGAAAACACTGGCCTGGTTAAAACAGGCAATTTTCCAGCGCGACTATAGCGGTTTTGAGCAGCTTCAAAGCAGTCTGAAAAAGATTGCTTATGTGGACGTCACTGCGCAATTGCCTGAGCGTCTGGCAAAAACAGAACATCTGGTGGTCAGTACCGACTTTGGTTTTGTTGAGGGTGATGGTACTGAACCGCCACAGATGATGGGTGAGTGGGCGAATACAGGCAGTAGCGATAGCAATAACGAGATGATTCGTATCTCTGCTGATCTGGTCGAGAAGATGATTGACCTGTCGGGTGAGAACTCGATTAACCGTTCGCGGATCGAGATGGATCTGGGTCAGCTTGGCAATACCCTGAACGAGATGGAACTGGCGATCAAACGACTTGCCGACCAGTTGCGTCGAATGGAAGGCGAGCTGGAATCACAGATTATTGCCAAACATGGTTCAGAAAATTCGCGCTATGCCGACTTCGATCCGCTGGAAATGGACCAGTATTCATCGTTGAACCAGTTATCTAAATCTCTGGCAGAATCGGCATCGGATCTGGTCGATTTCAAGAGCACCTTGGCCGACAAGATTCGTGAAACTGAAGGTTTATTATTACAACAATCGCGTATTCAGGCCGAGATTCAGGAAAGCCTGATGCGTACCCGTCTGGTGCCGTTTGACCGGATGTTGCCGCGTTTACAACGTATTGTGCGTCAAACCTCAACCACCTTGAACCGTCCTGCCGAACTGATTGTGCAGAATACTGAAGGTGAATTGGATCGTAATATTCTGGAACGTCTGGTTACGCCATTTGAACATATGTTGCGTAATGCGATTGACCACGGTCTGGAAGATACCGCAGATCGTCTGGCATTGAACAAGCCGGAAGTGGGTTCTATTGTATTGAACATCAGCCGCCAAGGAACCGATGTCATCGTTTCTTTCAGTGATGATGGCAAGGGGATCGATGCGGAGAAAATTCGTGAGAAAGCCCTCAGTCTGGATCTGATCAAAGCCGACCAGCCGATTGATCAGGATGAAATACTACAATATATCTTCCATCCTGGTTTCACTACCGCAAAAGCAGTCACCCAGATTTCTGGTCGTGGCGTTGGTCTGGACGTGGTACAAAGTGAAATCAAGTTGCTCGGTGGTCATGTTTCGGTCAGCTCGGAACTGGGTAAGGGCACGGTCTTTACGATTCGCGTACCGACGACAGTGGCCGTTAGTGATGCCTTGATGGTGAAAGCGGGCGATCAGCAATATGCAATTTCTCTGGCGCAGATTGACCGAATCGTGCGGATTGCGCCGACCACATTGGAAACTTACTTTAACAGTAAAGATGATTACTTCAAGATTGATGGTGAAAACTACAAGCTGCGTTATCTGTCGGAATTTGTCGGTACTCAGCCGATTCCACGTCTGAATAATGTCGGTCATTCATTGCCGGTGCTTCTGATTAAAGGCAACAGTGGCCAAACCATTGCCTTGCTGGTCGATCAACTGGTGGGTTCACGTGCACAGATTGTGGTGAAACCGATTGGACAGCAGTTTGCCAACATCGGGGTAGTGGCGGGTGCTACGATTCTGGGTGATGGTCAGGTCTGTCTGATTCTCGATGGCCAGAATATTGCGCGTCAGATTCAGGCGACACAGCGTGTGAAACAGATGCATGATCAGCGTGATGGTTCGCGTCATTCCAATGCACGTCGTCTGGTGATGATTGTCGATGACTCGGTGACAGTACGTAAGGTAACTTCGCGTCTGCTTGAACGTCAGGGCTATGACATTGTGACCGCCAAAGATGGTGTAGATGCGATCGAGCAGCTAGAAAATGTCAGACCAGATCTGATGCTGCTGGATATCGAAATGCCACGTATGGATGGTTTTGAAGTCACCAACCTGGTTCGTCACCATGATATTCACCGTGACTTGCCGATTATCATGATTACGTCGCGTACTGGTGAGAAACATCGTGAACGTGCATTCAGTCTGGGCGTGACCCACTATATGGGTAAACCGTTCCAGGAAGCTGAACTGCTGGCCAATATTCAACAATTAATTGCCGAAAAACAGGGGTAATCGATGAGTCAGAGCAATTCGACGAGCAAGATGGCTGATCAGATTAGCCAGCAGGAACTTCAGCATCTGATTACGGTATCGACCGGATTTATTGATGCCTATATTATTGACTGTCATGGCAAAGATCCGATGTTATTGCCACAAAACATTGTGCTGTCAGCGCTGGACAGCAATACCCAGGTCAAGACAGTGGAATGGCATGAAGCAAAATTGCCAGTCTATGCCATCAATGAGCCTTCACGTCAACATGGCGTGGCACTGGTGATTGAAGGTGATGAGATCAATCAGCGTTTTGCCCTAATGTGCAATGAAATGCCGAAAACCATCCGGATTCGTATTTCTGAAGTGGTCGATGTCGATCAGCCGGTGAATGACTCTGCAATTTTCCAATATGTACGAATGAATGAACAGCTGTTCCATATTCCGAATATGACGAATATTCAGGCTACAATCGGGCTGTAATGCAAACTATCAAATATCAAAAAGGAACTCCATGGAGTTCCTTTTTTATTGCGTTATGAATTTACTTAATTGGCGAGTAAATTTACCAAAATCTGTTCATAAATTTCAGCCAGTGGCTCCAGATCGGCAATATCAACATGCTCATTGATCTGGTGAATAGTGGCATTTAACACCCCAAGTTCCAGTACCTGTGCGCCTGTAGGTGCAATAAAGCGGCCATCCGAGGTTCCACCAGAAGTAGAAAGCTCGGTTTCAGTGCCTGTGACATTTAGAATAGCGGTTTTAGCTGCATTGACCAGCTCGCCGACCGGGGTCAGAAATGGCAAGCCAGATAAAGTCCAGGAAATATCATAATCCACACCGTGACGATCCAGAATTTCCACAGTACGTGCTTTAAGTTCTTCGGCAGTCACTTCAGTTGAATAACGGAAGTTAAATAGCAGATTCATGCTACCCGGAACAACATTGGTTGCGCCTGTACCCGAATTGATATTGGAAATCTGGAAAGTGGTTGCCGGGAAATATTCATTGCCATGGTCCCAGACGGTGTCACACAGCTCGGCAATCGCTTTAGAGGCGCTATGAATCGGGTTCACTGCCAGATGCGGATATGCCACATGACCTTGTTTGCCTATTACCGTGAGATTGGCATTTAAAGAACCGCGACGGCCATTTTTGACAATATCCCCCAGTTTATGGGTACTTGACGGTTCACCGACCAGACACCAGGTAATTTTTTCATTACGCGCTTCCAGGGTTTCAATGACCTTGACTGTACCATTAATTGATGGGCCTTCCTCATCTGACGTAATCAGGTAAGCAATTGAACCTTTATGATTTGGGTATTTTTCTACAAAACGTTCTGTCGCTACGATCATAGCTGCCAAAGCCGTTTTCATGTCGGCACTGCCACGACCATAAAGTTTACCTTCACGGATTTCGGGTAAAAATGGATCTGAGTTCCAGTCATCCAGGTTGCCCGTTGGCACCACATCGGTATGGCCAGCGAAACAGAAGACCGGACCTTCTGTGCCTTTGCGTGCCCAGATATTATCGACATCTTCAAAACGCATGGATTCAATATTGAAACCAATCTTTTTTAAACGTTCCGCCATAATATTCTGGCAGTCATGATCAATGGGGGTGACAGAAGGCTGACGTAATAGTTGCAGGCTTAAATCGAGAGTAGCGGAAGAGCTCATGCGGTTTTCAACAGTCGATAATTTTCTCGGCTCTATAATAGGCGAATATCGGCTTGAATGTGAACGATCGATATAAAAAAACCCTATCTGAGATAGGGTTCTATGAGCATTTAAGAAAAAACTAGTTTTGACGGATTTCGTCAGAGGTTTTTTCAGCAGTATTGGTTACCGCATCGCCCGCCTTAGACACGTCTTTGCCCATACCTTTTACGGTGTTACAGCCAGTTAATACAAAAGCCATCATTAATGAAGCAGCAAGAATTTTTTTCATCATCATCTCCGTATAATCAATAATAAAATTATTATGATGTGGAACTTAGAGTAGAAAATATACGCACTAAAAAATATGTGGTTTTCATAGTGCTTCGGTTAATAAATGTAATGCTTTATAGGGGCTTATGTGATGGATATTGAGTTAGTACCGGTTGGCGATACATATAGAAGTCATTGCGATCTATTTTTTTATAGAGACCATCCGTCCACCAGGTCGCAGTCAAACTGCTTGGCTGGGCTTGCGGATAAATCCATTCATGCCGTTGCAGGCGATAGAACGCGTCTTGTGCAGCAGGAATATGCTGCCCCCATAACCCCAAACGACGCTTGGTATTAATCCAGGTGGGAATAGGTTGGTCAGCATGATGGGTCGGCAGATACAACTGTCCCTTCATCACACAAAAACGTTTTTGAATAGAATGTGCTAAAGCTTCATCAAATTGGAACTGTTTTTGTGTGAAATGGTTCATTTTTCTGATTAAGGTATCGGTGCGGTTCAGGCCGTACCAATGCGGCAGACTAAAATCTGCTTCGGCCAGATAATATTTCAGGGCAATTTCCCAGTGTTCAACCAGTCCGGTATCGGTATTAAGGACTAGGAAATCCAGTTCACCCAAGGTTTTTGCACCCTCAATTTGCTGAATACTATGACCGAGTAGCTGATAGGGATGATAAGCATCGTCGAGTAACCAGAACCAGACCAGCATTTCAAAGCGCAGCCCCAAACGCGTGCTTTTCAGTTGCTGCACAAATTCGATTAATTCTTCTGGATGCTGATCGAGAAATTCCAAACGTGGATGATACTGGCTAAGATATTGCTGCCAAGTCTGGCTGTCATGCAGCTCAAAGCGATGTATGAGTTCAAGCTCCTCGGGAATACCGGACAGGATATTCGGACTGCCGACAGCAAATGCCAGTTGCCGTACCAGAGGATGTTGATAACGATGCCATGCTTCTACAAGATTTTGGTTTAAACTGGAAAAAGACATGGTACAACCTGTGAAAAGTGCAGAAATACAACGGACAGTATCGGAAAACGCTTTATACTACCTGAATTCTGCGGTTAGGGTTGATGTATGAAAGTGTTGTTTTGGCGGAGTCTGGTGGTGCTGTTTGTGATCCTGGGCTTTATCGGTGCAATCCTGCCGGGTATGCCAACAACGGTCTTTTTGATTCTGGCTGCTTGGGCGGCATCTAAAGGTTGGCCACAAATGGATAACTGGTTATTGAACCATCCCAAATATGGCTCGACTTTAAGAGATTGGCGGGCACATGGTACTGTACCGCGTAAGGCCAAATGGCTGGCCAGTATCATGATGCTGATCAGCGGGATTATCATGCTGTTTACTACCGCACCCTTGGCAGTAAAAGCCTTTACCAATATCACCATGCTGATTGTGGCCATCTGGTTATGGCGACGTCCTGAACCGGATCAGGTGATGCTTCATCAAGAAACGATTCATCCTGAAAAGACAGAGATAAAGTTAAAGAAAACAGAGTCAAATAAAGTAGATTCAGAGAATAACAAGTCATGAGTATCTTGCATCTGGATCAAGCAGATATCCTGATTGATCTCGCCCAACAAAAGCTGTATTTGCCACGTCTAAACAAGCAATATCTGATTTCCACTGGTAAAAATGGCATTGGTGAAACTGAAAATAGTGGCAAGACCCCACGTGGCTGGCACAAGATCGCTGAAAAGTTTGGTCAGAATGCACCTTTAAACAGTGTATTTATTGCACGTCAGGCGACGGGTGAAATTTATGATGCTGAACTGGCAGCAGAGTTTCCGCAACGTGACTGGATCTTGACCCGTATTTTATGGTTGAGTGGGCTTGAAGCCGGTTTTAATCAAGGCGAGGGCTGCGATACCTATCAACGTTATATCTATATTCATGGCACGCCAGAAACAGAAATGATGGGAGAGCCACTTTCTCATGGCTGTATTCGTATGCGTAATCTGGAGGTCGCTGAACTCTTTGACCTGGTGGGTGAGAATGCCTTGGTGTATATCTCGGAACATGCATTAGATTCAAAAATGCTGAAGGGTGTGCATACTGAATAATGAATCGATCTTTAATGTCATGTGAAAATGATTTTGTTTTTACGGGCGGGATGAGATGATTTAATACAGTTTAAGACATTTATTAATCTGATCCAGATCCTATTTTTACAGCATGAAATGGGTTGAATCATTGTCTAAAGCTAAACTTTATCGCTATTTTTCACATAAAAATAAATGACAGTTGAAAGATTACATGAACACAACGCCGAGTAATTTTAAAGCTTTGTATAATTCTTGATCGGAACTAAAGCATACTGCCTGAGTGAGTCTGAAATCTCGCAAGAGAAGACAGGAAATTTTGTTGTGATTTTCATTTTGGAAATTAAAAAATTTCGGTAGAGACTTAAAAAATAAACAAAAAGTGTTGTTTTTTTTAACAAACAACCTATTTTTTAATCACTCACACCTAAAAAGTGGAAAACATTCCGAAAAGCGTTTGACAGGCTGTGCAGATTCTCTATAATGCACCCATCAAACGATGATAGACGTTTAGAAAGGGCGCTTAGCTCAGTTGGTAGAGCGTCTGCCTTACAAGCAGAATGTCGGCGGTTCGATCCCGTCAGCGCCCACCAAGCTCTTTCATGTTGAGACCTTATAGTTGCAGCGGTAGTTCAGTTGGTTAGAATACCGGCCTGTCACGCCGGGGGTCGCGGGTTCGAGCCCCGTCCGCTGCGCCACTTTAAGATCTTGATTCTCGTTTGCCACAATAGCGACATTGTGTAAATGCAGCGGTAGTTCAGTTGGTTAGAATATCGGCCTGTCACGCCGAGGGTCGCGGGTTCGAGTCCCGTCCGCTGCGCCATTTATACAATAGACCTTTTGAGGGCGCTTAGCTCAGTTGGTAGAGCGTCTGCCTTACAAGCAGAATGTCGGCGGTTCGATCCCGTCAGCGCCCACCATAATCTTTTGCGATGCAGCGGTAGTTCAGTTGGTTAGAATACCGGCCTGTCACGCCGGGGGTCGCGGGTTCGAGCCCCGTCCGCTGCGCCATTTCAAAAGAAATTAAATTTAGGTCCCTGAGCTTAAATTTGATTAAACTAAAGATTGACACTCTTTATCAGGGCGCTTAGCTCAGTTGGTAGAGCGTCTGCCTTACAAGCAGAATGTCGGCGGTTCGATCCCGTCAGCGCCCACCAGATTCTTACGATGCAGCGGTAGTTCAGTTGGTTAGAATACCGGCCTGTCACGCCGGGGGTCGCGGGTTCGAGCCCCGTCCGCTGCGCCATCCTAAGATGAGAAGCTTGGATTCCTGAGATCTGAGTGTTCAATATACCAAGACATTCCTTGTCTTGCGTCATTAAAAACAACGCTGTTGTTTTTCTCAGGGCGCTTAGCTCAGTTGGTAGAGCGTCTGCCTTACAAGCAGAATGTCGGCGGTTCGATCCCGTCAGCGCCCACCATATCTTTCTTGCCTAAACACTGAACATTTCATAGAATTTGAAGTCTATAATAATTTGAAGGTTTCACGACGATGAGAAATCCATATCAGCGCAAGGCAGCGACCAAATCTCAAACTACATACGACCCTCAACACCTTTATAAACAATATATTGAATCGATTGTCGCGAATGCCGGCATTTTTGCGCTTTATCAGGATGGCTGGGCTTTGTGTGCGACCCCTACTGGACAGCGTGCATTTGCTTGCTGGCACAGTAAAGGTCTGGCTCGTCTGCTGATTAAAGACAATTGGGTGAATTACGATATTCAGGAAATTGGTCTCAAGGATTTTGTAGAGAAAGTGATTCCGTTTTTACGTCAGGAAAGTACCATTGTGTCTCTTGATCTGACGCCAGAAGGGCAGAATATTCTGGTGGCACCGGAAAAATTATTACTGGATATCAAAAATTATCTGTATCAGATCTATGTACAAAAGCCGGAACTTTTTAAAAATCCGGATATGCCTTTGCCAAGACACATTCGTTTAAATTAATTTTCTTGTTGTTAAACAGCTTGTTTATTGGAACAGTGAATATTCATTCAGCAGCCAGCCATTAATCAACGCAAAATATTCACGTAGCCATGAATTGTAGCGAGCATTCTGAGGAGTGCTGGCACTCAGACTGATCACTTGCTGATAGCCCTGATGTCTGGCAATAGCACGGGCACGCGGGCTATGAAAATCGTTGGTCACAATCACAATAGGCTCATTTCGGCCAATATTCTGTTGTTGCAAGATCGCCTGAGAATATTGCAGGTTCTGTTGGGTGCTTCTGCTTTGATCTTCTAAGCGAATCGGGTTTTTGAGCTGCGGATAGGTCGTATGAATATAATATTGCATGACTTCAGCTTCGCTTTGTCTTTCCTGGAAATTTCGTCCTCCGGTCATAATCATCAACGTATCTGGATATTGTTCTGCATATTTTGCTGCAGTATCCAGACGATTTTTTAAGATGGGTGAGGGTTGACCCTGGTTAATCCCACTACCTAATACCAGAATCGCTGTAGCCGGTTGTGCAGGAATATTCGAGTTGATCGACATCTGGATATAAGCGAAAAAAATCGCAACACTGATCATCCAGAATAAAAATCCGCCCCAGAGACTGTTCCAGAACAATGTTCTGAGTCGAGAATTTTGTTTCCAGCGCTGAATAGATGAAAAAAGCAGGGCATACAGGATCAGTGCCACAGCAATGATGATAGACAGCATGATACCCAAATGCCTTTGATCCTGATTCAGTAACCAGACGCTATTGATACAGAGGATCAAGCCAAAGATCAGACTGAGACTTCGTTTAAGTTGATTGAGCATCCAAGTTTCCTTTTTTCTTATTCATATTTTTATTATTACTTTTGTATTTTCAAAAACCGGGCTATTGCGCCCGGTTTTTAGTATATCAGTTCATCTTAATATACATCACGGCGATAACGGCCATCCAGACGTAATTGATCGAGCAGCGTTTCACCAAGTATCTCGGTCAGGGCCTGATCGACATCACTGGCCATGCCATTGATGCTACCACAGACATAAATCACTGCGCCTTGGGCAACCCAGGTTTTCAGCTCTTCAGCCTGTTCCCGTAATTTATGATGCACATAGACTTTTTCCTGCTGGTCACGAGAGAACGCAAGATCCAGCCGTTTCAGGGTTCCCATTTGCAACCAGGCCTGAATGGTTTCTGCAAAGAAGAAATCATGTTCACGCTGACGTTCACCGAAGATCAGCCAGTTTTGGGTGTATTCCTGACGGTTACGGGAGCTGAGCAGACTCATTAAACCAGCAATACCGGTACCATTCCCAATACAAATGATCGGACGGTTATCATCAATCAGGTGGAACGATTCGTTGCTGCGAATGCGTAGCGCAATCGGTGCATTGAGTGCGGCATGCTGGGTTAACCAGCCTGAACCCAGACCTAGATTTCCATTCGCATCAGCTTGCTGACGTACCACCAGACGCAGGACTTGCTGACTTGGAATGCTGGCAATCGAGTATTCACGTGATGCCAAAGCCGGTAATTGCTTGAGGAGCTGATCCATTGAATCAAAAGGTTCTGCCTGAGTCAGATCACGATCCCAAAGCGCGCGCTCAATGCTTTGCTGCATAGAAGGCACTTGTGTGCCGGCAGCAATATTGTGTTGTTGCATAAATGCCTGAATACGTTCCGGACTGTTAGCTGGCTGAATCTCGGCAATATCACCTGCTTGCCAGATTGCTTCATGCTCAGGAATCAGTTCGATATTAAAGGCAGGAGCACCCAGACTACCTGGATTGAGGATTTCACGTTGAGTCAGTGTCCACTGATCAAAGGTTTTATCGATACCCATGGCTTGCAGTTCAAGGCGAGTTACTTGTGCCAGTGCAGTATTCCATCGCTGGATGTGCTCGTTATTGGCATTATCCACTTCAATGGTAGTGAATAACTGCTGGGCACCATTTTGCTGCAACCACTGGTCAATACGGTGACCAAAACTGCAATAGCTATCCGGATATTCTTGAGAACCGAGCGCCAACACCGCATAATTTAAATGCCGCAAATCAGCTTTGCCAGACAGGATTTTTTTCTCAAAAGAAGAGGCCAGATCAGGTGCTTCACCTGTGCCATAAGTACTGGCAACAAATAATACCTGCTCAGTTTGCTGTAAATCGGCAAGCGTCAGTTGTTGTACCGCTTTTACTGTTGCCGGTTGACGTGCTTCCTGCAGGGCAGTTGCTGTACGCCAAGCCAGTTGTTCTGAGACACCTGTTTGTGATGCATAAGCAATCAGCCAAGGTTTGGCATTTTCATCTAAGTCAACTGGAGTGACACCCTGACGCGCTGCCAGCGTTAAGCGCTTCTGTTTACGACGTTTCAGATACAGCATCCAGCCTGTCACAAAGAATAATGGCATTAACAAGGCTGCGACCATGGCAAAGAACTGGTAGATCGGGCCGAAGAAGCTGCCACGATGCACCGGTAACATGCTGCTCATGATCTTTTCATTGAGCTTTTTATCTTCATAGAGCTCAACTTCGGTAAATTCGGCTGTCTGGTAATTATAAGTGGCACTGTTCCGCGCACGTTCATGTTGGGCAACCGGATCGACAAAGCTGAGCTGCATGCTGCCGTCGGGTTTTTTGGGAAGATTAAAGGTTACTGTGGAATATTTATCTGAAAATTCAGTATTAAAGCCAGTCCAGCTCAAATCTAGCGCGCGGCTAATCTGTTCTGGATTCATGCCTTCTTCGCGTCCTTCACCACGTGGGCCGCGTTCGCCACCTTGACGTCCTTCACCACGATTATTGCCCGCATTGGCTTGCATGGTAGGCTGTGGACGTTCAACGCCGAGAACTTTAAACATCCCGCTACGCCACCAGTCATAGGACCAGTACAGGCCGGTACAAGCCAGAATCAGGTAGAAAATCACCACCCAGGTTCCCACAACAGCATGCAGATCCCAGATAAAATTACGGCCTTTCAGCTTGGGTTTTACAAAGAACCATTGCTTGATCGAATGACGCTTTGGCCAGCGCAGGTAAAGACCGGACAAGACGAAAAAGATCAGCATTAAAGTACAAGCACCGGTAATCTGTTTGCCGACCGGGCCAACCGTTAAATTACGATGCAGTTGCTGAATAAACTGGAAAAATTCCCGACCCTTAATTTCAGGCAAAACTTCGGCAGTATAGGGATTGATCAGGATGTTATGACCACGCCGTGCTCCCTCTTTGGCAATATTTACAGTACTTGAAGCACTTGGATCTTGTGCCACGCTAATACTGTTAATCTTCATCTCTGGAGTGGTATTTTGAAAATGCTGATACAGCTGAGCAGGCGTAAGTTTGTCACCTTGCTGAACCTGAACCGTATAACTGTCGTTATTTATCCATTTTAAGATTTGTTGTTCATAGGAATAAATTGCGCCAGTGACGCCCATCAAAGAGAGGATTAAACCTGCTGTAATCCCCAGAAACCAGTGGATTTGGAAAAATGTTTTTTTAAACATGGTCGTCAGATTAAGGGTGAGCTTTATAAAAGTGGGCAAATTATAACTGAACTTTAATACTGAATTATAGGTGTTGAGGATAATATTTATTCTCATTATCATTTATTGTTTTAGGATTAAAAAAACCTCCATGCCGGGGCAGGAGGTTTTTTGTTGAAACGTGTACAAGTTTAGATTTGTTTGGCTGCGCCAACTTCTGCTTCTAGATGCTTACGAATCGTGTTAAAAGAAAAGTTTTTGCTGTCCAGACGTTTAGGCAGGATATAAGCACCTTGCTGGCCTTTTACCTTGAAATTGACCAACATGAATTCTGGTGTGTTGTACCATTCATAAATGTCTTTCCAGCTGATCGCACCCACACCTTCCTGCATGCCCATTTTCTGACGCATGATGATACCGTGCGGTTGTACGCCCAGACGAACACCTTTGATTTCCTGTACCGGAAATTCATTCATCTTGCGTTTAACATACCATTCCAGACCAAAGGTACGGATCAGGTAATACAACACCACACAGGCAATCGCCACCCAGCAGAACACGGTTGAATAGTTCTTGAGAAGCAGAAGGCCCAGAATAGAAAGTGCAACAACAGCACCCATGATCAGCCATGCTTTCATGCCAATTTTATTGGTACTACGCCAGATCACCAGCTGAGCATGACGCTGCTCGGCTTCTGAAATTTCATAGTTCACAGGCTGTAGGGTATAAGCGTATAAATTTTTCGCGGTCATAGTGAAACTAGCAGATTTAAAACTGTAAAAAGTTTAGCATTAATTGTACCAATTCAGTGAGTATATTGTTCCAAAATCATCCAAATTATAATGAACCGAGTTCTGTTGCCTGTTCATCACGCTCATGACTCAAACTTTGTTTCAATTGGCTCAACTGGTTTAAAATACTGAACATTAAAGACAGCTGCTGCAAAATGATCAGAGATTTCTGATCTTGTTCCTGATCATGTGACAGGCGCTGACGAATATGGACGATCATATTTTGCGCCCTTAAATCGGGCGTTTCGTCTCGTAATAATGCACCGCGAATGTTCTCTAATGCATTATCCAGTAAATTCAGAATGTCCTGATCCTCAATTCTTCCCCGGTGCGCACCCAGCGCGGCGATATAACTGATAAAGGTATGGTTCAGACACAGGAACTCAAAGGCCAGCGATTTTTGTACCGGATCAATATCCGGTTCAGTGGCCAGGGTCGAAATGAGTGAAGCCACCTCGGCATCGGTATTGTGGGCAGCACGGCGCACAATCCGATATTTCAGGCCATTATTACGCCCCGATTTATATTGCTCGATCACTTCACTTAAATAGTCCGCTTCTGCCTGCAAGCTGCGTTTGATACTGCGCGGCAAACGTCGGAACTTCCAGTCCGGGAAAATAAAGCTGACCCCGAACCAGGCAATGGCACAGCCAATCAGGGTATCAATCATCCGCGGGATAGCCGCAGCAAAGCCCATACCATCCAGATTGAAGTTGATCAAGGCAAGAATCGTAATAAAGGCCGTGGCTTGGGCATACTGTTTACTACGCAATTCAAAGAACAAGATCCCGCTGAACACCAGCAGTAATAATTGTCCTTCGACAGAAGGTACAAAATATAAAATGGCATAACCGAAAATAATACCGACCAAGGTACCGACAATCCGCAGACGTAAACGCCGCTTGGTGGCGTTAAAGTTTGGCTGGCTGACAAACAGTGCAGTTAATAAAATCCAGTAACCATATTCAATATTGCTGACCTGTACAAAGATATAGCTGATTAGCAGCACAATCGACAGGCGGATGGCATGCCGGAACAGCACCGATTCTGGAGTGAGATGCTGTTTAATTCGAACCTTGATGTCGTCCCAGCCTTTCAGGTCATCATCTCTGAGCTGGTTTTCAATATGTTTAAAACGCTCGGCTTTGATACTTTGCTCGGTTTCCAGGTTACGTAACTGGGCATCAATCGATTTCAGGTTCTGAAATAGTGAAAATAAGGCATTAATCCAGACCTGATCATAATGCTGATCCTGACGTAATTTCTCCAGAGACAGCCGAAGATTGTCAAAAGCATGCTTGAAGCGTTTGTTATGTACATAAGGCTTGCGCAGCAGCAAACTTTCGCTCAGGTCCTTGCAGGCTTTGCCCTGAATCGACATGATGCGCTGAAAGCGGAACAGGATGTCGCTGTGCTGGAAAATCTTGGCCAGTTTCTGATAATCAATATGGGCTGAATCGGCACGTTCATGAATATCCTGCGCCACAAAATAATATTGCAGACTGCGACGGGTATCTTTTTGCCCACGGTCGCCTTTTAGACGGGTCAAGAGCGCCGTTTTCATTTCGTTAAAAATGGCAATCAGTTTGCCATTTTCAAGAGAAAGATCAATCATGCTCTGCTGATAACTGGTCGGGGTCATGTCCACATCAAACAGATTGGACTTGGCATATAAAAAGTCACCAAGCGAAGCATAAGAGGTGGCAAGCTTGTCTTGTGCCAACCGGGCAGGGAAGACCAGGAAGCTGAGCGTCGACAGAATGCCGTACCACATCGCACCGATGACCAGCAAGCCGGCCTGCTTATACCATTCATCGAACAGTTCGACACCCAGCATGGCATAGACGGAAACCACCAGACAGCCATAAGAAATTGTGGCATAGCGCCTGCCAAGGGAGCCAAGCAGAATCAGGCCAATACAAGAAACAATCAAGGCCAAGGCGAACAGCGGCGGATAAGGATAGAGCAGATAAACGCCAACCGCAGTAATAAAGAAACCCATGTAGGTATACAGGAGATTGAGAATACGCACCGAAAAGCGGTCATCAATATCGCTTAAACCGGCTGCGACCACACCTAAAGTCAGGGGAATCGTCATCAATTGTTGCCCCATAAAATAGGGAACAAAGGCGGTACCTGCAAATGCCGTCATCATACGCAGGTTATACATCAAGGTCGTATTATAGGTGGTTTGCTTGAGACGAGTGAGCCAAGATTTCAAAAGTCGTCCTTTATACTGCAGTCTTACAGATGAATCTGAATATGCCAATGAAAAATAGTAGGTTTATAAAATTTCATTTCAAGCTAAATCATACTATGCACTGTGTTAACTTGTCTGCATATTAGCGCTTTAAATCTTCATGCTTATGCCATCGAATAAAATCGTACAACCACCTTATGCCATGTCCTGGATTGTTTTGCTAGCGGCGCTGAGTGCGCTCGGGCCTTTATCCATTGATATGTATCTTTCTGCCTTGCCGGCGATGGCAGCAGATTTTGGCGTCAGTACCCAAATGGTCTCGAATAGCTTGCCGGCTTACTTCTTCGGTCTGGCTGTGGGGCAACTAATTTATGGGCCGATCAGTGACCGGATTGGGCGTAAACCACCGCTGTATTTTGGGCTGTGTTTATACATTGTGGCAAGTCTGCTGTGTGTGTTTGCACAGGATGAATGGAGTCTGATCGCTGCACGGATTCTGCAGGCCTTGGGTGGTTGTGTCGGGGTGGTCATGGCCCGTGCGGCCATTCGTGATCGTCTGGATATGCATTCAGCAGCTCAGGCTTTTGCCAGCATGATGATTGTGACCGCGATTGCACCCATTCTCGCGCCGAGTCTGGGGGCCTGGGTGTTGATGTTTTATGAATGGAATGTGATTTTTTTGGTGCTGATGGGCTGCGGTCTGCTGAGTCTGGCCTGTGTACATTTTCTCTTTAAAGAAACTCTGGAACCAGAGCGCCGTCTCAAGCTGAACTTTCAACAGGTTCTAAGTTTGTACCGTAGCATTTTTCAGGATCAAAGCTTTCGACATCCGCTTTATGCCGGCTGTTTTTCCAGTGCGGTGATGTTCTGTTATATCAGTGCATCTTCGGCCATTTTGATGGATCGTTATCAACTGACTGAGCAGCAGTTTGCCTATGCCTTTGGTGCCAATGCCGTCGGGATCATGTTATTTTCGACCTTGAATAAACGTCTGGCTGGGCGTTTCTCGATATTGCAACGCCTTAAAATCGGCATTGTTCTACAGTTAGTGGGTGTTTTTGTTTTAGTATTGCTTGGCTATCTGGATGTAGATTCTATTGCATTGGTCTTGCTGGGCATGTTTGTCGTGGTGGCGTCGATCGGTTTTACTGGCCCGAATGCTATGGCATTGGCTATGGCGAAGCAGGGTGCACGTGCAGGAACTGCTAGCGCGATTATGGGCAGTATGCAATTTGTCTGTGGCTTATTGGGCGGGCTTTTACTAAATTTTCTGGTTTGGAATGCTTTATTAAATATGGCATTGATTATGCTGGTTTTTGTTTGTATTGCCGTCTGGGCAATTTGTCAACTTGAGCTGCCAGTATTCAAACATGAATAAATGCCTGATCTGGCTCTGGCCAGATAAAATCTAAAGATCTGAAAATAAGGCCAAGTCGATAGACTCAGCCTTGATTCAATCACTCATCAATAAATACAGCGAATTCTTCTACCGGGACACGCGGCGTAATAAAGCTGTTAATGATCTGCTCTGGATCGGCATAGCCCAAGGCCATGCCACAGACCAGTTCTTCATGTTCAGGTGCACCGACCAGATCGAGTACGATGGGATGGAAATGATTCCAGGCGGCCTGCGGGCAAGTGTCCAGACCGCGGGCTTTTGCTGCAATCATGACATTCTGGATCATCATCGAAATATCCATTTTCGAACCAATGGCCAAAGAGCGATGTACGGTAAAAAACAGTCCCACCGGTGCATCAAATAATTCAAAATTACGCAGCTGCTGCCGTGCCATTTTTTCTTTTTCGCCTTTTTGAATATTCAGCAAACCATATAAGCCCCAACCATTTTCACGACGACGTTCAATAAACGGCGAGAGCCATTGTTCAGGATAATAGGCAAAGGTTTCTTGGTATTGTTCCGCCAGCTCGGGATTGGCATAGATTTGCATTTGGGCCTGACAGACGCGTTCTACCAGTTCATCGCGTTTTTTACCTGTCACAACATAGACTTTCCAAGGTTGGGTATTGGTGCCCGAAGGTGCGCGGCTGGCCACAGTTAAAATCTGTTTCAAGATGTCTGTACTGACCGGCGTATTTAAAAAAGCGCGCACCGAATGGCGAGAGGTGATCGTTTGATCTACAGCATGAACAAGTTTTTGATCCATTTTGATGTCCAATCGAATATCCATATGAAGTTTTGAATGACTATAAACTAAACAAACAGTAGGGTGGACAGAAAAATTAAATCGCGGGCCAGAATGGAAAAAGTATTTATCAGTGAAACAAAAGATTGATATCTAGCTTGATGTTTTAAATAGCCTCAGTCAAATAGTCAGGACATTGGTTAAAAAGCTTTGATGAAATTAAAAATTAGCTTAAAACTCGGATGCTTGAACCATTTGAACATACTAATTGCCTGCACAGATGAAGTGGATTGGGATAGAAAAGCACGTTAATTCCATTGAAATTTCTTGGTTTGATAAAGTTTTAAGTAAGAGATTAATATTTTTTTTCGATAACTAGAGAGTTTGACGCTCATCTAAAAACCCTAGACTAATAATTATTTTTTATAGATTGATTAACTATTCTTAATAAAAAACAATAAAACTTTATACAAAGAAACAGCATAATATGCAGCTTTTCATCTTAATCCATGCGCTTTGGGAAAATTCAAGGTCGGCATGCACAAGATTTATTTTAAATAACGCTATTCCAAGTGGCTTGAATTAAGCTAGTCAGGTTAAAAGCGCTCACTAAACCTTGGTGTTTTTTGAGAAGTAGAACACAGTCTTATAGATCTGACTCTTCTGTTAAATTTGTATGCTTATACCATTCATTGACAGCAATAGAGCTTAAATCAAAGCTGTATTTTGGCTTTTATAAATCTCTCATTTGTTGAATATGATCGTGATGATGATATTCATAAGTTTGAAAGAGATGGTGGATCATTTTGTTATTTTAAAAGCATTAGATGAGGTCAGAATATTTTAGGTCGAAATCGATGAGAGATCTAAAGCTCGGTATCTCTGCATCACTTTTAGAATGATAAAAAATCAACATTATCTTGGGCAAAAAATTATGGATTTTACTTTTAACGCATTTTATACCTTGATTGCCGCAGTTATTGTTTTGTTACTCGGCCGATTCCTGGTTAATAAAATCGATTTTTTAAAGCGCTACAATATTCCTGAGCCGGTCGCGGGCGGTTTGGTTGCGGCGATCATCTCATTGCTGGTGCATTCATTGTGGGGATATAGCATCACCACCAGTGCAGAATTACAAACCAGCTTTATGCTGATTTTCTTTGCTTCGATTGGTCTGAGTGCCAACTTTTCCAAGTTGCGTGAAGGCGGGATCGGTCTGGTTATTTTCCTGTTTGCTGTTTCGGCTTTCATTATTTTGCAAAATGCAGTCGGCATGAGTCTGGCCACCTTGCTCGGTATTGACCCATTGATTGGCCTGATTGCAGGTTCAATTACCTTAACCGGTGGTCATGGTACTGCAGGTGCATGGGGCGAGATTTTTGAGGTTGAACATGGCATTCAGGGGGCGCTTGCACTGGGGATGGCCAGTGCTACTTTTGGTCTGATTATCGGTGGGATTATTGGTGGTCCTTTAGCAAAATTGCTGATTAACCGTCATAATCTCGCAATTGCACGTACGGATCAACAAATCGAAAAGCGTGATAGCACGCCAATGGATATCAACTCGACCGAATATATTCCATTTGAATATCCGCATCAGGTGCGTTTAATTACCGCAGATAATGCAATCACGACTTTGGGTCTATTTGCAGGCTGTTTGGCTTTTGCAGAGTTTATGACGGGTTTCAGTAAAGGTACTGCATTTGAACTGCCAACATTCGTGTGGGCATTGGCGGGTGGTGTCATCCTGCGTAATGTACTGGAAGGTATTTTCAAAGTTCAGATTTTCGATCGTGCCATTGATGTGTTCGGTAATGCTTCATTGTCGCTGTACTTGGCGATGGCATTGTTATCATTGAAATTATGGCAATTGGCTGACCTTGCAGGACCACTGATGGTAATTCTGGGTGCACAGACCATCACCATGGCTTTGTATGCCGGTTTTGTAACTTTCCGCCTGATGGGCAAGAACTATGATGCTGCGGTACTTGCAGCAGGTCATTGTGGTTTCGGTATGGGTGCAACTCCAACAGCGGTTGCCAATATGCAGGCGATTACCAATATGTATGGTGCGTCGCATAAGGCCTTCCTGATCGTTCCATTATGTGGGGCGTTCTTCGTTGACTTAATCAATGCTACTGTTATTCAGATGATTTTGAAGTTTTTTGCATAATTTTTATGCCTGATACGATGAGTCATAGGCTCATAAGGATGTGACATGAATGATCAGTTAAATGAAACCTTGCTTGGCTGGATTAATGCCCTGAATGGCCCTTTATGGGACTTTCTAGTGGTGTTTCTGGTCGCAGTCGGTATTTTCTATACGATCATGACCGGTGCAGTACAAATTCGTTTGTTCTGGCACAGCATGAAAGTCATGAAAAATAGCCGTGGCAAGGTTCAGGATACACACGGGATTACCCCGTTTCAGGCCTTTGTCACTGGTCTTGCAAGCCGGGTCGGGGTGGGTAATGTTGCGGGTGTGGCAATTGCCATTGCGATTGGCGGGCCGGGCGCGGTGTTCTGGATGTGGGTTACTGCATTTCTAGGTATGAGCTCTGCTTTGGTGGAATCCTCATTGGCGCAATTGTTTAAGGTGCGCGATCATAAAAACCAGCAATTCCGTGGTGGCCCCGCGTATTACATTACTCAGGGGCTAAAACAGAAATGGCTCGGGATTGTCTTTGCAATTGCATTGATCACGACCTATGGCTTTGTGTTTAATGCGGTTCAGGCCAATGCAATTAGCGGCGCAACCTCGCATGCCTGGGGCTGGGATCAGGCGAACCTGCTGCTGCCCTTAGGTGGATTGAATCTGGAAATATCATGGGTCGGTCTGTTCCTGGTTCTAATCACGGCTATGATTATTTTTGGCGGGATTAAACGGATTGCGAAAGTCGCTGAAAGCTTTGTGCCTTTTATGGCCGTGCTTTATCTGGCGGTGGCCTTGTATATTGCCGTGATCAACTACGATGTCTTGCCCTCCATTTTTCAGCTGATTTTCAGTAAAGCCTTTGAGTTTGAAGCTGCCGCGGGTGGTTTCTTTGGTGCCATGATCTCTATGGCCATGATGATGGGGATCAAACGCGGTCTGTTCTCTAACGAAGCCGGGATGGGTTCAGCACCGAACGCTGCCGCAGCCTCTGATGTGAAGCATCCGGTCAATCAGGGTCTGGTACAAATGCTCGGGGTATTTGTAGACACTTTTGTGGTGTGTTCATGTACTGCGATTATTATTCTGGTTTCGGGTCTGTATGAAAATGCAGGCTTTGAAGGCGTGACCTTGACCCAGATGGCACTCGAAAGCCAGATTGGTGCCTGGGGTGATGACTTCCTGGCTTTGATTCTGTTCCTGTTTGCCTATTCTTCGATTATTGGTAACTATGCCTATGCCGAAGGAAACGTCCAGTTCATCAATAACAATAGCCGGGTTATGTTGATTTTCCGTTTATTTGTATTGGTGATGGTGTATTTCGGTTCCATCGCCAGCGTGCCATTGATCTGGAATATGGCGGATCTGTTCATGGGTGTGATGGCAAGTATCAACTTGATTGCGATCCTGTTGCTGATGCCATTCCTGCTGATGCTACTCAAAGACTATACCGGTCAGTTGAAGCGCGGTGTGAAAGAGCCTGAATTTAAACTGGATAACCATCCTAAATTTAAAGACAAGGTTAAATCAGATATCTGGTAAGACTTGAAATAAAAAGCCCCGATCATTCGGGGCTTTTTTGTGCCAATGTTTTATTTAGAAGAAATTTAAATAACTTTGATAAAGCACGAAGCCGAAAATCAGGCTGAACCAGACCGGTAATTTTGAACGTAGCAGGGCAATCATCACCGCAACGAACAACAGGTCGGAGATACTGTTAAAATAATGTTGTGACAGATTCAGGAGCAAAGCCAGTAACAAACCGACTACCGCTGCATTAATTCCCATCACGGCCTGATGGATTCGCCGTTGCTGCAGCAGCCATGACCAGTAGGGTAAGGTGGCAAAGATCAGAAAAAATGAGGGTAAAAAGATTGCACAGGTCGCTAAAAGTACATTCAGCCAGAGATAGGGCGTCCACGGCAGCACAGCGCCAATATAACTAGCAAAACTGAATAGTGGCCCGGGCATGAGCTGGGCAAATGCATAGCCAAGATCAAAAGATTGCGCATTCACTATGCCAGTCGCGACAAAATCCTGATGGAGTAAGGGCAAAATCACATGACCACCACCAAAAACCAGCGAACCGGTCTGATAAAAATCACTCAGGAATTGTAGGCCCGACCCATTCGATAGTTTATCCGCTAGGGGCAGCAGCAAAAATGGCAAGATAAATGCCAGCAGCCAGTAGGGTGCAGCAGCAGATTGCAGATAAGGCGAGCTGATTTCAGTACTGTCACTGTCTTTGGGCTTGTTCGGATTTAATCTGGAAGGATATCCCATCAACATTCCACAAATTGCGCCGAGGATGATGACGAGAATCTGGTTATAACTCACCGAAATTACCGTCAATAATATGACAGACAGCAGCAGGACTGCATATTGCCAGGCCGTTTTACAGCAGCCTTGCAGCATCTGCCAGAATGCCCAGGCAATAACAGAAAATACAATGAGCTGAATGGTATGAAAGCTATTTGAGTTTAGAATATGAACATAGTGTTGACCCAGTAGCGCGACACCAGTCATGAGTATGATCGAGGGCAGGGTGAATCCCAGCCATGCCATCAATGCACCTAGATAACCACGTTGCAGATATCCGATAGACAAACCCACCTGACTACTGCTCGGACCCGGTAAAAGCTGCGCCAAAGCCACCAGTTGACTGTATTGGGTATCATTGAGCCATTGTAGTTGCATCACAAATTTGCGGTGAAAAAATACCAGATGTGCGGCTGGCCCGCCAAATGAAATACAGCCCAGTTGCAGGAAAATCAGAAAAATCCGGTACAGTGAAATGACTGACATAGCATGAAGGGGAAAATGAAGACAAACTACCCGAACTGTATGACAATTTTACGAAATTCTACAGATTATTTAAGCAGGTGTTTATACACTATGCTGCTTTAAGTTAATGAGGACATTCTCTACATGCAGAAATATGTGTTGAGTATTGTGGCACTGGGTGCATTCGGCCTGAGTGGTTGTCAAACCACACCGATGACAGTCCAGTCGGCTACCAATCATCTACAACCCGCTGCGCAACGTGGAGAAGCTCAGGCACGTCCGAATCAAATTGATTTTGAAAAGATCAAGCAAACTGAACAGCGTCCGGTCATTGCTCTCGTTTTAGGCAGTGGTGGCGCACGTGGCTATGCACATATCGGTGCGCTCGAAGTACTGGAACAGGCCGGTATTCGTCCGGATTTTATTGTTGGAACCAGTGCGGGCAGCATCGTCGGATCTATTTATGCCAGTGGTAAACCGGCGATTGAGCTGCGCAATATTGCCTTGAGCATGCGAGCAACCGATGTACGCGATATCAAGCTGGATCGAAAAGGTTTTTTTGATGGCAAAAAAGTAGAAGACTATGTCAATTTACAAGTCGATCAAACTCCACTAGAAGCCATGAAAATCCCGATGTTTGTGGTGGCCACAGCACTAAAAGAAGGCAAGAAAGTCGTTTTTAATTACGGCAATACTGGACAGGCAGTACGTGCTTCAGTGTCGATTCCGAGTATGTTTATTCCAACAATAATTGAAGAAAAAGAATATGTCGATGGCGGGCTGGTCAGCCCGGTACCGGTGAATGTGGCACGTGAGCTGGGAGCAGATATTGTGATTGCGGTTGATATTCTGGCACAGCCTATTCATACGGAAACCAGTAATGTCTGGGGACTGTTTAACCAGAATATTAATATTATGCAGCAACACTTGGCACAAGAAGAATTAAAGCATGCCGATGTGGTGATCCAGCCCGATTTACGGGAAAAAGGACATATCTTTGATGTACGTGGCAGAGAATTAACCATGCAGGCCGGCATTGATGCTGCACAGTTAAAACTGATGGATATTTCTCTCGCTTATCAAAAATATAATTATGCTCGCGGCCATCATATTCCGCTCTTTGTGGCTCAGGAACAGCAGCAGCCCTAAAGCATATTGCGGTTAAATTTTTTTGTTCATTTTTTATGAGATCGAACCAGGTAGGCAAAGCTATTGCATCCCTATGCTTTCCAGATCCTGATCTTAACACTGGCTGATCGTTATAAAAGATTAAATCATTGTTTCTGCATATGAATTGGCCAGAATTTTCAGGAGAGATAAACTTTATTTTTCCTGTAAATTATTGAATTATAATTTATATTATTTTTAGAAATGAGTGTTGCTTTTCTAAGTCACAATTTTAATATTATTATTCCTATACTTAAGTTGATCAAATATTTAAATATTGTTCATGACAGAATGTGCTTTGAAATATTACTGAATAGATGTAACGACAATGAATCAGATTAAAATTGGACATCAGGTCAAGTTGGCACAATTTGAACACTATATTTTTACAGTGACAGCTGCACATCCGGATGGTTCTTTCACGGTCACTACCACACTGGATGGTCAGCAAATTCTCAGCTATGAAAATGTCGCCCAGGAAATGTTAAGACCACTCATGCGCTAAATCAGTAATGATTTATCCAGCGTCTTGAGTTATTTTTTGCAAAATGAGAGCGGCCCGAAAAAAACTTGAGCTGGGTAAGCAGATGCTTTGGATCAATAAGTGTTTATTTGTTTGGAACTTAGCTTCTTGCTGAGCCTTGAGATCTGTTAAATATATTTTTTTCTGTATGAGTGCAGTTTCTATATCAATAATTATGATGCTTCATTTGCCGAATTGAACATTTTATTCATGTTAAAAACGCTATAATAATAAGCGATAACCTTGTCATTCAAAGAGTTCAAAGAAAACGATGGCCCCTTTAGATCAAATTGCAGCAGTGTCAGATGACCAGTCAGAGTTAACGATGTCAGTTCTCATGACGCCAGATATGGCAAATTTTTCAGGAAATGTTCATGGTGGAACCATTCTGAAATTACTGGATCAGGTGGCGTATGCATGTGCGAGTCGCTATTCGGGCAGTTATGTCGTGACCTTATCGGTAGACAAGGTGAACTTTAAGGAACCAATTCATGTGGGTGAGCTGGTAACTTTCTTGGCCAGTGTCAACCATGTTGGTCGCACCTCGATGGAAATCGGGATTCGTGTAGAAGCGCAGAATATTCAAAAAAGAACGGTACGCCATACCAATAGCTGTTATTTCACTATGGTGGCCGTAGATGAAAATGGCAAACCGAAACAGATTCCGGCTTTGAACCTGGACAATGACTGGAAACGTTGCCGTTTTGAAGCAGCCGAACAGCGTAAAGTCGCGCGTTTGCAAGAGAATCATCATCCTTCATGCAGTATTTATAAAAAGACTGCACAGAGTTAAGCGGTGATTTAAAAACATCTTCATAAGAGTAATGCCAGTCAGTTAACCAATTGACTGGCATTTTCTTTTTTAAATTGAGGATTATATGTGATAGGTGGAAAAGTCATCCGCAACTGTTTGAGGCATGAGGTGTATTGCACCGCAAGATTAAAAAAATGATGGTCTCCATGACAAATTGACGAGTCGAGGGTGGCTGACGAGTTTTGCGGTGAGGAATATGACTGCAAGATGCCTTCCTTGCGAAGTTCCGCTGCTCATTTGAATGAAACCAAAGTAACAAATGATATTGAAAATATTTGATTTAAAACCTTCAGACTCCATCATGAACGACTAAGCAGTTAAAGCGTCTATTTTTAAATTCTTTAACTGATCAGCATTACTTTATAAGAGAGTCTTTTTTGCCTTAATTTCAGTTTATGTCTGGAGCTTTATTGTTTTTTGCTCTAATATAAAACGATACGTATCGTATCGATTGTGTTTGAAGATAAGTAGACTTTATGAATCATGACGAAAAAAGCTCACGACGACAGCAATGTATCTTGCAGGCGGTTGCCGATGCATTGGCAGAGGGAGAGTATCATCAACTGACTATTGAGGCTGTTGCAGCACGAGCTGGGGTGGGAAAATCTACGATTTATCGCTGGTGGAAGCATAAATCGGAGCTGGTGCTAGATACCTTCAAACAGCATACGGTCTCAGTCTTTGAGCCTGATCCTGCAAATGACCTGAAAAGTAATCTGATTCGACAGCTAAGCTTGTTGTCTCAGGCGCTCAACCATCCGATTGGTCGGGCTTTACTGGTGGTAATCGCCAATCATCGTGAACTGGCCGGTGAATTCTTTCAGCAATATTTATTGCCGCGTCGACAGCAGACTCATCAACTGATTCAGCAAGCGATTGAGCGTGGCGAGATTCGCGCGGATTATCCTTTTGATTTAATGCTGGACAGTTTGTACGGCCCGATCCATTACCAGATTATTTTTTTCAATCGTATGCCGGATGAAAATTACATCCGGGCGCTGGTTGGGTTAGTGCTGCATCCTGTTGTAATTCAAGCCTGAGCCTGGTCTATTTTTCTTAAAGTTGGTTTTTATGTCTCTCAGCCCCGAGCGTTTATGGAATCGCTCATTTATCTTGTGCTTATGCAATAACTTTTTTCTGTTTGTTTATTATTTTGCCTTACTGACCATCTTGCCGATTTACATCATGAAAGATTTGGGGGGCTCAGTCAAAGAAGCGGGTCTGGCACTGACCTTGTTTCTGGCATCATCAATTGCAGTTCGGCCTTTTTCCGGCATGATCATCGAAAAACTGGGCAAGAAAATCTCGATGCGCGGTGCAGGCGTGATTTTTGCGCTGTTTGCCTTTGGCTATTTGCTCATTGATAGCTTGTGGTCACTGTTGCTGGTGCGATTTCTACATGGCATTTGGTTCAGTATTTTGACCACGGTGGCGGTTCCGGTGGCCAATGAATTTATTCCAGAACAGCGTAAAGGCGAGGGCATGGGCTATTTTGTCATGTCGACCAATCTGGGGGTGGTATTTGGCCCATTGCTGGCCTTGACCGTCATTCAATTCACCAGCTTTAAAAGCTTATTTGGGATTCTGGCTATTATTATTTCTCTGGGACTGATTTTCTGCTGGATGCTGAAAATTACCGAACTGCCAAAATCAAGGCGGATCGGCACAGGAAAAACCAAATTGAGTCTACAAGATATATTGGAAGTGAAAGTCCTGGCGGTAAGCTGTGTGGCGTTGCTGACGGCATTTGCTTATTCGGGCATCATGAGTTTTATCACGGCATTTAGTGAAAGCAAGCAGCTTTTGGCTTATACCAGCGTATTTTTTATTGTATTTGCGGCTTCGATGCTGTTGGTACGGCCGTGGGTCGGGAAAATCTATGATCGTAAGGGACCAAGTGCTGTCATTTATCCTTCCTTTATTTTCTTTGCGATTGGCCTAGTCATGGTGAGTCTGATATCCAATCAATGGACGCTGTGGTTATCAGCAGTCTTTGTGGGGATCGGTTATGGTTCATTATTTCCATGTCTGCAGACACTCGCAATTCAATCTGTCGATAAGCAGCGTATGGGACATGCGATTTCAACCTTCTTTACCCTGTTTGATCTGGGTTTGGCGGTAGGTTCCGTGGTGATGGGCCTATTGATTGCCTATTGGGGCTTTGAAGCGATGTATGTGTCGAGTGCTGCACTCGTCATTGTGACGATATTGGTTTATCGTCAGTATGTGGCCAAAAGACCAACACACGCACCGGAAAATCAGGAAGCATAAAATGGAATTAAGACATTTACGTTATTTTGTCACTGTGGCCGAGGAACTGAATTTTACCCGGGCTGCGGAAAAATTGAATACTGTACAGCCTTCCTTAAGTCAGCAAATCAAGGATCTGGAGCGTGAGGTAGGCGTACAGTTACTGGAGCGAAATAACCGTAAGGTCAACCTGACCGAGGCCGGACAGGTTTTTTTAAAAGAAGCGTTGCTCAGTCTGGAACATGCAGAACGTGCGATCCACGCTGCCAGACAGATTGCCAATGCACATCAGGATCAGCTGAATATCGGATTTGTACCGGTTGCGGAAATGAAAGTCTTTCCCTATATCATGCCCAATATCCGCGCACATTTTCCTGAACTGAAAGCACTATTTCATAGTTTGACCGACGCTGAGCAGTTTAGTGCTTTAAGAAAAGGCCAGATCGATATTGCTTTTACCCGCTATCCGGGACAGTCGAGCGAGTTTGATTCGATCCGGATTTTTGATGAACCTTTAACCCTGATTGTGCCGAAAGATTCTCCGGTTGTGACCCTGCCACATGTCAGTATTAAGAGCTTTGAAAATCAGGATTTTGTCATTAGTGATGAGCAGGCTTCACCACAACTGCATCGAATTATTCAAGACTTTTTTAAACAGTCCAAATTGAAGGTCAATGTGGTGCAGCATTCCACCAATATCCTGCTCAATGTCAATCTGGTCGGAATGGGCGTGGGCTGGAGTCTGGTACCAGCCTATGTGATTCCATTACTCGGCGACAATATTGTAGTGAAAAAGACCCTTGAACCTTTGCCCATGATTGGGCTATATGCCAATTATCGTAAAGACCAAAAACATGTGGTGATTGATCTGATTTTAAAAGTCTTAAAAGAAAAGTTTTGTGTCGATCTTTTTTAAGATTTGCATCTTTGGTCTGCCTATATTTTAAAAGCTGTGCGACAGAAATGATCTGTAGCACATCTGTGTAAATTGACACAGAAAACCGTTTTATACTGAAACTCTAAAAATAAAAAATGGTTAAAGCAATATGATGAAGCTCTATAACAATCCGCAATCACGGGGCCTGACCCTGTTGCCCTTATTGAAAGAATTGCAGATTGAAGACCAGATTGAGCAGGTGGAAGTGTCCTATGAATATATGCATCAAGCTGAATATTTACAGATTAATCCGATGGGAAAAGTTCCCTGTCTGGTCGATCAGGAGATTGTCATTTCAGAAATGGCCGCCATTTTTATCTATCTGGCAGATAAATATTCTGATAAAGGCTTGGCACCTGCTTTGGATGAACCCAAGCGTGGGGCATATTTAAAATGGATATTTTTCTGTCATGGGCCCTTCACCGAATATATCGATCTAAAAAATTTGCAGGTCTCGCCAGAAAATATTGAAAAGAACCGCAGAAGTTTAAGTTTCGGGAATGAAGCTGCAGTATTTGATTTTCTGAAACAGGGCATAAGCCAGGCCAATCCCTATTTGCTGGGTGAAGAATTTTCCGCAGCAGACTTATATGTGGCCTATTGTTTGGTCTTTGCGATCTCTGCGAAAATTTTACCGCCATTTGACGAGTTCAGACCTTTTTTACAACAAATGGCACAGCACGACTCCCTAAAAGATATCCAGTGGTTTCAAGAGTACCGAGTCTAACTCCTCGGTCTATATATTGTCCGGGATATCTAAAAACAATAAAAAAAACCACGCCGAAGCGTGGTGAAAGGTGATCCTAATATTATTTCAGGTAAAGCTTTTTAAACAGTTGCTGGCTGGTGCTTTCCATCGATTGAGGAATGGCCAGCGCAGCCACGAAACGGTCAGGACGCAAGATCACCACTGAATCAGACGTGTTGCCAAACCACGAGCGGATGTCTGTGCCGATATCACCAATGGTGATGACATCTTCATACTCTTTGCGCTGGCTATTTTGCAATTGCACCGCCGGAATTACCTGAATGAATTTCACGCCCAGCGATTTCCACTGTTGCAACGTCTCCGGACTCAGGCCCCATTTTGGATCGACACCCCAGGCAATAATGGCAAAATCATTGCCAATCACTTCATCCAGTAACACTGTTTCACCTGATGCAAGCTGAACTTGAGGCTGAATGAACATCTTGCCAATTGGAGAATTTTTGGCGCCGTTGCTCAAAAGCACACCATCATGATATTTCGGCATCGGTTTAAAGCGCATTTCCAGCAGGTACTGTTTGATCGGCTTGATATAGTTCAGGGCATAGGCGATACCGTCACGGACAAAACCTTGCCACTTTTTTGGTGGTGCCAATACATGACCGGCCATCACGGAAAGATCAATCATGGCTTTGGCATGGTCTTTACGTTCAACCTGATAAGAATCGAGAAGTTCTGGGCCGGTTTTGCCTTGAACCACCAGTGCGACTTTCCAGGCCAGGTTAAAGGCATCCCGCATCCCGCTGTTATAACCCTGACCTTGCCAGACGGGCATAATGTGCGCAGCATCACCTGCCAGTAAAATGCGGTCTACCCGGAATTTGTCCGCAATACGGGCATTATGTGTATAAACACGTTGACGGATCACTTCGATGCCGTCGGTACTTGGAAGCACTTTGGCCAGTAATTTGGCAATATTTTCCGGTTTGCTGAGTTCTTCCTGAGTTTCACCCGGCATGACCATAAATTCAAAACGGCGAATTCCATGGGGCAATGCGGCGGATACATAAGGACGTACCGGATCACAACACAGGTAAATATGCGGTGTCGCAAGCGGATCATTTTCAAGATCGATTACGATCCACTGATTTGGTGCAGTTTCACCCTCAAAAGCAATGCCCAGATTACGGCGTACATAAGAGTTACCGCCATCACAGGCAATCAGGTACTGGGCACGGACTGTTTCTGTATTCCCTTGTTCGTTTTGCAGGTTAAGTGTTACACCCTCGGCATCCTGACTAAACTGGGTCAATTGACGTGAGAACAGTACCTGCGTATTTTCATATTGTTTTAAGCTCTGAAGCAGAATCTGATCGACTTGTGGCTGAATAAAGGCATTACGGCGTGAAAATCCAAATTCACGGGTTAAAGGTTGAATATCTGCAAAACAGCGACCCTTAGGTGTTAAAAAGCGCATGGCATGATTGGGCGTGGTATGGGGCAAGACTTGATCGACCAAACCTAAGGATTGAATGGTACGCAAAGATTCATCATCGATCCCAATGGCACGTGGATAATCAATCAAACTATCGAGTTGCTCGACCATCGTGACGCTCACGCCTTGCTTGCTCAGATAGTTGGCAATGGTTAAGCCTACAGGCCCAGCGCCGAGGATTGCTACATCAGTGCTGTAATTGGTATTGCTCATAGTGAATGTCCATTCAATCGACTTGCATTTCAATCTATTAAGGGACAGTTCTGAGTTGTAAACAAGTTAGGCGATAGTAGTTGAGCTATATCAATAATATTAATCTTAAGTGGCTTTTTCTTATGCAAATAACTGAATTTAAATGATAAATTTAAAATAATTCAATAGTCATTCTCAATCCTGTGATCAGTTTTAACTATGATGGGCATTTAAATCTAGTCAACAAAAATGCTGAACCCGCGCAAAGCATGATTCAGCATTGATCAATATGAGGCAGTACAGGCTAAGCCTACTGGAGAAATACTGCCCTGATATTTTCTTTGATCATTTAACCCGTCGTTAAATCACTTAACGTGCTGCAGGTTGTGCAGGTGTTGCGCTTTCTGCAGCAGCTTCAGATGCAGCTGGTTGTTCTGCATTTGCGCCAGCAACCGGAGCATTTGACTCAGGCAATTCCTGGGTACTGACAATCACTTTTTCTTCAGTGTTTGTATTTGCGTTTGTTGTTTCAGTCGCGGCAAAGCTGGTGGCTGCAGCAGCAGTAAGCGTTGTTGCAAGTAAGATTTGTGCATATTTCATTTTTGGCATCCTTTATTTATGTCATGTAATTTGCCGAGCTGACCATCACATCAATTCGACAGGAGTTCATCCTAAGCACTGAAATTTTGATGAGCAAATCAATTAACAAAAGCGACACGGAGTGAATAACTCAGCATATACACAATGCAGAAAGTTGTTTAATTACTGTTAATTATGCAGTGTTCTATTTAATGAAAATGTATATGAATGTTTCAAAAAAGCTGAATTTTAAATATGAATAAACATCAAGATTCTCTATTTGAGATAATTCTATTAACTTATAAACTGATAGTTTCAAGTCGCCATTGAGCAAGAAAATGTCTCTAAAACCATGCTGTGCCCTATAATACAGGGCATGATCTTGTCTATTTAATCTCTTGAGAACCGATTTTGAAAATTCTGTCCGCAGCACAGCCGATTCCTGTCCATATCATTTCTGGATTTTTGGGGGCGGGTAAAACCACACTGCTTAAGCATTTATTACAGCAGAAACCTGAACAGGAAATCTGGGCCGTACTGATGAATGAGTTCGGTCAGATCGGGGTCGACCAGCAGTTATTGCCACAAGATTCAGGCTATGCGGTAAAGGAATTACTGGGTGGCTGCCTATGTTGTAGTAGTCAGTTGCCGATGCAGATTGCCTTGTCACGTTTACTGTCCGAAGTGAAACCGGATCGGCTGTTTATCGAGCCGACCGGGCTGGGACATCCTGCACAATTGTTAGAACAGTTGACGGAACCGCATTGGCACAGTCATTTAAACATGCAGGCTTTGGTCACGGTGGTCGATGGTTCACGTTTGCATGATCAGGATTGGTCACAGCAAAATCTGTATGCAGATCAGCTTAAGGCCGCGCAGATTGTGGTGATTTCACATACAGATTTAATGACAGCCGAAGATCATGCTGCGCTTACGCAGCTTCAGGCGGAATATCAAGTCTATGCCCAGCAGTGGTTGTGCACAGAGCAGGGACAGCTGAGTATTGAGCAGATTAAACAGGATTATCAAGGCTCTGTACGTCAGCTCCAGCCTTTATTAAAACAGCAACAGATCAGTCCTTCCCCAGAGGTACCCGTGCTGATTCAGCAGCTGCCTTATCATTATGTGGAAAGCGCGCAGGGCTATCAGGTTGCGGGCTGGAAGTTGCCAAAACGCTGGCAATTTCATTTTTATGATTTGCTCGACTTGCTGTGTGAACAAAAAGACTGGCTCAGAATCAAAGGAATTTTTAATACCGATCAGGGCTGGAAAAGCTTTAATTTTAATCCGGAACAGTTTAATTATCAGTCGGTCGAGGCAGGTATTGATAACCGGATCGAAGTGATTTATCAACAGTCACGCGATTGGCTGGAGTTTGAAAGCACGTTGATGCAATGCCGTATTGATCCGGAAAAATAATAGTACTGTTTCCAGTGCACTGAATGAGTTATTGACCTAAATCTGTTCAGCAAAATACTGCTAAATCTTATATGCTAGGCGCCAAATTTGAGGATTGTGTTATGGCGTTAAAAGCGACGATTTATAAGGTTGATTTGAATATTGCAGATATGGATACGCACCGTTATGCAGATTATCAGTTGACGATGGCGCTGCATCCTTCAGAAACCATTGAACGCCTGATGGTGCGTATTCTGGCGTATGCGCGTTATGCCGATGAAACGCTGGAATTTACCAAGGATCTGTTTGAAACCGATGAGCCGGCCTTGTGGGAAAAAGACCTCACTGGTCAATTGGTGAAATGGATTGAAGTCGGTAGCCCGGATGAAGATAAAGTCAAAAAAGCCAGTGCGCGTTGTAAGCAAGTGGCTGTGGTGACCTATGGTTCTGCGGTAGATGAATGGTATAAGCGCAGCAGCAAATTAAAGACGTTAAAGAATGTGGAGGTGTGGAAATTATCGACTACAACCACCGATGCATTGCCACAATTATGTGCACGCACCATGCAGTTACAGCTCAATGTGATGGATGGTGAATGGACTCTGATTGGCGATCAGGGGCAGGTGCTGGTCGAGTGGGAACAGTTACAATAAGGACGCATAAGGATGCACGTCTGGACTTGTATCCTGTCGCTTAAATTGCGTATACCTGAGGAATAAAAATACTCAGGGTTGTGTCATGTACCATGAACTTTATGATTTACTGCTGGCCGTCGCGATCGGGGCCATTATTGGTGCAGAACGTGAATATCACAGTAAATCTGCCGGACTGCGTACCATGATCATGGTCAGTCTCAGCTCCTGTCTGTTTACTATCATTTCCCTGAAAATAGGCGTGGAAAATCCTGACCGGCTGGCGGCCAATGTCCTGACGGGGCTAGGCTTTTTAGGGGCAGGGGTCATTCTCAAAGATGAGAACCGTATTTCAGGAATTACCACGGCCACCACCATCTGGATGACCGCAGCACTGGGCATGGCAGCCGGTGCGGGTTATGAAATCCTGAGTATCTGGGCCACTTTAATGGTCATGGTGGTACTGGTTCTACTGATGTATGTACAGCGCGGGATCGAGTCGCTGAATCAGGAACGTAATTACGAAATTGTCTGTCCTTTTGAGAAACATGAGCTCAACCATTATGAATCGCTTTTCAAACAATATAAGCTAAAAGTCATGCATTCTTCACAGCGCAAGGTTGAGCAGCAGATTAGCGGAAGATGGGTGCTGATGGGATCGGCCAAAAACCATCAAAAACTCACCCTGCATTTACTCAATGATCAGAATATTCAGGAACTCAGCTTTTAATCCATCAAGGACTAAAGCCTAAAAAAATCAATCAATCCGGTTTATACTGGTTTTTGAATTTATGCCAATCTCAGGTAAATAAGTATGATTAACGAACTTGAAATTATTGATTTAAAAGTAGGCGAAGGGAAAGAGGCGGTAAAAGGCGCGCTGATTACCACACACTATACCGGCTGGCTAGAAGATGGAACCAAGTTTGATTCATCGATTGATCGCGGTAATTATTTTGAAACCGTGATCGGAACAGGCCGTGTGATCAAAGGTTGGGATCAGGGCATTTTGGGCATGAAAGTGGGCGGTAAACGTAAACTGCTGGTGCCGGCACATTTGGCCTATGGCGAACGTAAAATGGGCAAAGTGATTCCAGCCAATTCAGACCTGATTTTTGAAATTGAACTGTTTGATGTAAAAACACGTGATTAATTCATTGAAATAAGATTCATTCAGTATCATGAGTGAATGCTGATCGGGAGAAGTCTCAGTATTGGGGGCTTCTTCCGATAAACTACAAAAAAATATTTGAACTCCCTGATATTCCAAGTAGATTATAAGAAGAATAAAGCTCTTTTTCAGGAAACTACTGTCTTTGCAAAACGTGATAAGGAATGTCTATTTTGTAATGTGGGTTTGGGCCATAAGCTGGGGCATCTTGATGAGCACTTCAGTATCTGCCCAGATCGCTGCCACATCCCCCGGGGTGCAGCAGCAGTTCCGTGATCATATCTCTGAAATTCATTTTAGCGAACACAGCAGCAGCCCTTTGCAGGGGAAATGGTTATTTTATCCGAGCCAGTTTATTGTCCAGCCAAGTTCCGTACTGTTATCAAAAACAGTGGAATTGCCGGCTTCTTTTAAAATACTGACCAACTCAAATATTGGTTATGGCACATTTATTAGCCATTATAAAATTCCTAAAGAATTTATCGGACGCCGGATTGCCATTCGGATTCCTGCTCAATATGGCGCTTATCGGGTCTATGTAAATGGCGAGTTTATTGTCCGGCTTGGGCAAATCAGTAAAACACCTGAACAGCAGATCACTGAAAAAGCCCCCCGGATTGGCTATTTCGTTGCAGACAGTGAATACATTACCTTAAGCATTCAGGCCTCGAATTACACTCATTTGCATGGAGGGCTGGAACGCCCAATGCAGATTGGGGTCGCAGGTACAGTCAATCGTCAATTCCAGCAGTTGATGATGAGTATTGCCATGGCCTGTGGCGCAGTACTCGGGGTGGGTGTTTTCAATATCCTGTTTTCAATATTTCGAGGATCGAAAGAGCGTAATAGCAAAAGCATTTTTGTGTTTGGCTGTTTTATTATCTTTCTGGCCCTGCATAATATGTTTTCAGCGCCCTATGCCTATTCGGTATTTACCAATATCGACTGGTTATGGGGAACACGTTTAGAGTATCTGTTTACGTTTCTGGCGGTATTATTTTTCCTCAGTTATATGCATCTGTTTAATCAGCGCTATTTAAAACCGCTGATTTATTATATTGCGATCGTCTTATTGATTTTGAATATCAGTGTGACGCTATTTTCTACCCCCGAGTTATTTGAACGTCTTGCGCTCTATAGTGCGATTTATGGTCTGGTGATTATTGGGAATTTTATGTACGGGTTTTATCAGACCCTACGTGATAAGCAACCGTATTCACGCCTGAATCTGTTTGCCATTATTTTCTTGTGTCTGACATTTTTAAATGACTATCTCTTGCTGATTAATGTTATTCAAACCACACATTTGTCTTTCATTTCCACCAGTTTATATGCCTTGTTGATTATGTTTCAGCAGTCTAGACACTATGCGCATCAAACTTATCAGACAGAACAGCTAAATTTTAACCTCATCGAGCTCAACAGTTCGCTTGATCAAAAAGTCAAAGAACGTACCCAGCAACTGCATCAACTGAATGCCAAACTGGAACATCAGATGAAGATTGATGCGCTGACCGGTGCTTTTAACCGGCGTGCTTTAAATAGTGAAATCCAGCAGAAGTTTTTGCAAAGCCAGCAACATTCACATGCCACACTGCTTTTTGCCATGCTGGATGTTGATTATTTTAAAAATTATAATGATCATTATGGCCATTTAAAGGGTGATGAGATTCTACAAAACCTGGTTAAGGTGATTCAGGCCAGCTTGCCTCAATCGGGTTATCTGGCGCGTTATGGCGGGGAGGAATTTGCCATTCTGCTTGGTGATATACCGATTCCGGTTGCCCTGCAATATCTGGAACGTGTCATTCAGCAGGTTCGGGAACAACAATTTGAACATCTAAACCGGCCGGATGGCAAAGCCTGGATCACGGTCAGTGTGGGCGCGGCTTGGATAAGCCCACAACATCAATATGCCGATATTCATGCCTTGATGAAAGCTGCAGATGTGCAGCTGTATCTGGCCAAACACACCGGGCGTGATCAATTAAACTTTGAGCAGGGCGCGGATTAAAAAACGTATTTATACAGATATGATCCATCATCTTGTGAATGTGCAGGGCTGGAATCAAATCCACATCGCTGATAATAGCTGAGGGCTGTTTGAGTCGACTTGACTGCAATCTGATAGATTTTTTTCTCTACTAATGCTGCATGCATTTGATTAAATAATTTGGTGCCAAATCCAAGCCTCTGGCAATGTGGGGCGACATAATGCATCCGGATTTCTCCAGTATCACTGACCAATAAAAACCCGACTACTTTGTCGTGCACAAGGCAAACCCAACAATCGTTATAAAGCATATCGACAATCAGGCTGGCGTGATCAAATTTTTCCAGCCAGCTTTGGATGCGACTGTCCTCACGTTGATGATCTAAAACACAAGATTGAATACTGTCATGAATCACCTGAATAATTTGAGGTATATCCTGAATTTTCCCTTCACGAATCACCATGTTATTCATTTTCTCGAACATTTACAGGAAGGCTTCATTGGAAGAGAAATGCAGGTTGAAACAAAATAACAATCTTGTAGTTTTTTGAGAGGATTTTCTTAAAAACCAGTAGGTGAAGATAACTTATGTTGCTGATCTGTCGGTTTTGTTTATCTGATTTCCTAAAATCAACGCTTCTCAGGAGCGGGTGCTCAAATTTACAGCAAGCTTTGCTAGAATCGCCGTGCTTACTTTAAATCCCCATAAAATCGAGTCAAGGATGCCATCATCGAAATAGTGCAGGAGTTTGCACTGTCTAAAAAATAGACGTATGCTAGGTGTTAGGCCATTATTCAAATGAATATGAAGTGCTCGGTAATAAAAATAAAATCAGCCACACGAGATGATCTACTATGTTTAAATTGTTGCTCTTGCTGTGTATTTTTTTGCTGTTCAATGCTGCCTGGATCGTGGGGCGGAAAATTTATAAAACTCAGTCTTATCTCTCTGCGCAGCGTGCAGAAAAACCTGAACAAATTGCTAGTATTTCAGAACATGTCATGACCACGCATGAGGAACAGGTGCATCTGGTTGATGCTTATGAACTGGAACTGTTTGATGATGTGGCTCAGCTGTTTTTTCAGCGTCATGTACCTATTCAGGACAGGGCACAGGCAGAGCAGTTACAGCAGGAAATCTTGCAAAAAATGCCCATGCAAAGCAGTACACAAATTCGTCAGATGGATTTAGGGGAGTGGTCGATTTTCTGGAATTTTTACCATCAGTCACTGGAATATTATGTCGGCCGCTATGGCGTGTTTTATACGCATGTCGACCGTTTTGGCCAAGAGCATCGTCAGGAAATTCGTACCGATCTTTTACAGTCAGATTGTGCTTGATACTCTCTGCTCAGGAAGCTTGTAAGTTTTGCAGGAGACGATAGGCGTTAAACATCAGGCTGCATATTTAAGCCGATGTAATTCGGAAAAGGTATTTAAGGCATCTTGCCAGATTTTTTCTGCCCCCTGACGGAAATAGCCCATATGACCAATGTCCTTTAAACCATAATCTTCAGCTTTAAGATCAATATAATGCACGTTTGCTTGACGGTAATATTGCATAAAAGCATGTCTGGAATTAGGCAGAGCCCAAGTATCATCGAGAGCAGCAACCGCATAAATCGGAGTACTTACCGCAGCATAACGTGTGTGTAAGTCTTTCAAATCCGGATCGGCAAAGAAATAGGTCGGATATTTGCACCACTTACGCCACTGATCATAGACATCACGTGGCAAGTCTGCACCCATGTTAAATTTGCTCCATGGCAAATAGTCGGTGATTGCTACAAGTGGAGGGAAAACAATATTCCAGATCATCTGAACCTTGATTTTTTCCTTGAGTGGCATATAACCATGCCAGCCGGCGCCTGTGCCATAACAGTACATCGCTTCGATGCGGTCATGATGTTTACACAGACCTAATGCCTGACCTCCATAGGAATGGCCAATCATATAAATATCCAGTCCTGTCCGGCCCAAATATTCAATTGCCGCACTCAGGTCATATTCTCCCCAGTCCAGATAAGACATTTTAAAGCCTTTGAGCTGTTTCGGTGCGGAAGCGGCCACCCCTCGATAATCGAAGGTCAGCACCTGAAAACCGGCATGAGTTGCATATTCTGCAAAACGGCGATAAAACGCTTGCGGTACTCCCGTCGCACAGGCAACGACAATATTGGCCTTCGCCACAGACGGTGTACGGTAGAGTTTGCCACTTAAGCTATAACCATCTTCTGCCAGAAACTGGACACTTTCTACCTGCATTTTTCCCTGCACCATGAGTATATCCTTCGTTATATTGGATGAGATCTTGTTTTTTGTGCGCTAGCTTATGTTTAATCCAATAATGGGCCAGATGTCAAAACTCGGCAGTCGTATAGCGAGAAGAACCCTTTAAACATATATGAAGATCGCTGCGCTATCATCATGTCTAAACAGGGGGGAATAGTATGATTATTGATTTTCAGCAGGCGAAATTACAGAAGTTTATGGCTCTGGCAATGAAGATCGAAGCGCAGTCTGAACTGTATGTGCAGTTTGATTCGGTTTCAGACTTTTATAAAGCAGACTGGCTGCGGGATTTTCCAAACGGAACCACATGGTATGTGTCCGGTTTAGACGATGGCGCCGATGAATTTCATGTCGTGATTGACTATGCCACAGCGCAGCTACAGATCAGTTGTGGCCAGACACAGTTGTCTGCAAAACTATCTTGCACAGATTGACCGAATTGCCGCTATTTCCCGATAAAAGAATAATGACAGATGCTATAAAGTTGATATAAATTGCAGAATCATCTCTGTGTTTGGTTTTATTTGCGATAGTCCGGAGTGACCTAAGCGAATAATGCAATAAAAATAAGGAAAAATAGCATGGCACATCAGTTCACTGTGAAAGCAATTATCAATGGCGTGTCTATTGATGAATTTAAACGTCTGGCCAATGATATTCGTTTGCATGAGGCAGTCTGTCATCGAATTCCTGCGCAAAATTTAGAAATACTGGTCTCGGAAAAGCAGGGGCATATGTATACCTTGAAACGTGCCTATAATCTGGATGTCAACATCCCGGATATGGCAAAAAAATTACTCAAGGATGCATTCCGTTTGCAGCGTACCGATATCAGCGATCTGAATCAAATGACATCGACGGTACAACTCGGGGCAAATTTACCGATCGAGGCGACCTGTCAGCGTGCAGTCACTGGAGATGAAGACCAGATCCAGTTTCAGCTCAACTGGACAGTAAAGGTCAAAGTGCCGTTGCTCGGCGGTATGCTGGAAAAGCATGCAGAAGGCGAGATTCGTAAATTTAGTGAAATTGAACTCAGTATCGTTGAAGATGAATTACGCAAGAGCCTAACAGCCTGAATTAGTGCACCCATCTCGTTCACCAATATTTAAAAAGGGCACTTTTAAGCTGGGTGGTGGCGGTCAATTCGGCAATGTATAGCCATTTAGCTTGCTGCCGTTCTCTAAGCAATGCGGCTTAAGACGTAGAAAAATAATAAGGCAATACAGATGGGATTGAGTGCCGTTTGATCGACTGAAGAAACGGCATCATATTATTTGTATTTATGCCGCTAACTTTGAGCTTAATCACTTCTTCTATGATATTGCATCCCCAGTCGATAAGCGAGTTGATCCACATTCAGTAATTATCTGCACGTACTGCGCAATATGAGCTAACCATCTGCATACTATTGTTTTTATATCGATTTTTAGATTGATGAAATAGGCTGCTGAATTGCAGTGCCATAAGCAAAGACTTCGACCATACCGCCTTGCATGCCTAGTTCCGTAGTGCTCAGCCGAATGCCCATAATCTGGATGGCTCCGATTTTTTCAGCTTCAAGTTTTAAACGTACAATTGCCTCACGCCGTGCCCGCTCTACCACGCTTTCATAGCTGGTCAAACGACCTCCCAACATGTTCTGCACATTGGCAATTGCGTATTTAAAATAATCATGGGAAATGACCACATTACTGCTGATCATCTGTCCGGAATGTTCAGATAAGATAAAGCGGCTGTTGTTGACCTGGATATAAGCCAGTCGTTGTTCCTGTTCGTCTAGATAACGAAAATGTTTGCGTTCATTATAACGACCAAAGCCAAAACCGACGCTAAACAGAATGACAAAAATGACGATCTGAAAAATTAAACCGTCCATGAATTATTCTGCCTGTGGAAAAGGGTCGGGTAATTTTGGCATGACTGGATCAACAATGACCGCCGTTCCATAGACAAACAGTTCAGAGGCGCCTTGGGCAATATTGGAGGTCGAGAAACGAATACCGACAATCGCATTGGCACCCATGCTACGGGCTTTTTCAACCATCCGGTTCATCGCTTCCTGACGGGATTCTTCCAGCAGCTCGGTATAAGCAGTAAGCTCACCCCCGACAATATTTTTCAGGCCAGCGAGTAAATCACGCCCGACATGTTTGCTGCGTACCGTACTGCCATAAACCACATCAATTTGTTGGCGAATAGTATGTCCCGGTACAGATTCCAGATTGCTAAGTAACATGCGTATGTTTTCTAAATAAATTGCTGGTCTATGACAATAGGAAAACTGCCTTGAAAATGCAATAAAAAAGCCCACCGAAGTGAGCTTTTCTTTTTCTATTTTAAATCTATTTCGCCTGCTGTTCTGCTGCGCGGCGTTGTTCAGTCACGGACGGCTGATTCGGCAGGGTATCCGTGGTATTGACTTTTAAGCCTCCGCCGAGGGTCTTGTAGACTTCAACCTGATTGTTCAAGTTGGCCTGTTCAAGCAAGAGCAAGCCTTGTTCTGCGGCATAAGAGGCACGCTGTGCATCCAGTACCGTCAGATAGCTGTCAATCCCGGCGCGAAAACGTGCCTGCGACAGGCGATAGGTGGTATTGGTGGCTTCTACTAGACGGCGCTGTGCAGCAATTCGATCACCAATGTTTTGGCGAACTGCTAGCGCATCATTTACTTCACGAAAAGCGGCTTGAATCGACTTTTCGTAATCTGATAATGCAATTTGCTGATCGGTTTCAGAAATCTGGATATTGGCCTGACGGGTACCCCAATCGAAAATTGGAATATCCAGACTTGGGCCAAAGGACCAGCCAAAACTGCCTGATTTAAACAGATCGCCTAAATCGGTCGATGCATAACCTGCTGAACCGGTCAAACTGATGGTCGGGAACAGGCGTGCGCGTGCTGCTGCAATATTGGCACCCGCTGCAGACAGACGATACTCGGCAGCGCGTACATCTGGACGGTTAATCAGCAGATCACTTGGCAAGCCTGCACCCAGTGCCGTATTGGATGTGATGCGGGTTACGCGTTGTGCCGGCAATAAAGTCGCAGGCACTTGCTGACCGACCAGCAGGTTTAACAGGTTTTGTGCCTGTGCCACCTGAGTGCGGTAATTCGCGACATCATTGCGTGCCGTTTCGACGGAAATCTGGGCCTGACGCACAGGAAGTTCGCTGTCGATCCCGACATCAAAACGTTTCTTGTTCAGGTTAAACGATTCAAGCTGTGCTTTTAGCGTTTGTTCAGCCAAAGCCAGATTGGCATTGGCAAATGAATAGCTGAGCCAGGCTTGAGACACCTGACCAATCAGTGCAATTTGCGTCGCATCTCGCGCACTTTGAGTCGCCAGGAAGTTATCCAGTGCATTGTCACTTAAGCTACGTACACGCCCCCAAAAGTCCAGCTCAAATGCGGTTACACCCAGACCTACATTATAGGTGGTTACAGCACCGCGGCTTTGAGGATTGCTACTGCCCGTGTCTTGACGTAACACGCTGCCACTGGCACCAATGGTCGGTAACTGATTGTTTTCAGTAATCTGATACTGTTGCTGGGCGCGTTGAATATTCAGGGCAGCAGTGCGCAGATCACGGTTATTGTTTAATGCCAGATCGAGCACCTGTAACAGGCGCTGATCGGCAAAAAAGTTTTTATAACCTTGTTCTGCTACAGAAGTACCAGACGCATTGGTATAGCTGCTCGGGATATTTGCCTGTGCAACCGGCTCTGGACCACGCATGCTTTGACAGGCTGTCAAAGCAAGCGCAAGGGCAGATACCGCAATGCTACGACCTGTAATAGACCATACATTTTGCATTACGACTTATACTCCTGATTTTGTTGTTTTGGTTTGTATTTAAAGATACTTCGAATCCACACGTAGAATACCGGGATAAAGAAGATACCTAACAAGGTCGAGCTGATCACGCCACCAAGTACACCATAACCGACTGAGTGCTGACTACCTGCACCTGCACCTGAAGCCAGGGCAAGCGGCAATACACCAAAACCAAAGGCCAAAGTGGTCATGATAATTGGACGTAAACGCATTTTCGCCGCATGCAAGGTTGCTTCGAATAAATCTTCACCTTGCTCTTGTAGCTCTTTCGCAAATTCCACGATCAAGATCGCATTTTTCGCAGAAAGACCAATCACGGCAATGATCGCCACCTGGAAGTAAATGTTATTCGACAGGTTCGGGTTTTGCAGCAGCACCATCCCGCCATAAGTCATGAGCAATGCACCGACGATACCCAATGGCACCACCAGCAGAACCGAGAACGGAATCGACCAGCTTTCATACAGGGCTGCCAGGCACAGGAATACGATCAGGAGTGACAGGGCATACAGGAAAGGCGCCTGTGCACCAGATTCACGTTCTTCCAAAGACAGACCGGTCCATTCGAAGTCAAAGCCGGTTAAGCCCATTTCTGGTAACTTCGCCGCAATTTCTTCCATGGCCACCATGGCATCACCCGAACTGATTCCCGGAGCCGGTGTACCTTGAATGTTCATCGACGATACGCCGTTATAACGTTCAAGACGTGGTGAACCATAGGTCCATTCGCCTGTGGCAAAGGCCGAGAAAGGCACCATTTCACCGCGATTATTACGCACATACCACTGGTCCAGATCTTCCGGCATCATACGTGAGCCAGCTTCACCCTGAACATATACCTTCTTGACCCGACCGCGATCAATGAAGTCATTGATGTACGAACCGCCCCAAGCAATACCCATAGTACTGTTAATTTCGGCAACGCTGACACCCAGTGCACCTGCTTGCGCATGATCCACAATGACACGGTACTGAGGAGTATCTTCCTGACCGTTTGGACGTACACCTGCCAGACGCGAATCTTGTGCTGCCATGCCCAGGATTGCATTACGTGCTGCCAGAAGCTGGTCATGACTTTGACCACTTGCAGCCTTGAGCTGTAAGTTGAAGCCAGCCGACACACCCAGTTCAGGCATCGCAGGAAGCTGCAATGGCATGATATAAGAGGCATCTTTGACAATCATGTTCAGCGCCATACCACGTTGAATAATGGCACCGACCTGAGATTCCGGACTGTTACGTTCAGACCAGTCTTTCAGTTTAATAAAGGCCAGACCTGCGTTTTGTCCCACACCGGTAAAGGAGAAACCTGCCACACTAAACACCGACTCGACATGATCTTTCTCGTTTTCCAAGAAATAGTTGGTCATGGTGTTGACCACTTTGTCGGTACGTTCCAGGGTAGCATTTGGCGGTAGCTGAACCAGCGCCATAACCACACCCTGATCTTCATCCGGCAGGAATGAAGACGGCAGTTTCTGGAACAGCAGCACGATAACACCCAGCACTACTGCATAGACAATGCCTGAGAAAATCTTGCTGTGGGTCATGCGATTTACGCCGCCCTGATATTTCACCGCCACATTGTCAAAGCTGCGGTTAAACCAGCGGAAGAAGCGGGCAAAGATACCGTTACTTTGCGGCTTGTTCGGATCATGCTGTTTCAGCAAGGTCGCACACAGGGCAGGGGTAAAGGTTAATGCCACTATCAGCGACAAGACCATTGCTGTGACCAGCGTAATCGAGAACTGACGATAAATAACCCCGGTGGTTCCACCGAAGAATGCCATAGGAACGAATACTGCTGACAGCACCGAGGTAATACCAATCAGTGCGCCAGAAATCTGTTTCATCGACTTTTCAGTCGCAGAAACCGGATCCAGATGCTCTTCCACCATGACCCGTTCTACGTTCTCGACCACAACAATGGCATCATCGACCAGAAGACCGATCGCCAGCACCATGGCAAACATGGTCAGGGTATTAATCGAGAAGCCGAAGACGTTAATCACGGCAAAGGTACCCAATACCACCACTGGAACAGCCATGGTTGGAATGATCGTGGCACGCCAGTTCTGCAAGAACAGGAACATGACCAGGAACACCAGGATAATCGCTTCGATCAGCGTTTTGACTACGCTCTTGATCGACAGTTCAATAAATGGTGTTGTATCAAAGGCCAGTTGATCGACCATGCCTTGCGGATAGTTCGGACGTAACTGTTCTAAGCGTTCTTCAACCGCTTTTGCTGTATCAAGCGCGTTAGCACCTGTGGCAAGTTTAATTGCCACACCACCAGCCGGTTTGCCATTAAATTTCGAATCAAACTGATAGTTATCTGCACCGAGTTCCACCCGTGCAACATCACCCAGACGAACTTGCGCGCCCGAAGTGGTATTTTTTAGGAAGATATTGCTGAACTGTTCCGGAGTTTGTAACAGGCTTTGAGCCGTTACGGTCGCATTCAGCACTTGACCTTCAACTGCAGGAGCACCACCAAGCTGACCCACCGCAACCTGTGCGTTCTGGGTGCGAATTGCAGTCGCAATATCGCTCGGTGTTACTTGCAGGCTGGCCATTTTGGCCGGATCTAGCCAGATGCGCATCGCATAAGAGCCACCAAAGACCTGAACTTCACCAACCCCGGCCACACGGCTTAAAGGTTCAGAAATATTCGAGTTGACATAGTCTTTGATGTCATCGGCGGTCAGGCTGCCATCAGGTGAATAGAAAGCCAATACCTGAAGGAAGCTGGCACCGGATTTGGTGACACGCACACCCTGACGCTGTACATCTTCGGGAAGAAGTGCAGTGGCAGACTGTAATTTGTTCTGAACCTGAACCTGTGCGATATCAGGATCAACACCCTGGTCAAAGTTCAAGGAAATAGAAGAAGAACCGTTACCCGCACTGTTAGACGAAATATAACGTAAGCCATCCATACCGTTCATCTGCTGCTCGATGATCTGGGTCACTGTATTTTCAACAGTTTCAGCAGATGCACCTGGATAAGTCGCAGAAATGGTCACGGTTGGCGGAGCAATCGTTGGATATTGTGCAATTGGCATTTTGCTGATGGTTAAAATACCGGCCAGCATGATAACCAATGCAATCACCCATGCAAAAATCGGGCGATGAATAAAGAATTGAGCCATGAACCATTACTCCTTATGCATTTGCAGCAGGTTTTTGTTCAGGTTGTTCTTTCTTTGCATCATCTGCCTTTTTCTCGCTTGCTGCAGGCTGTTGCGGTGCAGCACCTTGTGGCGCAGCAGCTTGAGGTTGATAAGGTTTAGCTACAACTTGCTGTTCAGGTTTCACTTTTGCAATCCCGTCCACAATCACTTTATCACCTGGATTCAGACCTTCAGTCACAATCCAGTTGTTGCCTTGAGAGCCGGTGGTCGTGACTGGACGTGGTGCTACTTTACCATCAGCACCGACCAGCATCGCCATTGCCTGACCTGTTGGAGTACGGGTCAACGCCGCTTGTGGGATCAGGAAGGCATTGGGCACTTCACCCTGTACGATTTGCGCAGTCGCAAACATACCTGGCAGGAGTAAATGGTTTTTGTTCGGGAATACCGCACGTAAAGTCACCGTACCTGTTTCCGGATTTACGCTGGCATCCGAAAATGCAAGACGGCCTTCAATCGGGTAGATGCTGCCATCTTCAAGCTTTAACTTCACTTTAGTGTTGTTTGAGCTATTCAAATCGCCTTTGTTGAGCTGCTGACGTAAACGTAAAAGCTCAGCACTGGACTGGTTGATATCCACATAAATTGGATCTAAACGCTGAATGGTAACCAATGGCTCTGGTTGATTCGCCGTCACTAATGCACCCGCAGTCACAGAGGAACGGTTGGTCTGGCCCGAGATCGGTGCACGTACAGTCGAATAGCCCAAGTTAATTTCGGCATTACGCAAGGTGGCACGGTTGGCATTCAGATCGGCTTCAGCCAGTTTGACCTGTGCCACGATGTCATCATATTCTTGTTTAGAAATGGCATTGGTTCCAACCAGCTGGCGGTAACGGCCTTCCTTCACACGTAATACACCCAGATTGGCTTCAGCACGGGCAATTGCTGCACGAGCATTATCCACGGTCGCACGGTTGGTGCTTGAATCGATTTCGTACAGAGCCTGACCTTCACGCACATAACTGCCTTCAGTGAACAAGCGTTTAAGCACCACACCACTGGCTTGCGGACGTACTTCTGAAATTTCAAATGCTGTTGTACGACCCGAGAGCTCTACAGACTGCTCTACACTTTGTGGTTGTGCAACAAGAACACCGACTTCAGTCGGTGGCATCTGTTGTTGAGCACCAGCTTGCTGGCCCTCTTTTGGATCTTTGCTACAACCAACAAGTGCAAGACTTGTTGCTAATGCGCAAGCAGTCAGGGCAGGTGCCCAAAGCTTTGCAGACATCATTGTTTCACCTCTATTAGATCTTTATCTAAATTTTCTTATTTGTGCGCCGCGCAATATCTGATCCAGACCATATACCACAACGAAATCCAAATAAAACTGATACTCCAGCCGGATATGACATCTGAAGGAAAATGTACGCCTAGATAAACTCTTGAAATCCCCATCATCAGCATCCATAAGCCTGCACCGATCATGATGATGGTAAAGCGAGAATGTTGCCGATACATGTAAATTGCCAGACAAGCCAGACATGCCGCATACAGACTATGCGCACTTGGAAAGGAACTTCCAAAACTTTCAACCAGATGCAAGGACTCTGGTGGTCGGGGTCGGGCAATTGCAAACTTTAACAGCCAAGCTAGGAGTATTCCTCCGATAATTCCGATACATATAAAAATTACGCTTGTATGCTTTTTATACCACAGCAAGGCAATACACCATAGTGTGGATAAAAATAATACAAATGGCATGCCACCTATCACTGATAAGGACAGAGTAATTCGATTCCAAAACTCGGTGCGATACAGACTCATCCTTTCCACTGCGTGCAAATCAAGCTTGCTTAAAGCAGGGATATTCAGGATGAACACACTGAAAATTAAAAATAAAATACCGACAAAAAGTAACAAGTAATGCATGCCAAAAATCCTTGTCCCTTTAACCGTTCGCAGATCGGTTAATTGTCTGGAGTAGAAGTGTACTTGTCAGTACACTTTTTTTCAAGTGTGCGTATTTTATGCGAATTCCATTTTTTTAGTAAGGAATTTGTTGCTAAATATACTGTAATTGTCGCAGTTTTAAGATTTCGTCGATGTATGATTTTCGTCAATTTCAATGCTTTGCTTGGGGGGCCAGAAGAAATCACTTGGCCGGGTCAGGAAGTGAGTCATGACCAGTTTTGCCAACGGTTTCCACTGTTCAAAACGTACCCGTCGTGCACGTAAGGCCACAATAATGGTCAAACTGAAACTGACAAATAAGTTGGTCAGGCCAATCAACAACACACCGAGGAAAGACACCACAATCAAGCCAATATCCGGGCCATTAATATTGATCAGGCCCTGAATAAAGTTGGCCGAGGCAAAGGCAATATGACGGATATCGAGCGGCAACCCCAGAATAAAACCAATGGTGCCCATACTGCCGAGCATGATGCCAAACATGAAATTACCTGCCAGCGCTCCCAGATTACGTTCAATATAATCTGCAAACCGGTACAGCCGTTCCTGTCCCATCAATTGCGATAAACGTATATGGGCTTTCAGGCGGGGGCCTACCTTGCGGTAGACGGCCATGTTGTCAAAATAACCGGCCAATAACCCGGACAGGAACAGACATACCCCGGCAATTGCAGCATGCGGAATTGCCAAAGAGGTAAAGGGATTCAGGTCATGTAAGGTTTTGGTTGCCTTGGCATGATTCATTAAGGGTTCATGCAGAGCAACGTCCCACATTAAGGTAATCAATGCCGCCACCGGAATGGCAATCGAAATATTGCCCAGAATTGCCACAAACTGGGTACGGATAATATTCACAATCAGCGCGGCCAGCTCGGCAATTTGCGCCATTTTTGAGCCTTTGCGTTGCTGGACTGTGGCCGCCAGTGCAGCGGCTGTCATCGCTGGCTGTTTGGTCGCCACGGTAAAATGCAGCACATGGATCAGCATAAAACCCAGCGAATAATTCATGCTATAGCTAAAGGCCTGCATGAGAGGCGCCATGCTCAGGCGTGTCATCAGGATTTTCAGGGTGGCCATTGTTGCGATAATGGCACCTGCACCGGCGGCCGATTTGTACATGGCCAGAAAGCCTTTTTTGTCAGTACTGACATAGTGCTCGCCGGTTTTACTAGCATTCTCAGTCACCTGCAAGGCCAGGAGTTCACTGTTGGTCGCCAGCAGGGCACGTACACTGCGTTCGCTATAAATCGCTTCAGTGATATCTGCAATAAACAGGCCGATGGACTGGTAGCGCAGGTCATCCTCGTCCATGACCATGTTGAGCAGGATTTCAACCCGCTCCAGACACTGCTCCAGCAGTGCCAGCATATAGGTCAGACTCACGCTGACCCCAATCCGTTTGGTAGAGCGGCGAATTTTTGCCACGACATCATGACACTGTTCCAGCATCACCAGTGCTTGCGAAGCATCTGGCGGGGTGATCGAATCGACCAGCGTGACCGTGTTATAGCGTTTTTTGTATTCCTGAATAAATTCGTTAATCTCACGGTTCTGCACCAGAAAAGGAGATTCATATTCCATCAGTTCCGGCTGTGCATTAATAAATTCAGGATGCAGACCAATACCACTGATCCGATACGACAAAATGGTCAGTGCCTTGATCAGTTGATCTTTAATGCGGGTCTTTTCAGGCTGATTGGAGTGACCCTGATTGAGAACTGAAAATAAGCGTTGCCAGTCATCTTCATCAAAATAGTCGAGCCAGTATTTATCGGTCGGCTGATAAAAAACCTTGCGAAATAATTCTTGTAATTGCTGATGATCCGGAATAACTGGCAGGATATGCGCGCCAATACGCTGATTGAGCTGATTCCAGAAACCATCCAGAGACAAAATACCGGTATCGGAAAACAGACTGGTCTGTTTATAACGGTTAATGATCCGCAGGGTAAATGTCTGTAATGCTGAAACTGCATTCGGCGTCAATAATAAAGCCTGGATAAATGCATTGAACTTTGCTTCGATTTCTTCGGTATTTCTGCTGTCTTCCGGTCTGATTCTTTCAATCAGTTCAATGAGAAGATTTTCATCCAGCACCGCCTGAGGTTGCTCAAGCTGATGCTGCATGTTTTGGAAAAGATCAAGAAAATTAATATGCATAGGCGAGTTTAAAGATTACTGAATTCGGTGTAGGGCCAGTTTGGCCAGATTAATCAGAGCTTGACGATACTCAGAGTCAGGTAATGCCTGCAGGGCATGAATGGCGGTTTCCGTTTCTTCAGTCGCACGTTGACGGCAATAGTCCAGTGCCCCAGATGCATTGACAATTTGAATGACTTGATCGAGATGTTCTGTACCGCCAGTGGCAATACTGCGACGGATAATTTCATGCTGCTCACCGGAGGTATTTTTTAGCGCAGCAATCAATGGCAGGGTAGGTTTGCCTTCCATCAGGTCATCACCGATATTTTTGCCGAGGGTTTCTGCATCGGAGGTGTAATCTAGAATGTCATCAATAATCTGGAAGGCATTGCCGAAATGACCGGCGAAAGTTTTTAAAGGCTCACGGAATTCATCTTTACCCGACAGAATCGCTGCGCCTTCTGTCGCCAGTTCAAACAGGCGCGACGTTTTACCATGAATAATATTTAAATAAGTCGCTTCACTGGTTTCTGGCTGGTGCTGGGATTGCAATTGCAGCACTTCACCTTCAGCAATTTCACAGGTGCCGGTCGAGAAATCTTTCAGCAAGACCATATTGTTTAAATCGACCAGCAGATCAAATGCACGTGAAATCAGGAAGTCACCGACCAGAACAGCAGTCTGGTTATTCCATGTCGCATTGGCAGTCGGACGGCCACGACGCAGGCCAGATTCATCGACCACATCATCATGCACCAGCGTCGCCGTATGCAGCATTTCAATAATCGCGGCCAGCTTGCGATGCGGTTCTAAATCTTCAGCACCACAGGCCTTGGCAGCCAGAAGACACATAATCGGGCGCATGCGTTTGCCACCCGCTTCGACCACATGTTTGCTGACGGCCATCACCAGTGCAACTTTTGAAGTAATTCCTTCATTAATGAATGTGTCCATCGCAGCAAAGTCGTTAGCAACAGGAGCGAGAATGTCTTGCTTAAAGTCGATGGTCATGTGAAAGAAAACCTCTAGTCTGGTAAATCGCAGGTCGTAGTTTAACAATTTATAACATGAGTGAAACCTAAGAAATGCATAAACTCCACTAAAAATCAGCTTTTTATAGATCTTATTCAGATTCGATCTATATTCTGCGCTACAAAAAATCAGGAAAGGTCAGCGATGTCGCCCTCTTCATCAGGCTGAGTATATTAATCAAACTGGCCGAATTTCTGCTGTATTATTTTGTTGCTGAATATATCTTGAGTGTCTGATTTGATAGAAATTATTTAAGTGTTAAATAATTAGCACATACTCGCCATTATTATTTCAGTAAAATGGCTTGTTGTTTTTTTGAATATCCCTTAAAATCCTCGCCCTTAGATATCCCCCAGTGGCGTACGTCTTAAGATCGATATCTTCCTTTATCGGCACGACGACACGGGCTTGTTTGGAGTACATTATGTACGCAGTAATCCAAAGCGGTGGTAAACAACACCGTGTAATCGAGGGTGAAACCCTTAAAGTAGAATTATTGAAAGCTGAAACTGGCTCAACTATTACGTTTGATGACGTATTGATGCTTGTAAACGGTGAAAGCATTCAAATCGGTGCTCCAGTTGTTGCTGGCGCTACTGTAACTGCTGAAGTAGTTAGCCATGGTCGTCACGACAAAATCCGCATTATCAAAATGCGTCGTCGTAAACACTACCGTAAACAACAAGGTCACCGTCAATGGTTCACTGAGTTGAAAATTACAGCTATTTCAGGCTAATTACGAGGAGTAAATAGACATGGCAACTAAAAAAGCCGGTGGTTCGACTAAAAACGGTCGTGATTCGAATCCTAAAATGTTAGGTGTTAAAATGTACGGCGGTCAATCTGTGACTGCTGGTAACATTATCGTTCGTCAACGTGGTACTGAATTCCACGCTGGTCAAAACGTAGGTATGGGCCGTGACCATACTTTGTTTGCGACTGCTGACGGCGTAATCAAATTCGAAGTGAAAGGCCAATTCGGTCGTCGCTACGTATCTGTTGAAGCGTAATTCGCTGAGATAGAAAAAAGCCCACAGTTTCTGTGGGCTTTTTTATGCCTGAAAATCGACTGTAATGAACGCCTGATCCAGCTTATGTAAAAAAATGGCTGAAATCTTCATCATGATGAACAAAAAAATAGATTTCGAATTAATAACCATACAAAAGTTCTTATTTTCTATCATTTTAGCTTTTAATTTTCGTTTAAGATGAGACATCAAATAAATTGCGATGACACAAAATATAAAGGTGAAATTATGAATATGCTTCGTAAAACCGTCTGTGCTATGGCTCTGGGTGCAGTGACTTTAGCACCGGTGATGAGTACAACCGTGTTTGCTGCACCTGTGGCAGCGTCGGAGCAACAGGCAACTGCCAGTCTGGTGAAGCAGCTGAATTATGTGCGTAGCATGACGGCAAATTTTGAGCAAAGCACCAAGGTGACCAATCCGAGAGCAACCCAGAAAAAAGGCTTGAGCGCACAACATATGAATCAAACCTTTAAAGGGGTGATGAAAGTCGAGCGTCCGGGTAAATTCTATTGGGAAACGACCGCACCATCGAAGCAAACCATTACAACGACTGGTAAAACAGTATGGATTTATGATCCGGATTTGCAGCAAGCGGTTCGTCAAAATCTGGATGAGCAAGTTGCCAATACACCGGCTTTGCTTCTGTCAGGAAATACCAGTCAGATTATGCAGTCTTACCGGGTCACTCAGCCGAATAAGGGGAAAACCTATTACACACTGTATCCTAAAAATACCGATGGTGTCTTTGAGAGCCTGACCATCAGTTTTGGTGCAAACAAGGCACCTAGCTTGATGATCTTGCAGGATTCACTTGGCCAAACTACAAATATTAAGTTTAGTAATGTGAAAGTGAATAGCAGTATTCCGGCTTCTACCTTTAACTTTACCCCGCCAAAAGGTACAGACATTATTGATCAATAATCAGAAGTATCAAGTAAACCAAAGAGCAACCGATTCAGGTTGCTTTTTTATTGCCGATTATCATGATTGTTTTGAGCAGGCTACAAGGTTCAGCTATATCTAGACAAGAGAGCATCTTAAAATAAATAAAAGTCGAGTCAATGAAATTGCAAAATTTTGGGAGCTCAGGATGAAGATCAATCTGTTTAAAACTGCTGAAATTTATGCTGTCTTATTAATCACTGTATATATGTTGGGCTGTCAGCCGCCATCCAATTCAGTTGTTACCCAAACAGATCCGTGGGTGCAGATTGAAGCCAAGAGTATTCCCGTCAAAGGGGTGGCCAAAGTGGTGTGTGAAATAGAAGGCTGTGTACGCTTTGAGCTTCATACGGTGGATACCAACCTCGACTGGATTGATCAATATTTTATAGCGCGTATTCGGGATACCGAGCCGGTTGCATTCACCAAAGTGACTCAGAAAAATCCTAAAAAAGCCGATGAGCCCTATTATCTGGATCAGCGTTTTATCAAGGTAGTATTTATCGCTCAGCGTGATCATCTGGCGACTTTTGCCTTAATAAGTTCCAATCTGGTGAAGAATCAAACTGCATCAAGTGAACATGTGGAATATATCAATTTTGATCTGAAACAGAAAAAGCGTCTGGCTTTGCATCAATTGATGTTAAAGGGCGGTGAGCAGAAACTACTCAATGTGATATATCGAACCAATACTCGATGGCTACGCACACAGGGGATACAAGCACAGCAGTTAAAACTGAGTGATAACTATTATTTTGACAGGTCGGGTCTGGTGTTGGTGTACCCGGCAGGTGAATTAACTTCTAAAGCAGCAGGAACGCCTGAATTAAAAGTGTCCTATGCAGATTTGGGTGAAGTGATTTGGCCTGAATATTTAGCCATTTTACAGTCCAAGACTTCCTAAATATTGTGCTAATAAGGCACAGCTGGGGTCGTAGTCACTGTATTTTTTGACGTTAAGAGCTTACACTATAGCCAGTTTTTTTCTTCTGCAAAGATTGATTATGATCGACCCGAAATTACTCAGAAACAATATTGAGGCTGTAAATTTGGCCTTGGCAAAACGTGGTGTTCAACTCAATGTTGAAGAGTGGGCCTCCCTAGAAGCGCGCCGTAAAGAAATTCAGTCCAAGACAGAAACACTGCAAGCTGAACGTAATGCCGGTGCAAAACAAGTCGGTCAAATTAAAAAGGCAGGCGGTGATGCTTCTGAAATCATGACACGCATGTCTGCGATTGGTGATGAAATCAAAGCGGCTGAAGCAGCATTGGCTGAACTGCAAGCGGAGCTTGAAGAAAAATTACTGTCTATTCCAAACTTGCCAGATGAAGCTGTGCCTGAAGGCAAAGACGAAAGCGATAACGTGGAAATCCTGAAATGGGGTACACCACGTGAATTCGATTTTGAGATCAAAGACCATACTGACCTCGGTGAAATGATGGGCGGTCTGGAATTTGAAACCGCAACCAAATTAACCGGTTCTCGTTTCAGTGTTTTGAAAGGCCCATTGGCGCGTTTACAACGTGCATTGACACAGTTCATGCTGAATACGCATACAGACCAGAATGGTTATACTGAAGCTTATGTACCGTATTTGGTGAATGCGGATTCATTACGTGGCACAGGTCAGTTGCCTAAATTTGAAGAAGATCTGTTTAAACTTCAAGGCGAAAAAGAATTCTATTTAATTCCAACTGCTGAAGTGCCAGTGACTAACTTCGTGCGTGATGAAATCATTGATGCAGATCGTCTGCCATTAAAATATGCAGCACATACCCCATGTTTCCGTAGTGAAGCAGGGTCTTATGGCCGTGATACCCGTGGCCTGATTCGTCAGCACCAGTTCGACAAAGTGGAAATGGTTCAGATTGTTAAACCTGAAACGTCTATGCAGGCACTGGAAGATTTAACCGGCCATGCTGAAGGTATCTTGCAAGCATTAGGTCTGCCATACCGTAAGATCATCCTTTGTGGCGGTGATATGGGCTTTGGCGCGACCAAGACTTATGATCTTGAAGTTTGGGTGCCAAGCCAGAATACTTATCGTGAAATATCTTCATGTTCAAACATGGGTGACTTCCAGGCGCGTCGTATGAAAGCGCGTTACCGTGCCGACCAGAAAAAAACTGAATTTGTACATACCTTGAATGGTTCGGGTCTGGCGGTTGGTCGTACCTTGCTTGCAGTGATGGAAAACTATCAGCGTGCAGACGGTTCGATTGAGATTCCTGAAGTATTGCGTCCATATATGGGTGGTGCGACTTATATCGACTAATGCTTGATATCAGCATCGCTAAATGTGCATGAAAATTGCATAGACAATCAGATTTAAAATTTTGAGGTAGTTCGTGGATATCTTTCCAATCTCGTTAAAGTTGCAACAGCAACCTTGTCTGATTGTCGGTGGTGGACATATTGCCTACCGTAAAGCGGTATTATTAGCAAAAGCCGGAGCAGTGATTCATGTCATTGCCCCTAAAATTGATGCCAATTTACTTGGGATTGTTCAGCAGTCTCAAGGGCAATATGATCAGGCACCATTCAGTATACAGATTCCTTTGCGCCATTATCGTTTAGTGATTGCAGCAACAGATGATGCTGATGTGAATCGTCAGGTTTTCGAGCTGTGCGAAGCTGAAAATGTACTGGTCAACAGTGTCGATGATCCACCACATTGCCGTTTTATGGTACCTGCGATTATTGACCGCTCACCGCTGGTGATTTCGGTGGCATCGAATGGCACGTCGCCGGTGTTGTCACGCCAGATTCGGACTCAACTGGAAGCAACGATTCCACATGGCATGGGCAAGCTGGCTGAGTTTTCAGGCAAATGGCGCAGTCACGTTAAAGCAAAAATTGTCAATCCGGATCAGCGCCGTATTTTCTGGGAAGATCTGTACGCCAGTCCGCTGAAAGAACAGGTGTTTAATGACAATATGGCTGAAGCAGATCGTCTGATCGAGCAAGCATTACAAGAGTGGCAACAGCCGAAAGGTGAAGTCTATCTGGTGGGTGCTGGTCCAGGTGATCCAGAACTGTTGACCCTGAAAGCGTTAAGGTTGATGCAGCAAGCCGATGTGGTGATTTATGATCGTTTGGTGTCTGAACCGATTATGGATCTGTGTCGCCGTGATGCGGAAAAAATCTATGTTGGTAAGGCGCGTTCCAATCATGCAGTTCCACAAGATGGGATTAATGCTTTATTGGTCAAATATGCCAGTGAAGGCAAGCGAGTTTGTCGTCTGAAAGGCGGTGATCCTTTCATCTTTGGGCGTGGCGGCGAAGAAATTGAAGAACTGTTTGCGGCAGGTATTACTTTTCAGGTGGTGCCGGGTATTACCGCAGCTTCAGGTTGTTCCGCCTATGCCGGTATTCCATTAACGCATCGGGATTATGCACAAAGTGTGCGTTTCCTGACAGGTCATTTAAAAGAAGGTTCGCCTGAATTGCCTTGGCGTGAGCTGGTCTATGAAAACCAGACCTTGGTGCTGTATATGGGACTGGTGGGACTGGAAAGAATCTGTGCGCAATTAATAGCCCATGGTCAACGCGCAGATATGCCGGTGGCACTGGTCTCTAAAGGCACGACTCCTGAACAGAAAGTTGTAGTAGGAACGCTTGCAGATATTGCATCCAAAGTGTCCGAACATCAGATTCAGGCACCGACTTTGACCATTATTGGTGAAGTGGTTCGCTTGCGTGAACAACTGCAATGGCATGAGCGAGGATAAGCAAAGCACTGCTTTGCCCGAGTGCAAGACGAAGGCTATGCCTGAGTAAGAGGATAAGCAAAAGTTGTTTCTTGGTTTGACCGCAAGACGAAGGCCATGCCTGAGTAAGAGGATAAGCAAAGCACTGCTTTGCCCGAGCGCAAGACGAAGGCTATGCCTGAGTAAGAGGATAAGCAAAAGTTGTCTCTTGGTTTGACCGTCAGACGAAGGCTATGCCTGAGTAAGAGGATAAGCAAAAGTTGTTTCTTGGTTTGACCGCAAGACGAAGGCTGTGCCTGAGTAAGAGGATAAGCAAAAGTTGTTTCTTGGTTTGACCGCAAGACGAAGGCTATGCCTGAGTAAGAGGATAGCAATAGTTGATACTCTTTGTCTGAATGCAAGACGAAAATTACACCTGAATAAAAGGATATGACGATTAATCTCATGGTCCGAATACAGGAAAAAGCTGTATCTAGATAACAGCACTGATGTTGCTGTTTGATCTATAAGTTGAAAGCTATATCTGAATGAAATGTATAAAGTGAGAAATAAGTGATCCACGTTGTTTTATATGAGCCCGAAATTCCTGCAAATACAGGCAATATTATTCGTCTGTGTGCCAATACGGGAGCGCAGTTGCATCTGGTCAAGCCACTGGGTTTTGAACTGGATGATAAAAAACTGAGACGTGCCGGTCTGGATTATCACGAATATGCACGTATGCAGATTTGGGACACTATCGAAGACTGTCTGGCCGATCTGGCAAGCAAAGGCATTGCTCTGGATGCGGTCTATCCACTGACCACCAAAGGGACTGAAACGCCACATACCTCGGACTTGAACCGTCCTGTGGCATTGTTGATGGGGCCGGAAACGCGTGGTCTGCCTGAACATGTTCGGATGATGTTCCCGCAGCAGCACTGGATTCGTTTACCGATGGCAGAGAACTCTCGTAGTTTAAACCTTTCGAATGCCACGGCAGTGATTGTATATGAAGCCTGGCGTCAGCAGGGTTTTAAAGCGCTCTAAGCTTAAATTTACAATAATTTGAAAAGCTGCCTTTAGGTGGCTTTTTTATTTGCTAGGATAGAGAGAGACAACTGATTGGAATAAGAAGGATATACGCGTGAAGCCGATATTAAAATTTGCCTTGGCCTGTTGTATTGGAATGACTGCTTTACACCTCGGTGCGCAAGAAGCAAGTGATGTAATGGGGGAAACGCAACAAGTTCAGCCAATTACGCAAGCGGAAATACAGCAAGGATTGGCTGACATGCAAAAACGCTTGGATGCGCGGATCGATAACTGGGGACAGAGTCTGAATTCCGATGATTTTGAATGGACTTGGCGTGGACGTAAATTGAAGCAGACCAAACGTCAGGAAGTTTGTGATATTTTTCAGGATGTGGTAAATGAAATGTATCAGCTGGCGGTCAAGAATAAAGCCAGACTAAATCCGGAAGAGCAAAAATTATTGTCGAATAGAAGTCTGTTCATTGAAAAACTGGGCTATGAAAATAATCGGGTCAATACCCAAATGGGTTTTGATTGTCGTTTATCCTAAGTAAAATCAAAAACATAAAAAAGGCGCTTAAAGCGCCTTTTTTATTTGAACCGGAACGATATTATTTATCGTCAAATTCGTTGTGCTGAGGTGCAGGATGCTTGAAACCTTTGGTTTTATAACCCAGGTACAAGATACCGCCAAATGCCCAGATCAGACCATATTTCAATGAGGTTTGATCAACTTCGAGCCATAAGGCAAATACTGCAATGAAACCTGCAAGTGGTACCACCACAAAGTTCAGAATTTCTTTCGCAGTTTTGGTACGACCATCACGTAAAGCATAGCGTGAAATGACAGACAAGTTTACGAAACTGAACGCCGTCAATGCACCGAAACTGATCAGTGAAATCACAAAATCAAGATCCATGAAGCCAGCTGTTAAGGCTACAGCACCGACAATCATAATGTTGTATGACGGTGTGTAGTTTTTCGGACTGATATGACCAAAGATTTTCTTGTTGATCACGCCATCACGGCCCATGACGTACATTAAGCGAGATACACCTGCATGTGCAGAAATCCCTGATGCCATGACGGTAATGATTGCAAAACCAAGTACATAAGCCTGGAACAAGGACCCACCCACCAGCATCAAAATTTCCGGCTGAGTTTCAGCAATATTCTGGAAATATGAACCTGGATTGTTCGGGAAGTAAATCTGCATGAAGTAAGTGCTGATAATGAAAATAATACCGGCAATTAAAGCGGTCAAGAAAATCGCTTTAGGCAAAGTTTTTTCAGTATCTTTGGTTTCTTCAGCCAGCGAGCTTAAAGAGTCAAAACCAGTGAAAGAGAAGCACAGTAAAGTCGCACCAGTAATCAGGGCGCCTACTGACGTTAATTCATTCCAGAACGGTTCCAGACTCCAGAGCTGATAGCGTTGCTCAGCTGTGATTGGACCATCTGCATTAAAGCCAGCCTGTAACTTGCTGTAGACCATCCAGGTAAATACGGCAATGACAATCAACTGCACGAACACGATCATACTGTTGAAGTTCGCTACAAAGCGCGCACCACGTAAATTGATGCCAGTCATGAATGCAGTCAATACCACGACCCAAACCCAATGATTGATATCAGGGAACAGGGCTTCTAGGTAAATGACGGCAAGAATGATGTTGACCATTGGCGACAATAAATAATCGAGCCAAGATGACCATCCCACCATGAAACCCACATTCGGGTGAATGGATTTTTGCGCATAGGTATAGGCCGAACCCGAAGAAGGGTAGCGACGAATCATATGACCATAGCTCAAAGAGGTTAACAAAATTGCAATCAGTGCAAAAATGTAAGAGGTGGGAACGTGGAAGTTACTTTCTTCAGATACCAGACCGAATGTATCAAACAAGGTCATGGGTTGAATATAAGCCAAACCAATAATAATGATGTGCCAGAGTCCCAGCGTTTTTTGCAGTTTAGCTGCCGATTGAGTCCCAGAGATATTAGTCAACGGCGTTATCCTCTTAATCGTTGATCAAGGATCAGTCATATTTATAAGGATCGTTTGAGACGAACGATCCCCCCCTACAGTTTTCTATAAAAGCCCGCCAATCTACTTGAAAAGAAGGGCTTTTGCTAGCTATTTTTTTGACTTTTGAGGTGCATAAAGTATGCCATTCAAATTAGCGCAATGATTTCTTTATGCAAGATAAAAGCCTGATGTCTAAAAAAACATCAGGCTTTAATTTTCGCTATATTGGCTTATTTTTCAGTAATTACCAAGCCTTTTTTAAGATAGATTTTAAATCTTCCAAGGTGGCTTCTTTCGGGTTATAAATGATGGAACCATCGTTCAGGGCTTTCTCTGCCACTTCATCCAGCTGCGCTTCAGAAATCTTGCCGGTTTCACGTAATGTACGTGGCAGTTTGGTCAGACTATAAATCCGATCTCGCATGGTCAGAATAGTGGCAATGGTTTTGTCTGCACGTAAATGTGCTGGTGTTTGCGCATAAATATCGGCACCTGCCAAAGGTAGTAACAGATCAGCAATCTTGTCACCATTGACCTCTTTGTTGTATTCCAGCACATACGGCAGGAACAGGTTCATACATAAACCATGCGGCAAGTGCACCACTGCACCCAGTGAATGACCGAGTGAATGCACAATCCCGACCATCGAGTTAGAAAATGCAATACCGGCCATGGTCGATGCTTGAGCCAGTTCCAGACGGCCTTGCGCATCATTGGGATTATCCAGCACATTGAATAGATGGCTACTGATCTTCTTGACTGCTGCGGTGGCATAAGCATCTGAGATTGGATTGGCTGCCATGCAAGTATAAGCTTCGACCGCATGGGTCAGTGCATCCATTGCGGTCATGGCGGTTAAATGCGGCGGCAAAGTCTGGGTCATGCGCGGATCTAAAATCGCAGCATGCGGCATCAAATAATATGATGCGAAAGGCATTTTAACATTCTTCTCAGTATCTGAGACGACGGCCACCATGGTGACTTCTGAGCCTGTCCCCGAAGTTGTTGGAATCACAAAAAATGGCTTCAGCGGCTTAGGCAGGTTGTGGGCACCAGAATATTTAAGCAAGTCATCACCCCCTTCAGACACCAGAATATTGGTGGCCTTGGACGTATCAATGACTGAACCACCGCCTACAGCAATGATCGCATCACAGTGATTTTCACGATACAGTTTTGCCGCACTACGTACTGTACCTAAGCTAGAGTCGGGGGGGACGTCATCAAAAATGGCTACAATTGCAGCATCTGCCATTTCAAATGCCGCTTCAATCGGTGCCAGCAGATTATTGGCGCGTACACCTTTGTCGGTAATGATCAGCGGACGTTTTGCGCCTAAGGTCGCAAGTTCAAACGGAATATGTTCTAACGCGGCATGTCCGGCAATGACTTTAACCGGACAGAAAAATTCATAATAAGGTTTAGCCATGTTATACACTCCGTTTTAAATAAGATTGAGCGATTTTTAGATAAATACTGCTCGCTTCGCTTAGTTTTTCTTTGAGGCTGAGATTGCTTGGATATTCTTTGACAGCCAGTTGCGCCACCAGTTTAGGCAAAATCAGTGCTTCCATTTTATTTAGACAACGCACCAGACGAATGGCATTGGAAATATCGCCATCGGCAATCATGCGGTCATTGGCAAAGGCTTGAGAGGTGCTTTCCTGAAAGGAAAAAACTAAAAAAGCATGGTGCAGATGTTTAAAGGTAATAGTCAGATCAGGTGCTTTTTCCAGATTTTTCACCAGTTCCAATTGCTTGTCCTCAGTGACCCGCGCCACAAAGGCTGGGCCATGCGGAAAGACTTTCATGGAAAGAGTGAAATGGACTGGAAATTGAGCAACTTCCTGTTTGATTTCTTCATCCACCTGGCTTGCCATGACCAGACCGCGGCCAATCACATCCATCATGAGTTTGACATAGGCAAGCTGCAAAGCGGGTTTTACGGATTTAGTTGCAATCACGTGATGATCCCTATCTCAATATTATTGGTTTAGAGTAAATACTCTAATTTATTTGGGGGTGAAATGCAAAGGCTTTATCTTTGCTCGACAGTGACTTGATTAAAGTAACCGCTGTGGCGCAAAGTTTCAATAATTTCACGACATAACTGGTTGAATTGTGGCGGTTGTTCCAGTAGGTCGCTCATGCGAACCATTTCCAGTCCCGCATAACCACAAGGGTTGATGGTATTAAATCCGCTCAGGTCACAATCCAGATTTAAGGAAAGACCATGATAGCTACGGCCTTTACGAATTTTAAAACCCAGTGAACCAATTTTTCGTTCAGCCACATAGACCCCCGGTGCATCGGGTTTGGCATAAGCATCAATGCCGTATTTTTTCAGCAGATCGATCATCAGGTTTTCAGCATAGGACACCAGTGTACGCACATTCCAGCCCAGGCGATTCAGGTCAAACATGAAGTAGGCCACCAGTTGGCCGGGGCCGTGCCAGGTCACTTGACCACCACGATCGGTTTGAATTACCGGGATATTGCTCGGTATCAGAATATGTTCTGGCTTACCGGCCTGACCTTGAGTCAATACATCCTGATGTTGCAGAATCCACAGCTGATCCGGACTATATTCATCACGGTTTTCCGTAAATGTTTTCATTTCCAGAAAGCGATCTTCATAAGGAGTAAGGTCGTGATATTGACGAATGATCAGCTCGGGCTTTTGCAGCACATCAGTCACAGGGAGTGTCCTTGGTAATTATAAAAAACTGGTCATAATTATAATGATTTCGGCATGAAATAGGGGCGAGACCTACAATATTTAAGCGCTAGCTCAGTCATTGTACAGGCATAAAAAACACGCCCGAAAGCGTGTCTTTTGTATTTTTGATTACAGTGCGGTTTTAATCAGCGGACAGGCGGCCAAATCTGCATATACTGCATGTACCTGCTCCAGTTCCAAAAAGCGCAGTTGTGCGGTAATGGAATGATATTTGCCAGTACGCGACGGTGTGATGGTCATCTCACTGCCATCAAATTCAGGAAAATGTTTTACAAAGATATCATTTACGGCCTGACGCAGTTCAATGCCAGCAAGGCCAATCAGTTTAATCGGATAATCCATAGGGAAAACCCAAAGATGTTCTTGAAGTTCACGAGATGGTGTACGGTCTAACATGGTAGTCCCCCTGATTTGAAACGCCTGCAATCATGCAGGCGTTTGGGTCTGTCTTGGCTACTTAAGTGGAGACTGATGATTAAATTTCAAGTCTCCAGAATAAGCATCAAATCTTAATCATTCTCGAGGAATGAACGTAAGTGTTCTGAACGTGATGGATGGCGAAGCTTGCGTAACGCTTTAGCTTCAATCTGACGAATACGTTCACGTGTCACATCAAACTGTTTGCCCACTTCTTCCAAGGTGTGGTCGGTCGGCATGTCGATACCAAAACGCATTTTCAGAACTTTGGCTTCACGTTCAGTCAGGTTTTCCAGAACTTCGCGTGTCGCTTCTTTCAGGCCTTCTGAAGTCGCAGCATCAATTGGTGACGTGATGTTGCTGTCTTCAATGAAGTCACCCAGATGCGAATCTTCATCATCACCGATCGGTGTTTCCATCGAAATCGGTTCTTTGGCGATTTTTAGCACTTTACGTACTTTGACTTCGTCCATTTCCAGACGTTCGCCCAACTCTTCAGGTGTCGGTTCACGCCCCATTTCTTGAAGAAGCTGACGCGATACACGATTGATCTTGTTGATGGTCTCGATCATGTGCACCGGAATACGAATGGTACGTGCCTGATCGGCGATTGAACGGGTGATCGCCTGACGAATCCACCAGGTTGCATAAGTCGAGAATTTATAACCACGACGATATTCAAACTTGTCTACCGCTTTCATCAAGCCAATGTTACCTTCTTGAATCAGATCCAGGAACTGCAAGCCACGGTTGGTGTATTTTTTCGCAATTGAAATCACCAGACGCAAGTTGGCTTCGACCATTTCTTTCTTGGCGCGACGTGCCTTAGCTTCACCAACGGCCATGCGTTTGGCAATGTCTTTAATGCCTTTAACATCAAGACCCAACTCTTTTTCAATATCGGCAATCTTTTGCTGGAAGGCCAATACATCGGGACGTACTTTTTCCAGATAGGCTTTCTGGTCTGCAGGTGTTTTCGCGATCTGTTCATCTAACCAAGCTGGATTCGATTCCTGTCCCGGGAAAGAAGTACGGAACTGGGTACGATCCATACGACCACGGCGCACGGCATAACGCATCACTTCACGTTCTGCACCACGGATCTGGTCATGCGTACCACGAATCATTTCTGAAATGATATCGAATAGACGCGGCGTGAATTTGAACATCATGAATACGGTCGCCAGTGCTTCCAGCGCAGCTTCAGATTCTTCACTGTCACGACCATGTTTTTCGATGGCTGTTTTGGTATTCAACCATGCATTTTCAAGTTCAGTGAAGCGCGCTTTGGCAATTTCAGGATCTGGACCAGAATCAGCTTCTGAATCATCTTCAGTTTCAGCTTCTTCCTCTTCATCATCGTCCAGTTTTACATCCTTGGTCGATTTTTTCGAGTCAGTCTTGTCTTCAGCGATCTCGACTTCTTCTTCGAGTACTTCAGGAATTTCTTCGTCTGATTCAGGATCTAAATAACCCGATAACAGGTCAGCAAGACGGCGTTCGCCCGCTTCATAATCTTTATATTCTTGGAGTACAACTTCTACCGCATTGGGCCAGTAAGCAATCGAGTGCAAAACATCACGAATACCTTCTTCGATGCGCTTTGCAATGCTAATTTCGCCTTCACGGGTTAAAAGCTCAACGGTACCCATTTCACGCATATACATACGCACAGGGTCAGTTGTACGACCTGGCTCATTTTCTACAGAGGCCAGTACGGCTGCAGCTTCTTCTTCTGCAACTTCATCGGCAGCTTCTGTAGTATCTTCGAACATCGTATCATCAGATTCAGGCGCGCGATCATGTACAGGAATACCCACGTCATTCAGCATCTGAATGATATCTTCAATCTGCTCGCTTTCTGTGATGGAGTCCGGCAGATGATCGTTAACCTCAGCGAAGGTTAAGTAACCTTGTTCTTTGCCTCGGCTAATCAGAGCCGCTACTTGTGAAGTAGGGGAAGTCATATCGCTCATCTTTTGCTTACTCTTCGTTGAATCTGTGACAGGAAAAACCGTACAACTTATGCACGATTTAAGCTCATTAAATTTAGTGAATAGCCTACGTATTTCATCAGAGTATTCAGCGTTCAAGCTGTCTGATAAAATATTTAAAATGAAATTCAGTAATTTAAGATGGGGATGAATTTGTTATTTTCAAGTCCAACCCCGGCATCTGTGTATTTGACCAAAAAATGTGTAGTCAAAAAACATAAGGACGCAGGGTGGATTATATCATGTCACACAATGTCCTTAAAAAAAAGCCCTATTTACAACTTTAAAATACGAAAATTTAAATAAAACTTGACTTGTGGTTTTAGGCAAGATAAATAGCGCTAAAACCATTTACATTTTTCACTATGAGGAAGTTTTAGTGTCTTCTACAGATTTTGAACTAGATGATAGCTTCGGTGAGGATGATGTTAATTTCGATGAAGCTTCCAGCAAGCTGAGCGCTAAAGAGTCGTTGGAAAAACGTCGTCTGATTGATGACTTACTTTCACAACGTCGCTTGGAACGCGAACTCAAAGATTTTGACTATGACTTCGACGATGATGACGATTTTGATGACGAAGATTAACGAATTCGGATTTAGCATGGCCTGAATAAATGCTATGCTAAACCTTTCGGTTTTCTAAGTTTGGATGTTAGATGAGTGCTTTAGATTTAGACCTGTTGAGTGAATATCTAGATGGTGACCAAAATGAACATGGTCTAGATTTCGCAGCAACCCATGGTTTCTTATGTGCTATTGCAGTAGGCCCAAAATTCGACAAATGGTTAGACGAGCTTTTTGATAGCAATCAAAAGAAAGTGCCTGCAGAAATCATCACACAGGTACAAGCATGGTTAGAGTCTATCCGTCAAAGCTTAGCCAATGAAGAAGGGATTACATTCCCATTTGAAATTGAAGAAGCAGACACCGAATCAAGCTTGGGTGACTGGAGTGTGGGCTTTGTCGATGCCATGTTCCTGAACGAAGAAGCTTGGTTTACTGAAGAATTTGAAGAACAGCTGGTAGATTTAACTCTGCCAATCATGGTCTTCAGCGGCATTGATGATGAAGATCCGCAAATGGAAACTTTCCGTCGCAATGGCCAGTTAATGGACGAACTTGCAGAAGAAATTCCAGACAACTTAAATGAATTGTATCTGATGTATCACACTCCAGAATAATTCATAAAAAAAGCACCGCACGGCATTGCTGTCCCACAATTTTTCACAAGAGGAAGCTCATTTGAGCTTCCTCTTGTTTTATGGGTATTTTATCGGGTGAAAATAAAGCTTTTAAAGTTCTTCTTTCAAACAAATTCACTTGAATTATTC